>BDEJ01000016.1 GCA_001653155.1 Porphyromonadaceae bacterium H1
ATTATGCCAGATCTGACACTTTCTTCACATAAACACTTGGGGCAATTCATATTTTTTTTACACAAAGATATAAATATATATTTAATTAGCAATACCCTTTTTTCATATCCATCCCACTTTTAGGCTCCTTTCTGTGTATGCAAAGGGGCAGGTTAACTATGTACTCATACGACACTGCCACAAAATTATAATATTTTTTTGGAATAAGATATATTTTTCCTGTTTTTTATTTCATATCTCGTATAAAATAAATTCGGAACTTTTTTGTCTCTTTAAACGAATATTGCACCTTAAAAAAAACAGTTTGAGAAAGATTGGGATTGCTGCAAGCAAAGTGCCTAAGTCCAAAGGGTATAAAGATTTAAAATGACACACATCTTAATTTATACTGTCGGTTAAGCAACTCAATTCGGTAAGAAAAAAAAAAAAAAAGAAGAAAGATAAACGCATCCCCCGAAAGAAGTTTCTTCCGGGGGATTATCTTGTTCCCGCCTCTCATATCTCTCATGAGACTTACAGGCGCAACCAGCTATTTATCAATCAAATAAAAAAACTCAAAATCCTGCGCTCGGATAATCTCCCAAGTCTATTTTTGCATCCGTTTTTTAGTCTTGCGAATCAATATTCCTCCGGCTTCGCTAAGAAGTCCTTTTGTACAGACAAACTTTCTGTAGGCAGGAAGAGGCTCAATGCGGCATTTTTCATAATTTACCCTTCATTTGCAGGGTTTTAAGGTCATAAATCCGGATCTCACTTTTGTCTCTGTTGTCGTATCGTTTGTTATCATTGGAGTCGGAATAACCCGTCACCACAAGACTTCCTGTGAACTCATCCACAACCCAATTTCTCGTAAAAAAATTAGTATCAGTTAATTGTATTTTTTCTTTTCCATCTGTCGACAATATAATGATTTGAATAGGATCATCCCAATCGATTCCATTTTTCATATTCAGATCAAAAATTTTTCCGGCAACAAGTATCCGGTTGATCCCCAAACTATCTATTTTAATCTGCTGTACTTCTCTAATGTTACTATCTTCAGGGAAATCAACCCGTGTTTTTTCCGTTGTCTGCGTATTGATAAAAACAAGATAGTTTTCTGATTTTTTAAATACTTTATAATCATTCCGGATCGAGGCTATAACATATTCCGTTCCAAGGACTTTCATCAATTTATTGAAATAAACCTGATACGATTTCTCCTGAGCATAAGCATTTAAAAACCCAATAATCCCCATAATTAACAGTAGTTTTCTCATAAGCTTTTCTCAAAATAATTTTACTTTCGGCCCTGCTTTATTGAAACAATCTCTCCGACGGAAATTTCCGCCGGAGAGATTGTTCGGAATTTGTAAGCAGAATTTATTCTTTTCCCTTGGGCTTAGTGCTGGCAGGCGCTTTCTCCGGTTTGGCTATGGCTTCACGCATGGAGGTGTCGGCTTCGATATTTTTCATGCGATAATAGTCCATAATGCCCAGGTTACCACTGCGGAAGGCTTCAGCCATGGCCTTAGGCACTTCGGCTTCGGCTTGAATAACTTTGGCACGCATTTCCTGGGTTTTAGCCTTCATTTCCTGTTCCGTAGCTACGGCCATAGCACGACGTTCTTCAGCTTTGGCCTGAGCGATGTTCTTGTCGGCCTCTGCTTGATCAATCTGAAGTTGTGCACCGATATTTTTACCGATATCAATATCAGCAATATCGATGGATAGGATTTCGAAGGCAGTTCCGGCATCCAGGCCTTTTTTCAGTACGAGTTTCGAGATTGAGTCGGGATTCTCGAGTACGCTCTTATGTGTTTCGGATGAGCCGATGGAGGATACAATCCCCTCTCCTACGCGAGCCAGGATGGTTTCCTCGCCGGCACCTCCCACGAGGCGTTTGATATTGGCGCGTACGGTAACACGCGCTTTGGCAATCAGCTGAATACCGTCTTTGGCAACGGCTGTTACCGGAGGTGTGTCGATAACCTTAGGGTTAACGGACATTTGAACGGCCTCGAACACATCGCGACCGGCCAAATCGATGGCCGTAGCCATACGAAAATCGAGGTCGATATTCGCTTTCGAGGCCGAAACCAAGGCATGTGTAACACGCTCGATATGCCCACCGGCCAGATAATGAGCTTCCAAGCCATCGCGGGTTACTTCACTCAAACCTGCTTTGTGAGCTTCAATCATACAAGACACAATTTTTCCGGGGGGAACCTTACGTATTCGCATGAGGAAAAGTTGCAAAAGCGAGATACTCACTCCGGAAACTTTAGCCGAAACCCAGAGTACAAAAGGTACGTAATAAAAGAACAGTAGTACGATAATACCGAGTACTATCAATCCGATAACTTCAATCATAAGCGTTTGTTTTGTTAAAAAAGTTAATATATAAATAAAATAAAAATGTTCACACGCGCTCCACCACGATGTTGGTATTCTTCACTTCGAGAACGACAACCGTTTGACCTTCGTCAATAAAATCGTCGTTCGTTTTTGCTTCGACCGTACGTCCTGCTATTTTGACCTGTCCCATAGGAGCCAGACGCGAGACTGTAATCCCTTTGTCTCCCACGCGGATATCCATATCTTTGAGCGGTTCAATACGGCTGTCGATATCGGTTTTCAGAGAAATTCTTTCCAAAGTTTTGGATCTGATAAAAAGCCAGACGCCTAATCCCGCCACGACAAAACTACCGGCAAGAGTCAGATGCCCTGCCACAGGGCTTATGGTATAGGCATAGAACACCGCAGCTCCAGCAAAAAGAAGCGCAGCTACACCGGCCACCGATATACCCGGAAGGAAGAAAAGTTCAACAAGGAAAAATACGGCGCTTAAGAAAAGCAATAAAAGTACGATAGTTACATCCATACGAGTTTCGATATAAAGCGCGATAAAAGTACAATTAATTTCAAAATCATTCAAAAAAACTCAGTTCGAGTTTTCAGGCTCTTGCTTCTCCGAAGAAAGTTGTTCTCCTTTTCCTTCGTCGGGAGAGGATTTAATTTTAGCTCGAAAGGCAAAGGGAGAAAGCTCGGAAGCAAGTCTAAAGTTTTTTATCTTAGCCGCATCACGTATACGGGTAGAATCAACTGAGTTCAATATCTTTTTCGCATCGTTAAGAACAAAAAGGTATATCGTCACCTGATTATTTTTACGGTTTCGCTCGCTGGCAAACCAGCCTACTTTGTTCACTTCGTCAATTACCAACATATAATCGTCATAAGGCGAATTGAAAGGCATCCCGACATTCTCAGGGGGGAAATAGCGATTTTCCGAAGGGATGTAGCGACTGACAAAGATGTCGTAACCTCCGATCGAATTTTTGCCGTCCGAAGCAAAGTAAATAGTTATCCCATCGGGCATCAGAAAGGGATAGTTCTCATTCGCTTCCGAATTGATTTGCTCGCTCAGAGGCAGGGCTTCCGACCAGCCGCTCAACAATTTGTAGGAATAAAACAGATCCAGATTTCCTTTGTTCTCATTGGAAAAATAAAGCCTGTCGCGCCGCTGTGTCATGTAGAATATACGATCCACAGCCCGAGAACGCAGAGAAATACTATCCCGCTCAAAGTTTCCCAAATCGGAACTCAGGTGATAGTAGGACAGGAAATCATGCTTATCAACACTTATGCTATCGATGATGCTAATATCTTCCACCCGCGACAGAAGCTCCAGAGCCGTACGCGAGCGACGTATTTTATCCTGAATTTCAAGGCGTTCGGGATTCGTCTCCGTCAAACTCTCAAGGTATTTGTGATAAGCCTCAATAGCTGCATCAAACTGATAATCATCAACATATAACTCAGCCAGATAATAATATCGCTTTGTCTGCTTGGAGTCGGAAATTTGAAAGTAGTGAATGGCTTCTTCCGTCATTCCCAATTTATAGCAACAGTAGGCATATTTATACTTCAATTGCGGCGTTGTTTTCTTTTTCAGAAGCGTTTTGTATGCATCCAAAGCTTCACGGTAGGCTCCTTTATCGAGAAGTGCATCCGCAGTTGTCGCATTGGGAGATTGAGCCTCAAGAGCCAAAGGCAAACAGCAACATACCAGAAGGAATAAGTTCCGAGAGAAGAAAACAGGGAGTTTATAAAACAATCGCAACATAATGATATTAAAGCTGTTTCATTTTTTCTTCCCACTTAATAGCTTCCTCATCGGCTTTCCGATAAAGTTCATCAGCCTGTTTGCGCGCCTCCTCTACCAATTTTTTCCCGGATAATTCAGCTACTTTTTTTGCGATCGGGTTCTCCGCTTTTTCTACCAAAGCATCACTTTGTTTTTGAGCTTCTTCCACTATTTTATCTCCTAAAGCCTTGGCTTCTGCCCGAAGTTTATCGGCTTGTTGCCGATACTCGCGAAGAGCGGCTTCTTTTTGTTTTTGGATTTCCGCATCGGCCTTTTCTTTTATTTCACCAACTTTCTTATCCACCTCAGCCTTTACTGCTGTCTTGGCCTCATCCAAAAAAGCGTTCACGGTTTCAGCAAGATCTACACGAACCACTGGGCGTGTGAAAGTTCCTCCAATGGAAAAAGGAAGTGTCGAAAATCGTCCCATGTTCAAGACATCGGGTAAGCGTATCTTTCCTTGGAGAGCAAGACTCTGATCTAAGCCCGAAGAACCACTTAAACTGATGTTAAAGTCACCGGCTTTAACATCGAAAGGTTGCATATTAAGTCTGCCGTCCTTGATGAAGAAGAGCAAAGAAAGATTTTTCAACAAGAGGTTTGAGAGCTCGGGCTTCTTCAACTGTGCAGCCAGTTCATTAAGTGCCGGTATCTCTTTGAGGCCAACCGTTTTGGTTGCCAAAGAGCCCTTAGCCGAAACGGTATTCAAATCAGGCATCATATCCTGTTTCAACAAGGTATTGAAGGACAACTTAGTAGAGAATTTACCGGTAGCCTGCTCAAAGACCGGAGCAAACTTACGTATTGTCTCCACTTGTTTAAATATTTCGGTAAAGAAAACATCGGTAATAGCGAAATCCATATTTACAAAAGGCTTTTCCAGGTCGGCAGTGCTGTATGTTCCCTTCAAACCAAGACTTCCTCCGAAAGCCTGCATAGTCATATCTTGAAATTTCATTTCGCCGTTTTCTACCCGCAACACGCCTTTCGCATTGTTGAAGCGCATGTTATCATAGAGCAATTCTTTGAAATTAGCCTGTAAAACGAAGTCGATGTTTTTAGGTACTTCTATCAGGGACAGGGCTTCTTCCTCCGTATCCACATCCTGTTTAGCATCCTGAGTTAAGACTTCCTCTTTCATGAAATCGTTTATGTTCAGATAATTGGAATTGAGAATCAGCTTCCCTTTTAGGGTCTGATCGCGAAGTGCATAGGCGAGAAAGTTTTCCAGTTTCCCGCTTGCCTGCATATCGTTTTTGCCTATCCGGAGCTGTAGAGCGGAAAGATCGGCATAACGGTTGTTAAACGAAAGCGCCGCACGAGGAATGATAACCTGCTGCGGAAGAGCACTCGTTGTCAGCGACAAGTCGGAAATCGACATGTTTCCAGCGAAAGTAAATCTATCGAACTGATTTTTTTCGTAGTAGGACATGCGGCCGTTTAGGTTCAAATCAAGCGTAAAAACCCCGTTCAATGAACTTCCCTCCTCCAAAGGATACACATCTTTAATCATGCCCAAATCAAGCTTTCCTTTTGCATTAAGCTTCAAATCGGGATCGGAAAGGGGTTGGGTAACACGTGCGGTAGCTGAAAAAGGATTATTGCCCATCAGGAAAGAGAAGCGCGAAAGATCGATTTTCGTTAAATCCAACTCACCTCCGGGGTTGGAAACGGAGAGAGCAAGCTGAATATTTTGCACCGACTGAGGCAAGGCGGGATAGCGGAACCAAGCATCGGCCACGGAGAGATTAACATCGAAGGCCGGATACAGATCGCCCAGCATTTTTCCTTTTACAAAAGCGGATAAAGCAACTTTGCCATCAGCCGTTAGACTTTCAAACTGGCGAGAATATATGCTCGGAATGAGTGAGAGTATGGACTTGAAATCGACCTCGGGAGCATTCAGTTTGAGATCCATATAAAAACCTTCGGGTTCGAGCAACTGGAAAGATCCGTCGAGCGAAAAAGCAATCGCATTAAAACGGGATGTATTTTTACTGAAAGTAAATATAAAATCATTTAAATTCGCATTGATGTCGGCATCCACCTCTGCCGTCGCCTTAGAGATATACTCAATACCTTCCATTCCGAAGCTGAGCGAAGCTATCCGAAGCTGCGTTTTTAACAAAGAGCTATCGGCAGCCAGATCGCCCGAGGAGGATAAATTGAAACCAAGTATTTCGGCTTGCATCTCCCCTTCATCATCCCGATAAGTCAAAGCGGCTTCTTCGATGGTAAATTTTTTCAGTTTAAAATTGAAGTTCATATCGGCGGTATCGGCTACTTGCTCCTTCTCCTCTTTGTCCTTCATTATGTCCCAGTTGCTACGCCCATCGGGTAAAGTATGTAAAAAGATACGCGGCTGTTCGAGCGCCAATTTCGTGATTTCATAACCTTTGTCGGAGAATAGGCTCGACAGGTTGATAACCAAGTCGATGCTTTTACCGGAAAACAAGGTATCTTTTTCAAAGGCTTCGGTACCGATTACCTGCAAGTCCTTGATACGGAAAGAAGCATGAGGAAAATTACGAATAAAACTCATGTCGAATCCACCAAAATCGACTTTGGCCGTAAGCATGTTATTAATTTCATCTTTAGCCAACTGCGTTATTTTTCCTTTAAACAAAACAGGAAGCAACAAAAGAAGAATGAACAGAGCGCCAACAAGAGATGCGCTTATTAGAATTCCTTTTTTCATACGTAGTTCTCTTTTATTTGGTTGTTTTATTTTGTATTTTTTTCAGCACAAGTGCCGATCGTGCAGGAATATAGAACTTCAACCACTCTTTCGGGCCGGGCTCTTCGAGATCGAATTGGGTGTGATGCAGTACTTTGTTATCCACCAATCCGAAACCTCCGTATTTTACTTCGTCGGTATTCAACAGGGTTTTATAGCTTCCTTTCTCGGCTAAAATTCCGTACTCGGGGTATGATTTACTTCCATTGAAATTAAATATAAAAATCAAATCGCCTCGTTGGTAAGCCAGCAGTTGGTCGCCTTCCTTATCCCAGAGTTGATAAATAGGCAAACGGTTGAATTCGGGCTGAGAAAGAATGACACGTATCATATCGTGCTCAAAAGTGTTGAGCGCACTATAGAGATAGTTCTCGTTGTCGACCAAATCCCATTGTCGGCGCGCGTACTTGTACGACCACCCGTTGCCTTCGCGTGGAAAATCCACCCATTCGGGATGTCCGAATTCATTCCCCATAAAAGTAAGGTAACCTCCGTTTATGGTAGTGGCGGTAATGAGACGAATCATTTTGTGGAGCGCAATACCTCGATCGACTAAAAGGGTTGTGTCGCCTTTTTGCATATGCCAATACATATCAGAATCTATCAGCCTGAATATAATTGTTTTATCTCCCACAAGAGCTTGATCGTGACTTTCGGCATAGCTCAATGTTTTTTCATCGCGACGTCGATTGGTCAGTTCCCAATATATGTGACCGACTTTCCAGTCTTCGTCTTTCACTTCCTTGATGTATTTTATCCAAAAATCAGGAATATTCATGGCCAGTCGGTAGTCGAAACCGATGCCTCCCTTTTCAATTTTCACGGCCAGTCCGGGCATACCGCTTACCTCTTCGGCAATAGTTATGGCCTGGGGGTTAACCTCGTGTATCAAGCGATTGGCAAGGGTGAGGTAACAAATGGCATCGCCGTCCTGATTCAGGTTGTAGTAAGCGCTGTAATCCGAGAAGTCTTCACCCAGGCCGTGGCTGCGGTAGAGCATAGAGGTTACTCCATCGAAGCGAAAACCATCGAATTTATATTCTTCGAGCCAGAACTTACAGTTCGACAACAGGAAATGCAGTACGGCAGGCTTAGCATAATCGAAACAAAGCGAATCCCAAGCCGGATGTTCGCGACGTGCTCCTCCGTGAAAGTATTGATAGGGTGTTCCGTCGAAACGCCCCAGGCCCTCCACTTCATTCTTCACAGCGTGCGAATGTACCAAATCCATAATCACGGCAATGCCTCGCTTATGAGCGTCATCTATCAGGTGCTTCAGCTCGTCGGGGGTTCCGAAGCGCGAGGAGGCAGCAAAAAAACTGGAAACATGATAACCGTAAGAGCCATAGTAGGGATGCTCTTGTATGGCCATTATTTGGATGCAATTGTATCCCAAACGTGCTATTCGGGGCAGTACATTCAGGCGGAATTCTTCGTAGCTGGCCACTTTCTCTTCGGCACTGGCCATACCGATGTGACATTCGTAAACAAGTAAAGGGTTGGTTTTCGGGACAAACTTTTTTTGTTTGAATTTATAGGGATTCACCGGATCCCAGACCTGTGCACTGAATATTTTTGTATCGGCATCCTGCACAACGCGCTTAGCCCAAGCTGGGATGCGCTCACCGGATCCTCCTTCCCACTCGACATAGAGCTTGTAGTGCTGCAAATGCGTCAAGGCATACTGAGGCATAAAGATTTCCCAAATACCATCAGCGATTCTTTTCAGTTGATAGTCGGGATGCTTTTGCCAGTTGTTAAAATCTCCGATAAGATACAGAGCGGTAGCATTGGGCGCCCATTCGCGAAAAACCCAACCATCGGAGTTTCGATGAAGACCGAAATAGAGATATCCGGTAGCAAAATCGGAAAGAGACTTGTTGTTTCCAATCAGTTTCTTTTCGGTTTCCAGAAAATATTCGTGGCGGCCGGCTACGGCTTCCGCGTAAGGAGCCAGATAGGGATCTGAAGCTACGAGGGCTAATTCGTTCATGAGAGACATTCTTCTTTTAGAGATTTAAGACCGCCATCCGAAGCAACTCAATGCCTGAGGATGCCGGTTTATATCATTATGTTATCAGCAAATCGACCGTATAATTCAAAAAACGATTCAGCGGATAAGCCGTTTTCAATATGCGGGCTACCCGGGTGGCCAGGAGCTCCTCGGCCATCCACTTGTCCTCCACCGGAAACTCGACGATATAATGTTTCAATTTGAGAAACTCAGCTTCAGGAAAGTCTTTCGGGAAACCCGGAGGCAGTTTTTTCAATTTATCCTTATCGAAGAAAACCGGAAAAAGTTCAGCAAACTCCTTGCTCAAACGTATTTCGTTAAATTCATCAATATTTTCATACACACTCCTGCGCAGCGCTTTCAATATGTGTGCTTCGGGGCACCACAAACCGGCTGCAAGAAAAGAGGCTCCGGGCTCAAGATGCAGGTAATAACCGGCACGTGGACTTTTCCGTCCGCCGCCCGATGCAATGTAGGCGCCGAAATGTGTCTTATAAGGAGTTTTATCGGACGAGAAACGTGTATCGCGGTAAATGCGAAAAAGACAATTCTTTGCATCCACGTTTTTAATATCTTCGTCAAATCCGGATATTTCGGAAACAAGCTCTCGAACCCTAAGCTCGAAAGCCTCACGGGCAGCAAGATAGCGTGTTTTATTAGCGGCAAACCACTCTCGATCGTTATGCTCTTTCAGGTCGGAGAGAAAAGCCAAAACTTCCCTTATGGGCATCACCTCTTCCATAAATTCAAAATAAAATTTTGAGAGAGGCAAATGTAAGCTAAAAAATCGAAATATAAAAATATGTTGCTGCTAAAAATCGAAGCCAAGGCAGGCAGTCGAAAGCTCCGGGCTATAGCCGCGAGACCCGGTTTTCAAAAATTCGCAGTTTCCCGCATTAATTTCCCACAGGAAATACGTATTTTTGCAGCATCAACCAGCAATGCACATCCCAAAAGAGCCAAAAATGAGAACTAAAATAGCACAGCTGCGAGCGGAAATCGAAGCATTAACAGCCTCAAATGCCGAGGAACTGGAGAAACTCCGTATTCGCCTCTTAAGTAAAAAAGGAGAAATAACGAGCTTGTTCAACGACTTTCGCAACGTAGCCAACGAAGAGAAACGCGAGATGGGCGTTTTGCTCAACGAACTGAAGCAGGCTGCCCAAGAAAAAATAAACACCCTGAAAGAATCCTTTGCCAAGCGGCAAGAGGACAACACAGTCGGCGACTTGACACGCAGCGCCCTTCCCCTAAAGATCGGCAGCCGCCATCCCCTCTCGCTGGTAAAGCACGAAATCGCAGCTATTTTCTCCCGTTTGGGCTTCAGCATAGCCGAAGGTCCCGAAATTGAAGACGACTGGCATGTGTTTACGGCACTCAACTTCCCCCTCGAACATCCGGCACGCGACATGCAGGATACTTTTTTCGTTGAGCGTAACCCCGACATACTCCTGCGTACGCACACCTCTTCGGTGCAAGTACGGGTAATGGAAAATCGCAAGCCTCCGATACGCCTCATTTTCCCCGGACGCGTGTATCGCAACGAAGCCATCTCCTATCGAGCACATTGCTTTTTCCATCAGGTAGAAGGGCTGTACATCGACCGCGAAGTGTCTTTTGCTGACCTCAAGCAGGCTTTGCTTTATTTTGCACGCGAAATGTTCGGATCCGAAACGCGCATACGCCTCCGGCCTTCTTACTTTCCTTTTACCGAGCCCAGTGCCGAGATGGACATCTCATGCAACATCTGCCACGGGAAGGGTTGTGCTTTCTGCAAGCACAGTGGATGGGTGGAAATACTCGGATGCGGCATGGTAGATCCGAATGTATTGAAAAACTGCGGTATCGATCCCGAACAATATTCAGGCTACGCTTTCGGCATGGGAGTAGAACGCATAGCCAACCTCAAGTACCGCACCAAGGATTTGCGTCTGTTCTCCGAAAACGACATTCGCTTTCTGGAACAGTTCCGAGCAGCTTTCTAAAAACAGCCTCCCGAAAGCTAAGCCCCAAAAAAGAACCTCCTGCCCCTTTTCCGGGGAGCAGGAGGTTTTTCGTAGATAAAAATCCACGAAAAGCAATCGATATTTTTCAAAAAAGTCCTATATTTGCAGCAATCTTCATCCCGATTGAGAACAATAAGACCGTAAGCAGGCATCCGACCGACTTCAAAACCTTTTAAAAGCCAAGTCCCCTACCGGCTTGCGGGAAGACTCCGAAAGAATCAGTTAAAAGCAACTGATTATCAGAAAAAAAAATCAAGGAAATCGCCCGAAAATAAAAGAAAAAATCCTTCGGAGTACCCAAAATTCAGGAAATAAGGCATCATATTTGTAGAAAAACAAAAGCCTTAGAAAACGAAAATCCCAATAAAAACTAATAAAAGCAGAGCATTATGAAAAGAAATCTATTCGCCACAAGCATCGCTTTTGTAACAGCAGTATGTATTACTGCAACAGCACAAACAAATTATGACTTTGCACACAACGGCCTGTTCTACAAGATTGTGAACGCTTCTCTTAAGCAAGTCAGTGTGGTTCACGAGCTGGACGACATCAACGACGATACGAATAGCTTCTACAGCACTCTCCCCACAGGAAGCATCGTTATCCCCGGAAACATCAACCACGCAGGCGAAAACTATCAGGTAGTAAGTATCGAAAACGAAGCCTTCTTCAACTGCTCCATTACATCGGTGGTAGTCGAGAGTGGAGTAACCCGGATAGGTTCAGCGGCTTTCAGCAGCTGTAAAGAGCTCCGAACCATCCAGCTACCGGAGGGTTTAAAAACAATCGAAGCCAATGCCTTTATGCAATCGGGCCTCACCTCGATTCGGATTCCGGCAAGCCTCAGCGACATAGGAAACCGCGCTTTCTACCACTGCGGCAACCTGCAAAGTATCGAAGTAGCGGCGGGAAATGCGCAATATGCCTCCGAAGCCGGTATCCTTTATAACAACAATAAGGAAACCCTCATCTGCTACCCCTGCGGGCGAGCCAGCACCAGCTTCACAATTCCAGACAACGTGAAGAAAATAGAAAATCATGCATTCGCTTACAGCCGTCTTATAGAAACATTGCACATCGGAAAAGTAGAAAGCATCGGAGGCAGTGTATTCGAAAATTCGGAAAAGCTGAAAAACATCCACATAGGGGAAAGTTTGAGCAGCATCCATTCCAACAGTTTCAGTAATTGCCCCACGCTGGAGACCTTCGAAGTATCGAACAATAACATCAACTATGCGAGCTTTGAAGGCGTTCTGTTCAACAAGACTAAAAGCGACTTGTTGCAATATCCTTCAGGAAAAAGAGACGAAGGCTACAAGCTTCCCGAGGGTGTAACGAGAATCGATAAAAGCGCTTTTAGTCGAAGTCGATTCCTGAAAAAAATCGAACTATCTTACGGCCTCAAAACTATCGGGGCGGGAGCTTTCAGCTACTGCAACGAACTCGAAACGATAATCTTCTCAAAAAGCATCAACGAAATACAAAGCAATGCCTTTCAAGGTTGCCTGAAGCTCAGAAGCGTTCTTGTAAATTGGGAGCAGCCTCTACCTATCGACCCAAGCGTATTCAGTAGAATAGCCTTAAACACAGTAACCCTCACGCTACCCTCCGGGACAAGCGATGCTTATAAAAGAGCCCCTGTGTGGAAAGATTTCAAGAAACCTTTCCTCGAAAGTTTGTACTACAGTTTTAAATCCGGAAAGCTCTACTACCGCATAACCAACATTTCGAAACGGGAAGTGGAAGTATCGCGCGAACTGAGAGATTTCAACCTAAGCACCTACTCCTATTACAGCTCTATGAGTACACAACCTTCGGGAGGTGTTGACATACCAGCCGAGGTGGAGCATGCCGGTCAAAAATACTCGGTACGAAGCATCGGAGAACATGCCTTGAATGCCTGTACCATGTTAAGCTCCCTAAAGATACCCGGCAGTATAAAGACCATAGGAAACTATGCCCTCTACCGATGCAGCAAGCTGGAAAGAATAGAAGTAGCAAACGGTAACGAAGACTTCAAGTCCGTCGAAGACGTACTCTACAACAAGAGTGGAAGCATGTTGCTCTGCTACCCGGCCAACAAGGCAGGAGGTCTTTTCAGTCTTCCTGCGGGAGTCGAAAAAATAGCCAAAGGAGCTTTCTCCGAATCGAAACACTTAAATTCGTTGCTATTGCCGGAGGGTGTAAAAAGCATCGACGAACACGCCTTCTTCTCCTGCAACAGCTTGGAGTCGGTAAACCTCCCTTCAAGCATTATCCAGATTTTCCCCTACGCTTTTCAGGAAACAACAGCCCTGAAAGAATTGTCCGTGGGCATGAATCCTCCCCTGTCTGTTAGCGGCAATGTATTCAGCGGACTCAAACTTAACAGCATACAACTTTCCGTACCGCGAGGCACAAAAAACCTCTATGAATCTGCCAAGGTATGGAAAGATTTTGCTCCGATTGTAGAACAATACTACGACTTCAAATTCGGCGATCTCTACTACAGAATTACCGATGCCGGAGCAGGAAATGTCGAAGTATCGCGCGAAATCCGGGAAGCGTTACCCGCTACCGGGTTCTACTCGAGGGCTGCCAACCAACCCGCCGGAGATGTGGTAATACCGGATCAGCTGCCTTACAAAGGCAAATCCTATCGGGTGACCTCCATTGAAAACGGCGCTTTAGGCCTCTCCTGCCTGAAGTTGCGGAGCGTAAAGCTTCCCGCCACACTCAGCCAAATCAACGACGATGCCTTTACGGGAGCTCATGAACTAAGCCAAATAGAAGTAGTTGCCGGTAACCAACACTACAGCTCGAAGGAGGGCGTACTTTACAACAAGGCAAAAACAAGACTCATACACTATCCTGCAGCCAAAGCCGAACCGGCTTTCAGCATAGAGCAGGGCGTAGCTGAGTTGGCTAAAAATGCCTTTACTGCTTGCCGTAACCTGGAAAGCCTCAGCATACCTGCCACAGTAAGCAGTCTGGGCGAAGCGATAACCGTATTCAACGATTGCAGCAAACTGAAAAGCATACAGGTAGCCTGGAGCACAGCTCCTCTGCTGAAAGCCGCACAATTCGGCAATCTCGATTTAAGTACCATCAGACTGAAGGTTCCAAGCGGGACAAAAGGAGAATATCAGACAGCTGAGGTCTGGAAAAACTTCAACCCCATTGAAGAGGTCACCGGACTTGGTAGCCACAGCCCAAGCAAACCGTGTGTATGGACCAGCCCCGGAAAGCTCCATCTGATTGCCGACCAAGATGAAATGCTCAGCATCTACAACACAAAGGGCATAGAACTGTACCGTTTACAGTTACAAGCGGGTGTAAACTACACACGCAGCCTACCGGCAGGCATTTACCTGTTACGGACAGAAACAACAATTAAAAAGATTAGTATTCAATAAAAAATGAAGCATCACTGATTAACAAAGCAGGCTGTCTCGACCCAATGCGAGACAGCCTGCTTTGTTTTATTTCGCTAAGGAGGAACCGGTAACTTCTTCCAATGTCCCCTTGTTGTTCAAAGGGATGGACATAAGCTCGGAGGATTTATTTCAGAACTTCGTCCACTTTCCGCCAGTTTACAACATTCCAAAAAGCTTCGACATAAGCGGCTCTTTGAGATTGATAGTTGAGGTAGTAGGCATGCTCCCAGACATCCAAAGCGAGAACGATGCGCATGTCCCGAGCCACAAAGGGCATAAGCGGGTTATCCTGATTAGGGGTGGAAAGCACGGAGAGTTTTCCGTCTCGGTCTTGCAACAACCAGACCCATCCCGACCCGAAACGTCCCATGGCAGAGCGGGCAAAAGCCTGCTTGAAAGCTTCGACAGATCCAAAATCGCGGATGAGGGCTTTTTCCGTTCGGGAAGACATACGGGTAGTGCCCGGCTCGGCCAGCATTTCCCAAAACAAGGAATGGTTGTAATGTCCTCCCGCGTTGTTACGAACCGTCGTACGAATAGTTTGGGGAAGCTTGTCAATATGAGCAAGCAATTCCGTCACATCCTTAAGTTGCCATTCGGGATAAGCTTCGAGGACTTTGTTCAGATTATTTACATAAGCAGCGTGGTGCTTGTTGTAGTGGATATACATCGTAAGGCTATCGATGTGTGGTTCCAAGGCTGCGTAACGATAGGGTAAATCCGGGAGTTTGTGTTGCCCTGTTGCGGGTAGGGCCCATCCGATCATAAGGAGGAGCGGGAAAATAAGTCGTTTCATCTGTTACGTTGATTTTTTAAAATTGCTGATTTGTTTGAAGTTTTTACAGGGAGACAACAAGGCAACAAGGGTATTTGTTCAGAAAAAACTGCGGCAAGAGTCTTCTATTTCCAGCTGTAAAGCATTTCATCCATCAGCAGGGCCTGCTCCGAAGCATCGATTCCGTTGCTGCTTAGGTAGAGGGCATCGGCTTCAAGTTGCTCGAGGAAGAGCTCCCAGTTTTCATCCCGGAGCTTCCATGCTTTTTGGTAGTAGGCAAGCGCATCGGCAAAACGCCTCCGGCAGCAAGCCACATGTCCGGCCCAAAAGAAATCGGATAGCTCCGGCTGCGCTTCGAGAAGCTTATCGACGTAATACTCTGCCTGCGACAAATCGCCGGCCAGCAAAGAGCTCGCCACGATGGAGCGCCAGAGATTCATACGCAACTCCGGCCGGATACTGTCTTCCAAAGCATGGTAGAGCGAGAGGGCTTCCTTGTAGGCTCCCAACTCCACATGGCAACGCGCCATATTCATCCGAAGGACTTCCTGTCCCGGCTTCAGAAAATCGGCATGCGCATAGTACTTCAGAGCCTTTTCCCACTGTCCCGACAAGCGGTAGCACAAGGCAATCTTCCGAAGCGTCCACAGGTCGTCGGGCTGTATCAGGTCGGCTTTCAGGTAGGCCTCCAAAGCTTTATCGAACTGCGAAAGCTTCTGACAGGCGTATCCGATTTTCTGATAGAGCGCCGCATCGCTGTTGTTCTCCTCGGAAAGCTGATAAAACAACTCTAAAGCCTGCGGGTAGAGTTTCTTGGAGAAATAATAAGCCGCCGTATTCTCTTTCACATCGCTACCGGCTGCCAAGAGGCTAAACAAATACGAGCGATGCAAAAGCAAGGAATTGCCGAACATGTTCGAGAAATCAGCCCGGTGTTTGTGCAGGTTAAAAAAGCGGTATAAGTCCTGGATGTATTGCTTCGAAATATTTTTTCTCAGCCTGTCGGGCTTCAGCAAAGCTTCGTCTTTCGACAATTCTTCCATCTGCTCCGCTTCTGCCTGAAAGGAGCTTTTCAGGATGTTGCGCTGGGTTTCCGGCATCTGCAGGATGCTGAGGCAAAAGGAATATTTGTCGGAATTGCAGATGGCGGTACTATCCATAAAAGTCGAGATAAGACTCTTCTCGGAGGAGGCAAACAGGGCCGATACTTGGGAATGAGCCGGATCGAAAGGCAGAAACCAGTTGGAAGTTTCCGAAAAGAAAGGATAATTCTTGAGCATCGAAAAGGTGCTCATATATATATCCGCTCCTTCGAGCTGCAAATCCGTCAACTCCTGAAGCTTTTCGCCAATTCCGCTACGGTCGAGCATCTCTTGCCACTGCGGATTTTCTTCTTCACCGTCCTCGGAAATCAACGACAGTTTCTGCAAATCCATGTTGTCTTTGGCCAGGCGGGACATTTTGGCTATCTCGGGGATTATTTCATCCTGCATCCTCTTCGAAATCTTTTCCGTCTCAGTGGTTCCAATAATCTGTATGATGATGTTCTGAAGACTTTCGGCCAGCAAAGCATCATCCACCAGAAGCATCAAACGATCCCTCAGAGCCGGAAAATAAGGCAGCCAAGCATTGTATTTCAGCAATACAAAGCACAAACCAAGCAAAGCCCGCTGAGCGATTTGCTGATTGCTCGAACGCGCCGCCTCGAAAAGGATGAAAATCTTTTCTTCGTCAAACATCCTCCAGAGGTTCAAGCTCAGAGCCGACACCAAAAGCTTCGATTCAAGACGGTCTTTATCAGCTTCCGACAGCAAGTCTTGTACGAAATCCTTTTCATCGGGAGTTAATCCGGTCTTCAACCAAAAAAAGGAGAAGAGAAAAGAACACTCCGACTCGTAGCTCAAACGCAGCCGGCGCAACTCTTCCGTGTCGGCATGAGGCGTTTCGGTTAAAAGCCTACTCCGAAGGTGAAAGTTCCGAAGCGCATCCCTGAGTTCGGTAAGTGTTTTTTTATTCTCGTAAGTAAAGTAACGCTTCGTCGTATATTCATAGTTAGATGAGTTGCCGGTGAGAATCTCCTCACGAAGTTCGGAAAGCAATACGAAGAGTTTTGCAACCAATGCATTATAAATGCTTTTCCGCTGCGGATCTTCCACTCCATCAACATAGTATTGCAGCAAGTAGCGGTAGTTCTGTTGCAAAAGCTCGTAACGATCGCTATAGCTCCCGTTTTGCAGGCAGGCGATCAAAGGCTGCAGTTCGTCAAAAGCCTTCTTCAACCGACCTTTCAATAGTAAACGGACAGTCGTTTTATAAGCTTCATGTACTTGTGATACGTTCATGGCAACGGAGCATTAGGGCAAAAGACTTATCCCATCTTACTGATTCGTATCAAAGCTTCTTCGTCAATAATTTTAAGCTTCCGGCCGTCCATAGCTATGATATGTTCGGAGACAAAGTTGGCCAGCGTCCGAATGGTGTTGGACGTATTCATGTTTGAGAGGTTGGCCAGGTCTTCGCGGGAGAGGTAAATGCTGATGGTAGCTTGATCCTCCTCCAAGCCGTAGTTTCGTTTCAAGAGGAGGAGGGCCTCTGCCAAGCGTCCGCGGATGTGCTTTTGGGTCAGATTCACGGTACGGGCATCCGAATCGGCCAAATCCTTAGCCAAATCCTCCAGATAATAATAGCAAAAAGCATTATTATGCCGCAATACGGACAGAAACAGCTCGGCTTTGAACATATAGACAATAGCGGGTTCAAAAGCCTTTACATTGGTGCTGTAATTATCTCCGGCAATGATAGCTCGATATCCGAAAGTATCTCCCGGCTTGAGCATCCGTATGATCTGCGACCGGCCTCCTACCCCATCCTTGTAAACCTTTGCCTTCCCACTGACTAGAATCATCATATGAGTGGGAAGACTTCCTTCGGCATGTATCATCTCGTTTTTCTTAAAATGATGCACGGAGTAATTGCTTCGCACGAATTGTCTCTCGTCTGTGGTTAACCCTTGCCAGAGCGGGAAAACATCCTCAATAGGAAGTATTTTTTCTTTTTGTTTCTTCAGCATACTTTTAGGTGTACTTGCGAGAAATATTGCGCAAAAGTAGTCATTTTTTCATTATAAACGCTGGTATAAGCAAATAATAAGATTAAATTTGCAGCATTTTACGAATTCGTTTTTCGCGAAGCTAACATATTGATATGAGCCTATTGAAAAGGATAACTTTCGTCTTTTTATTTCTAAGCCCGATGCTGCTTGTGAAAGCAGCAAGCCTTTCTCCCAGTGAATCGATGCAAATCAGCCTCCTTACCTGCTCGCCGGGAAAAGTAGCCTACGAGAAATTCGGCCATACGGCCATCCGTATCTTTGATCCGGCACAAGTTGTCGATGTGGTTTTCAACTACGGAGTTTTTTCTTTCGAAACGAATAACTTTTACTACAAATTCATAAAAGGAGAAACGGATTACATGCTGGGAGCTGCCCAAACGGCGGATTTCCTCGCTGCATATGCGCTACGCAACTCAAGTGTAACGGAACAGGTCTTAAATCTTACGCAGAAGGAGAAAGAAAAATTAGTGGAAATGCTCACAGTCAACTACCAACCGGAAAACCGCAGTTACCGCTACAATTTTGTATACGACAACTGCTCTACGCGGGCGCGGGATGTGATTATGAACAGCATCGACGGCATCTCGGTTTTTTCCGACAAACACGTCGAATTAAAAACCTACCGTGAGTACGTCGAGCAGTACGTAGGCTGGAACACTTGGCTGATGTTTGGTATCGATATTGTTTTTGGAGCCAGCTCGGATGTATATGCCACGCGCATGACCAGTATGTTTCTTCCCGAGATTTTGATGAAAGAGTTCCGGAATATCGAGATTGTAGTGCCGGGACACAACAAAGTACGACCAATCGTAAGCGCCGAACACAACCTCGTAGATCGTAATGGAGAAGAAGACGATTATCTTGAAGGAGGCTTCTTCTACTTTCTCCCGACACCGCTGGGAGTGTCCTTTATGCTGTTGCTACTCGGCATTTTTATTATCTATTTCGACCTAAAACGGAAGCATCGCAACAAGCTCTTCAATTTCGTACTGCTGCTCCTCTCCGGATTAGCCGGCCTTATCGTCGTTTACCTGTCTTTCTTTTCCCTCCACCCGATGGTTCAGAAAAATTACAACCTGCTGTGGTTAAATCCACTGAACCTTGTGGCGGCCTTATGCATGTGGTATCGACCGGCATACCGTTTTCTCTTTTTCTATTTCATCGGAAACAGCGTATTGTTATTGGCTGCACTCGTACTCTTTGCTCTCAACCTGCAAAGTAACAACATGGCTTTCATTCCTTTAATAGTCCTGCTATTGATACGTTCCATACATTGGATTATAGGAAGGAAAAATGCAAGTTTTAAAATAATTTTAAGAGACTCGAAAAGAATAAGAAACCGTAAACGATAAATTTTACCATGCTTAGGCCCCAATACCTCCCTTGTATACTTTTGCTCTGTATTTTATTGTGCAACTGCGGCGCCTCCGCATCCCGAAAGACAGAAGCATCCGAAACAGAGCAGCTCTCTTTTCCCTCTTTTTCAGCCGATTCAGCCTATGTTTTTATAGAACGGCAGGTGGCTTTCGGGCCTCGTGTTCCTAATACAACGGCTCATAAGCGCTGCGCCGCTTACCTCAGCAAGGAATTGAAACGTTTCGGAGCCGAAGTGTTCGAGCAAGCCGCCGAGCTCAAAGCTTTTGACGGCACAAAGCTGCAAGCCGTCAATATAATCGGCAGCTTCAATCCGACGCAAAGCAAACGCATACTCCTCTGTGCCCATTGGGACTCCCGGCCCTGGTGTGACCACGACCCGGAGCCTCAAAACCGTAAACAGGCCGTATCCGGAGCCAACGACGGAGCAAGTGGCGTCGGGGTACTTCTGGAAATAGCCCGTCTCATAGGCAAACAGCCACCCTCCGTGGGTATCGATATGATCTTCTTCGATGCAGAAGACTACGGAGCCCCTCAAGATGCGAAAACCGACATGCAAGATTCCTGGTGCCTTGGCTCTCAATATTGGGCTAAACATCCACACCGAAACGGCTATCGTGCCAGCTACGGCATTTTACTCGATATGGTGGCTGCCCCTGGGGCCACTTTCTACCGCGAACAAATATCAGAATATTTTGCTCCGAACATCGTGGAAAAAGTCTGGAAAGAGGCACAGCGTCTCGGCTTCGGTCATTATTTTGTAAATAAGAAAGGAGGCGCCATCACCGACGATCACCTCTATGTGAACCGGATATCGGGAATTCCCTGCATCGACATCATCCAGTTTGATCCTCAATCGCAGAGTGGGTTTGGACACTATTGGCACACCGTAAACGATACCATGGAAAACATCGACAAAGCGACTCTCCACGCAGTAGGCAGTACTCTTATCCACGTATTGTACAAAGAGTAAGAATAAGCCTTGACAAGTAGCTGAAAATCCCTTGCCTTAGAGTATATTACCGCATAAAATCCTCTTCCGAAATCACAATACAGAAGAGCCCCTTCCTTCATCAGGGCATTAAGGCCTCTTGACGGCATCTTTAAGATCTCTTACTCGACAGCGTTAAAGCCTCACACAACACAAAAAAAGCGGCTGCCCTTTCGGACAGCCGCTCTCGTTTCTATGTTTTCTGTAGTTGTGCGGAGCATTTATTGAATGGCCACTTTTCCGGCAGCTTTACCCACACGTAAAATGTAAATACCTACAGGCAGTTCAACATGATGTTTGCCTGCGCTCAGTTGCGCTGCGTAGTGTAAAGTACCAAGTAGATCGTAAACTTCCACTTTCATATCCTGCGGCAGAATAATACTCATTCCACCGGGAAGTGCAAGAACGTCTACTCCTTCACTTTGCAGTGAGGCCAATCCGGACGGTTTTCCGAGTTGCTTCAGTACTACGGTTTTCTTAACGCTGCCAACAGCCACAGTAAGAGTAGCGTTACGTGGGTTGGTACTCGAATTGGCAGCAGCTTTCAGTTTGAGACTTCCGTTACCGGAAGCATTGGCGGCGCCAACGAAACTCAACCACGTAGCTCCACTCGAAATACTAGCCGTCCAGGCAGCATTCGATTTTACGGTGATGGTTTCGGTTGATCCCCCGGCCGTATATTCGATGGTCTCAGGTGTTACCACGAGCGAAACGGCAGCAGCAGCTTGAGTAACGGTTATGGTTTTCTTAAGCGAACCTGAAGTAAATACGATTGAAGCATCGCGGCTTGATGCGAATGTATTGGCCGCAGCTTTTACCTTCACGCTTCCGTTACCCGTAGCATTAGAAGCTCCATCGAAGCTCAACCACGTGGCTCCGCTCGAAATAGCAGCCGTCCAGGCGCCGCTTGCTTTTACCGTAAGGGTTTGCGTAGCTCCGGCAGCCGTATATTTCAAGTTCGCAGGAGTTACCTCTAAAGTAGGGGCCGAAGAGGCTTGATTTACTTTAATAGTCTGTGTCTTGCTTCCGGCTCTCACGGTAACTGTGGCGGAACGAGCTTCGCCTTTATTCACCAACGCCTTCACTTTCAAACTACCGTCGCCCGTACCGGCATCATTCCCTTCGAAACTCAACCAAGCTTGGGCTTCGGGGTTAACTTCGGCAAACCAAGTAGTGTTACTCTTTATTGTAAGTGTTTCCGTCGAAGCTGCTGCAGCAAAATCCAGTTTCGTGGGGCTTACCGTAAGGGTAGCAGCCGTTTTACCTCGTTGAATCAACGTATAGGTCTTTTTTACATTTCCGGCAGTAAATACCACCACAGCCGAACGCTCCACACCGGTAGAGTTATCCGTAGCTCTCAGAGTAATAGAGGCATTACCTGATCCGGAACTGGAGGATTGGAAGCTGAGCCACGAAGTAGCCGTCGGAGGTATGCTACCCTCCCAAGGACGATTCGCAAGAACGGCCGTAGCCGGAGTTTGAGTTATCTCAGAAATAGTTTCATCTACCGGTGCAACAATAAGTTCTACTTTTTTCTGAACCACTTGTACCTTCACTGGATTTTTCAGTCCGATACCGGTAAAGGTTATGGTAGCCGTACGTTCTTTATCATCGGGATTCACCTCAGCCGTTATAGTCATCGAAACACTATTGGAGCCCTGGTTTTCTGCTGTGGAAAGCTTCAGCCACGAGGCCGACGGAGTAGCCTTCCAGCGTATGTTGGAGGTAATCGTTATACTCTGGCTTTGTCCTCGGGCTTCAAAAGTCAGGGTACTTGCATTTGGAGTTACACGTTCGGAACCAGCCTCTACAACCGGCCGGAAACCATTCCACACACTTGTACCCATATAGGAATTTCGAGCACCTGTGGGTACCGTCAATTGCATATTGGATCTGTAGTAAAAAGCATAACCATTTTCAACATTCGGAGGGGTTGAACCCTTCATAATCACATTCCCTCCTACATGGCCAGTAACCGTAGCATTAATTTGATGAAATGCATATTGCTTGATACTGGTTACCGAAGCAGGTATGATCAGATTCCGCAGGTGCTTGTTACCATAGCCCACATAATGAATGATGCTTGTCACTCCGGAAGGAATTTCAAAGCTTTCATCTTTTTTTCCATAAGGATATTCCCGCAACTCGGTTTGCTTTTTGTTGTACAATACCCCATCAGCGGAGCTGTAATTCTTGTTGTCCTTATGTACTTCTATGGCAGGCAAGCTATCACAGGTATAAAAAACGTAGTCGTGTAAAGAATTAACAGAAGACGGAATTGTTATTTTCTTCTTCAACACAGAGTTATAAAACACATAAGAGCCCATTTTCAATAAAGAATTCGGCAACTTTACCTCTTCCAATTTCTTCATATAAGAAAAAGCGTAGTTACCAATACTGGTTACTCCCTCCGAAACAACGATCTTCTTAATCTGGTCCCGGTAAGGATACCAAGGCTGACTGTTAGAGCTAAAATCCGTCATATCTCCAAGACCTCGTATTTTTAACTCGCCATCCAACAAGCTATACGAGAGGCTTCCCCCTGGTATAGGGCCACTCTGTGCACTCAAGCTTACTACCGAGAATAAGCCGATAAACAATGAAAGAATAATTTTTTTCATAAAATTACAGTTTAAAAATTAATAATATTGAGATTCTTTTTGAATATGCAGGAGATTCTTTTCCTGTATGTTATATGTATTAAGAGCTAAGCAAAAATTATGCCTTTTTCACATCTTTTCAAGCACTAAGATCGGGAAACAGGTGTTTCTTTAATGATGGTATCGGAACTTTTTTATGAATAAGGTCATTGTCTCGAAGAAAGTCGAGATGCGATGCGCATTTTGACGCGCTTTGAACCGACAAAAGTACAACAAAAAAATCAATTTTCTAAATTTTATGTTAGAAATTATGCAATTTATTTCATCTATCAGAGTTTGAGGCATAGACAAAGCCTGAGTAAAGACTGTTTTTGTCAAAACTTTTTTATTTTTGCAAAAGGATTTTCAATTTTCCTCGGTCAGTACCGAATTAAACCGTATTTGCCATGGCTCTTTCCGTATCCCGGTCAACTACCTTATTGTACCGGCAATTGCTTAACAACTACCTTCAACTATTCTCTGTGGAAGAATGGAGTTTGCTCAAATCGATAATCCGCTCTAATTATCAAGAGATGAGCCTCACAAGCCATTCTTATTCGCTGGCAGACCGAATTCAAGTATCAGGCATTGTTTTGGAAGAGATGGGGCTTGGAAAGACAGCGCTTCTCTGCGTCTTGTTGCTTGATTTCTTTGAAAACGGGCAAGTGGAGATTAAAGATATCGAACAGGCCTTCGGGGTTAAGCTGCAAGTTATTTTAAAGGGACTTTCGCGCGTAAACGAACTGTATCGGAAACACAGTTCGATGGATACGGATAACTTTCGTCAACTCCTTCTGAGTCTCGCCGAAGACCTGCGTGTCATTCTCATCATCATAGCCGAACGCTTGAACATGATGCGCAATGCCGATAATTATTCCGAAGCTCAAAGACTCGAGAACGCTCGAGAGAGTGCTTTTCTCTATGCTCCGATGGCTCACCGAATGGGGCTCTACGCCATAAAAACGGAACTGGAAGACCTCTCGCTGAAATACAGCAACAGGGAGATATATCGGGACATAGCTCAAAAACTGAATGAGACAAAACGCTCCCGGGATCAGTACATTTCGGAGTTCATCGAACCTCTGAAAGTGAAATTACAGGAAGTTGGTTTTCCTTTCGAGATAAAAGGGCGTACGAAATCCATACATTCTATCTACAATAAAATAAAGAAACAAAATACGCCTTTTGAAAACATCTACGACCTGTTTGCCATACGGATTATCTTCGAGACCCCAGCCGACAAGGAAAAACAAGCCTGTTGGCAAGCCTACTCCATCGTGGCCGATATGTACCAGCCGAACCCGAAGCGCCTGCGCGACTGGCTCTCGATTCCCAAGTCGAACGGCTACGAAAGCCTGCACACAACGGTATTAGGACCTCAAGGCAAATGGGTGGAGGTACAGATACGCAGCCGGCGGATGGATGAGGTTGCCGAAAAAGGCTTGGCTGCCCATTGGAGGTACAAGGGTATCAAAAGCGAAAACGGGATGGACGAATGGCTGAAAAGCATCCGCGAGATACTCGAGAATCCGGAATTGAATGCCGTGGATTTCATGGATGAGTTCAAGCTGAATCTTTATGATAAAGAGGTTTTCGTATTCACTCCCAACGGTGACCTGCACAAGCTTCCCAAAGGAGCTACAGCGCTTGATTTTGCCTTTTCGATACACTCGAATCTGGGTGTCAAATGCGTCGGGGCCAAAGTAAACGGCCGCAACGTAGCGATAAAATATGTACTGAAAAACGGCGATCAAGTAGAAGTTCTCACCGCTCCTACACAAAGGCCGAACCCGGCCTGGCTACAAATTGCACACAGCTCCAAAGCCAAAAACAAAATACGCCAGGCACTCAAAGAAATCCAGTTCAAAGATGCGGAAACAGGACGGGAGCTCCTGTTAAGACGCTTCAAGAACTGGAAAATAGAATTAGACGACGGACGCATATCGCGGCTGGCTAAAAAGAAAAGCTTCAAAACCGTGAGCGATTTTTACCAAGCTATTGCGCAGGAGAAAATCGACATCCACGAAATCAGAGAGCTTTACCTCGAGCAGGAAAAGCGCGACAATACAAGCGGAACGGAGGCCCGTACGGCCGAAACTTTCACACGGGAAGTGAACGCTCTCCCCGAAACTGCAGCCAAGGAAGACGTATTAGTCATCGGAGAAGATCTGAAGAACGTCGATTTCAAATTAGCCAAATGCTGCAACCCCATCTACGGCGACGAGGTATTCGGGTTTGTCTCCGTTTCGGGTGGTATTAAGATACACCGAAACGACTGTCCCAATGCACCACAGATGATTGCCCGGATGGGCTACCGCATTGTGAAAGCACGCTGGTCGGGCAAATCGTTGGGAGCCAAATATCCCATCACGCTACGTGTGGTGGGACACGACGACATCGGCATCGTCAGCAACATCAGTTCTATCATTTCCAAAGAAAAAAATGTCGTACTCAGAGCCATATCCATCGATAGCAACGCCGGGCTCTTTCAAGGGCACCTCACCGTGATGGTGAATGACAACAAAGACCTGGAGGACTTAATCAAGAAAATAAAAAATACCAAAGGTGTAAAAAATGTATCGAGGAACTAAGCTAATTTTTATACTTCTCCTGCTCGGTGTAACAGCTTCCGAAGGACAAAACCTACTCAGCCCGAAATGGCAGCTAAGCATGGTACAAGAAGGACAAAACATCGTTCATCCCGTCAACCTGTTGCTGTCATGGGAAAGACAAGGGTTCAGTCAGTCGAGCCCGGCCGGCATACTGAGCAAGAGTTTTTCGCTCCCCAAAGGCCAAGAGGATGTTTCTTATGTGTTAGAACTAAAATTAATGCTTGACATTGAGAGCATTTATATAAATCAACATAAAATCGGAGGCGATATCCCCGCAGATTTCATCTGGTCGCGAAAGCCCAAGTATAAAAGCAGCTTTTTTAAGATACCGCCTGTATTTTTACACTACGGCGGTGAAAACAAAATCGATATAAAAGTATCGAACTACGCTTATACGGGCGGTAAAAGCCATAATAAGATTTTGTTATATCCCGAGAAAGAAAGGCCGGCTTCAAGCCTCAATTTCTCCTTTGCACAAAAAGATCATTTATTTACAGAGGCAAAAAAAGTTTCCGTACTCGTAACAACACAAGCCAATAAGGCCGGAGTTTTAGAACTGACATTACGAAACGACCTGCAGGAGCTTATCAAAACAAAGGAGATAAAGGTAAACAAGGGCAAAGCAACTCACTCCGTATCTTTTGAGCACGACGGCTTAGCTCCGGGATTTTACCAGCTTACAGGCATACTACACGACAAAGGCTACACGGGAGCAACAAGCTTTTTTACCCTCTCTCCCACCTCAATCTGCCACACACATACAACTCCTCCGGACGATTACGACATTTTCTGGAGAGAGGCAATGCAGGAGTTAAATAAAATCGAGCCTCAATACAGCATCCGAAAAGTAGACAGTCTTTGCACGCAGAATAGAAACGGCTACTTGGTAGAAATGCAATCGATGGGCCATAAAACCATCGGATGTTATTACTTCGTCCCCAAAGAAAAAGGGAAATATCCGGCATTGATCAACTTCCCCGGTTATGGCTACGGATTCGAGGAGTTAGATGAGTTTTTAGAGGTGAAAGACAATATCATCGAGCTGGCTGTATGCGTACGCGGACACGGTATAAGCCGGAAAGCCTTGGAGCCGGCACAGCCCGTCCCGGGTTTTCTGGGATATAAGCTCTGCGACAAAGAGCAAAGCGCCTATCGAATGATTTATATGGACTGCATCCGCGCCTTACAGTTTATACTGACGCGCGAAGAAGTAGATCAATCGAAAATCGGAGTACTGGGCGGAAGTCAGGGAGGAGGTTTGGCTATCATGACGGCAGGATTGATGCCTCAACATGTGAAGGCACTGGCCTATTCGAATCCTTTTCCGGTAGACATGAAGAATGCCCGTAGAGTACGCCGGCTCATAGAAAATGAAATTCAAAACTACCTGAATTTTTACAACAACGCCTGCTCACTCGAAACGGTTTACAGCAATTTCGAGTACATAGACGCCCAATACTTTTCGAATAAAATTACCTGCCCCACATGTTACATCACGGGATTGGAAGACGACGACTGTCCTTCGCGCCTCGGCTTCGCAGCTTACACACAGATAAAGGCCCCCAAAGAATTCAAAGTTTTTCCGAATGACAGCCACATCGGCGAATCGGACTGGAAGAAAGAAATGATGCTGTTCTTCAAAAAACAGTTCGGATTTTAATGCTCTGTAAAAAGCAATAGAGATCGGTTACAGCCAAATTATTTCGTACTTTTGCAGCACATTCAAAGCACAATGAAATAAAAACCACAAGAACTATGTTTTCAGGAATTATCGAAGAAGCGGCCGAAGTAGTGGCGCTCAATCGCGAAGGAGAGAACCTGCACCTAACTCTGAGCTGTTCCTTCACCGGGGAGTTGAAAATAGACCAGAGCGTAGCCCACAACGGAGTATGCCTCACGGTGGTGTCGAAGACGGAAAAGACCTACACCGTAACAGCTATACAGGAAACCCTTGAGCGCTCCAATCTGGGTCTTCTCAAAGTCGGTGATAAAGTAAACCTTGAACGCAGCATGTGCCTCAACGGTCGTCTGGACGGGCATATCGTACAGGGTCATGTCGATCAGACGGCTCGATGCAGCGAAATACGCGATGCCGACGGGAGCAAATATTTTCGTTTCGAATACGATTTCGACCCCGAAACAGCCCGACGGGGTTACATCACCGTAGATAAAGGCTCCGTGACGGTAAACGGAGTGAGTCTTACCGTATGCCGCCCTACGGACAACAGCTTCGAGGTCGCCATAATACCCTATACCTACGAGCACACCAATTTCCAGCAATTGGAACCGGGCTCGGTGGTAAATATTGAGTTCGATATTATCGGAAAGTATCTCAGCCGGCTGGCGAAATTCTAAACGCAAGGAGCAGCATCTTTCGATGCTGCTCTTTTTTAATTAATTCAAAACCTCGACCCGAAGAATCTTTATATCTTCCGAAGGACGGTCTTGGGGATCAGTTGGCGTTTCAGATATTTTCATGACCACGTCAAGGCCCTCTTCCACCTCGCCGAAAACGCTATACTCTCCATCCAGATGAGGCGTACCGCCAAGCGTTAAGTAGCCCTTGCGTTGCTCCGGAGTAAAACGGTAGGCCTGCGTAGTCTCCAACTCCCGATGTACGTCGGCCAGAATCGTATCACGCAGCTGGTCCAGTTTCTCACGCTCGCCGGAGAGACGGTATTTCTTTATTTCATCCTGATAATCGGACGCTTTGGACTGGAAAAGCTCCAGTTCCTTCCGTTGAAAGCGTTGTCTTTCCATAGCTTCGAGTTCGGCTTCCGAAAAAGGGCGGCCGATTACCAAATAAAACTGGCAACCCGAAGAACGGCGTTCCGGGTTTACCGAATCGCCTTGGCGGGCAGCAGCCAAAGCTCCTCGCTTGTGGTAGTAACGCGGATAAACAAACTCGGCCGGGAGTGTATATCCAACATCGCCCGTACCCAAGGAGGTCTCCCGCTTGGCCTTTTTGGATAGCGGATCGCCGGCTTGAATCATGAAGTCCTTTATCACACGATGAAAGAGCGTTCCCTCATAAAAACCCTCTTGGGCCAGCTTGATAAAATTATCGCGGTGTGCAGGTGTCTCGTCGTAAAGTCGCACAACGATAACACCCCCTGTGGTCTCCAATTTAACCCGATAAGGCCCCGATGCCTCTTTAGGACGGGCCTTGCATGAATTGAACAATCCCATAAACGTAGTAAATACTAAAACAAGGTATATAAATTTTCGCATAAGAAACTTTTCTTCGAAAAAGAGCTACAAAAATAGGATTTCTTCTCGAATATTCGAGAAAAGAATCACCAAACAAGCTTTGGAATACTGTGGATAAACCTCCAATTCGAATAACCGGGCTCTAATTAGAGTTGGAACAGCAGCTAATTCAATTAGACGAGCGTCCATTGCGATTAGATGGGCGTCCATTGCGATTAGACGAGTGTCCATTGCGATTAGACGAGCGTCCATTGCGATTAGATGGGCGTCCATTGCGATTAGACGAGCGTCCATTGCGATTAGACGAGCGTCCATTGCGATTAGACGAGCGTCCATTGCGATTAGACGAGCGTCCATTGCGATTAGACGAGCGTCTAATTCGATTCGATGGCGGGGATTAAAGACTTTCGTTCACTTGCTTCCAAGCCTTATCCATGAGTTCGGGAATGCGGTCGGGGAGAAATTCCTTCACGTCGATGGGCTTTTTGATATGCAGGCGTATGGTGCCGGGATTCAGACGCAAGGTATGGCGCGGGATCCGTTCGAAGCTTCCCACGAGGGTAGCCGGCACAATAGGTAAAGCCAAATCGGAAGCGATGCGGAAAGCTCCCCGTTTGAAAGGAAGCATCTTGCCGTCGTGGCTACGTGTTCCTTCGGGAAAAATAACCACCGACACGCCGTTACGCAGTTGCTCCTTAGCTTTTTCAATACTTTTGGAGGCAGCCAAAGGACTCGAACGGTCGATGAAAATATGTCCGGCAGCCTGACAGGCCAAACCGACGAAAGGAATCCTTCGTAATTCAATTTTCATCACCCATTTGAAGATGTTAGGCAGCCAACCGTAAACGGTAAATATATCGAAATAACTTTGATGGTTAAGAACAAAGACGTAGGATTGCCGGGGATCGATATGCTCCAAACCCTCTACCTCTACCTGTACCCAAAGCAAATAGCACATAAGCCGCCCCCACAGGCGAGCGGGGAAGTAGGAAAAGGCCGTATTGGGGAAAAGAGGAGAGACAAGAACGGTAATAACTGAAGTCAGTATCGTAATGAGTGCCAAAAGAGGTAAGGCAATCAGAATGACATAAACGGCGTAACAAAAACGTTTCATGAATACGAAAATAGAATAAACTCCGCAAGCAACAACGGAGTCTGTGAGAACTAAATTCTTAAGCGCATCTTCGGGAGTTTATCCACGCTACTTAGAGTTTAACAATTAATTCGGCTCCCGCCTGAAGCGCTTTTTCATTCATCGGTATGAGATGGTGATGGCGTTCGGGCAAGGTTTTTTTCAGGCCCTTCAGTACATTTTTAATCTCGACGATGGGGCGTATTTTAAGTACAGCACCGAGCATAAGCATGTTCATCATTTTCGCAATATTGTTCACAGCGGCATATTCGGTAGCATCCACCCGATAGATGTGGATATCTTTCCGGTCGGGGAAGCGTGTGATGCCGTTTCCGTCGAAAATAAGGCTGCCACCGGGCTTTATTTTGTTTTCAAACTTATCGATGGAGGGCTGGTTCAACAAGATAGCGGTATCGTAAGTATTCAGCACCGGCGAGCTGATGCGTTCGTCGCTCAAGATGACCGTCACGTTGGCTGTTCCTCCGCGTTGTTCGGGGCCGTAAGCAGGCATCCAGCTTACTTCCTTATCCTGCATCAATCCCGAATAGGCCAATATTTTACCCATCGAGAGGACACCTTGTCCGCCAAAACCGGCAATTATAATTTCTTCTTTCATTTCTTGAGTTATTCAAAAGTTTTAGGATTAACAGAGGGAAGATTTCACCGAAGGGCTCTTATCTGTCTTTCAAATCACCCATGGGATACTTGGGAAACATATTTTCCACCATCCATTTGTTGGATTCGTCGGGAGTCATTTTCCAACCTGAGTTGCAGGTCGAAACCACTTCAATTACCGAAGTTCCTTTTTCGAGCATGGAGTTTTCAAAAGCCTTACGCAGGGCTTTTTTCGTTTTCCGGACAGCGCCGAGGCTGTGTACGCTTTGGCGGGTCACATAGCAGGTTCCGTCCAATTCGGCAAGCAGCTTGGTCATATCCAAGGGATAGCCATTGAGGGGAACGCTACGCCCTGAAGGCGAGGTGGCCGTCTTCATCCCGTCGAGAGTCGTGGGCGCCATCTGCCCCCCCGTCATGCCGTAAATACCGTTGTTGATAAAAATAATAACGATATTCTCCCCCCGGTTGCAGGCATGAATGGTTTCGGCTGTTCCGATAGCCGCCAAGTCTCCATCGCCCTGATAGGTAAACACGTATCGGTCGGGCAACAAGCGCTTAACAGCGGTAGCCAATGCCGGTGCACGTCCGTGTGCGGCTTGCTGCCAATCGATATCGATGTATTTATAAGCAAATACTGCACAGCCCACCGGAGCAATACCGATGGTCTTATCCTGAATATCCATCTCATCGATCACCTCGGCCACTAATTTATGAACAACTCCGTGGCTACATCCGGGACAATAATGCATGGTCAAATCGGTCATTACCGGTGTTTTCCGGTAAACCAGATTGGCAGAATCGATTATATTCATTGTAATACGATTTAAACGTTTTCTTTGATTAACTTTGTTTTCAGGGCCTCAAAAACTTCATCGGGAGCGGGAACAATGCCTCCGAGACGCCCGAAAAACTCGACGGGAACAGCCCCATTTACCGCCAATCGAACATCGTCCAGCATCTGGCCGGCACTCATTTCTACGGTAAGCACACCGCGGCCACGTCCGGCTATGCGCGCTATGGCTTCGCTTGGATAGGGATAAAGGGTTATCGGACGCAAGAGTCCGACTTTAATGCCTTGTTCACGAGCGGTTTCAACCGCCTTCTGGCACACGCGCGCCGTAGAGCCGAAAGCCACAATGAGGTATTCGGCATCGTCGCAATGTAAAGTTTCGTAGCGCACCTCGTTTTGCTCCACTTGACGATACTTGGCTTGCAAATGCAGATTGACCGCTTCCATCTCCTCCGGAAGCAGACAGAGCGAGGTGATGATATTTTGTTTCTGCCCTCGAAGCTTACCGAGGGTAGCCCAAGGATATTTCCGGCGTATTTCCTCCTCGGTCATTCGAGCTTGGTAGGGCGGTAATACCACTTTTTCCATCATCTGGCCGATGATACCGTCCGCCAGAATCAAAGCCGGATTTCGGTATTTGAAGGCCAACTCAAAAGCCAGCATGGTAAAATCGGCCATTTCCTGTACCGAGGCAGGTGCGAGGGTTATGAGCTTATAATCGCCATGTCCTCCCCCTTTGACACTTTGGTAGTAGTCGGCCTGGCTGGGCTGTATCGTTCCCAAGCCGGGACCGCCCCGCATGACATTCACCACCACACACGGTAGTTCGGCGCAAGCTATGTAAGAAAGTCCCTCCTGCATCAAGCTCATACCGGGGCTGGAGGAACTGGTCATGGCTTTCTTACCGCATCCGGCAGCACCGTAGACCATGTTGATGGAAGCCGTCTCGCTTTCGGCTTGCAGCACTACCATCCCCGTGCTCTCCCAAGGGCGGAGATCCATCAAGGTTTCCATTATTTCAGACTGAGGCGTGATGGGATAACCGAAATATCCGTCGCAACCGCAGCGGATGGCCGCTTCGGCGATGGCCTCGTTGCCTTTCATCAAACGAATTTCTTCTTGTTCCGTACGCATTGTTTCTTCTTTGGCAGAATAAATTAAGGTAATTTCAAATTTTCACTTTATAAACCGTAATGCAGGCATCCGGACAGACGTATGCACAAGCGGCACAACCGACACAATCATCGGGCGAAGACATAAACGAATAATTATAACCTTTGGCGTTGGCCTCCTTCGAAAGCGAAAGTACATCGCTGGGACAGGCTACCACACACAGATCGCAACCTTTGCACTGTTCGGTATCGACAACTACAGCTCCTTTTACTTTTGCCATAAATTTAAAATTACAGGATGTGTTTTAAGTATTTTCACACAAAAGTAGGTATAAGCAGGCAAAGAAAAAAAAGAATTTAAAGATAATTACACAAAAAAGAGCAAGGCCCGAAGATGCCGGAACAAGAGAGGCATTAAACCCGATACTTAAATAGGCTCGCAGGGCAAGCCAAAGCAGGAAAATAAAAAATCGCAAGAAAACCGAATTTTAAGATAGAAAACAAATCACTACTTTTGCAGCATCCTGTCAAGATACTCTCAAAAACACAGCGGCATGTTGAAAGACCCAGTCAACGAGGATAATATTTTGTTTCTTTTGATAAAGAACAGAGACCAGGAAGCCTTTACAAGCGTATATCAAAAATATCATGCCTATCTCTATGCTTTGGCTTTAAAGTATCTGAAAGATACCACAATGGCAGAAGAAGCCGTACAACACATCTTCGTAAAGCTTTGGGATACGTCGAAAAATATAGACGTAACAATCAATCTGAAGAACTACCTCTATACGATGATAAAGAATCACATCATAAATCAATTCCGAAAAAACCGAAGCAGCATTTCACTGAATTATGCCAACGCACAATTAGAGATCACGGAGGAAGATGATGTGGAAGAAAAGCTGGAGGAACGGGAAAGGCATCGCATGCTTTATAAAGGTATCGACATGCTTTCTCCTCAAAAACGCGAAATATGCAAGCTAAAGCTCGAAGGCAAGTTGAGCAACGAAGAAATTGCGCAACAAATGCATCTTTCCATACACACGGTGAAGTCGCATTATCAGGAATCGGTGAAAATACTCCGGCATTATTTTGAAAAAACAGAAAGATAAAAACCATTTCTTTGCCCTCTTCAGGTGTCAATACATAAAGCAATGAGCAAAATCATGCGCCCAAACGACAGCAAAACGATAAAAAACATATATGCAGGCAAGTCTTCCGCAGCCAAGGCACGGAAGCTGGTCGCCTGGTTTTCCTCCTCTGTAGAGGGATGCCAAGCCTTATCGGATATGCTGGATCGGGATGCTTATCTCATCGAAGAAGAGCTCGACCTGCAAAACAGGCCTTCGGAGTTTCAGTCCGAAAAAATGCTGGAACAGATCAACGGCTATATTCGAAAGCAACGCATCCGCAGGCATTCCATCAAAGCAGCGGCCATTCTTTTGCCCTTTTTCCTGTTGGCAGGCCTCACTTTTTACACAAACAGACAGGCCGATTTGTTCGGACAAGCCGAAACAGCCGAGTTATACGTACCCAAAGGGAAAAAAGCGCATATTTTCTTTCAGGATGGTAGCGAGGTAATACTAAATGCCGACAGTAAAATACGCTATCCGAAAAAGTTCGGCCTCTTCAAACGGAAGCTTCAACTCGAAGGAGAAGCCTATTTCAATGTTGCAAGTAATAAGTTTCGCCCTCTCGAACTCAGTTGCGAGAACCTGTGTGTAGAGGTATTGGGTACATCGTTCAACGTCAGCGCCTACGAAAACGACAAAAAAATCAGAGTGGTACTTGACGAAGGAAAAATAATCTTCCACGACAGAAAATCCCAAAACCAACAAAAACTCAGTCCGGGTCAACAAATAACTTATAATAAGGCTACGGGAAGTTATTCGGTCGAACACTTAGCGAAATCATCCGATGCCTCGCTTTGGAAAGAAGATATACTTCATTTGCAGGATTGCGCCCTCAACGAAGTTCTGAAAATACTGGAACGCCGCTACGACATCAGCTTTACGGTAAGGCATCCGCTGGCGCATAAATTCTCATTCACACTGACGACACAGGAAACTCTGCTGCAAAACATTCTGAAAGAACTACAAAAAATTGCTCCGCTGCAATTCAAAATACAAGGTAAAAACTGCGAAGTTTATTATCGAAAATAAGATTTTGACAACAAGTTCCCAAACGAAATTCGTCTTCGTTTTTTTTAACCCTTCTCCCATTCTTTTTGCCGGGTCGTGTGTCTAAGTTAAAACAGCATAATGTAATCTTTAAACTAAAAACTATACAGTATGGGAAGACACTCTTTTAAAAGGCATATCATAGTCCTTATCGGGGTTTCGATGCTATGCCACGGTCTGACATCAGCGCAGACGGTAAGCCTCTATTTCAAGCAAGCCAAGCTCAAGACGGTACTCGAAAGCATCTCGGAACAAACGGGTTATGCACTGGCCTACAGCAAAGAAGCTGTTAATTTGAACGACACGGTTAACGTCAACATCGACAACAAAGATGTTTCCTTGGTTTTAGAGCAACTTCTCGGCTCCCGGAATATGGCCTACGAAATCAAAGACCGGAAAATTTACCTCCTTCACAAAAGCCTTGAAAAACGGCAGGAATCCCAGGCTCCTTCATCTCCCAAATTGATACGGATCGAGGGGCGTGTAAACGATTCGGAAGGGAAAGCGATACCGGGGGTAAGCGTCGTGGTTCCGGGAAGCAGCATCGGTACCGCGACCGATATAGACGGAAGATACAGCCTGAGCCTTCCCAAAGGCTCTAAACTGAGGTTTTCCTACATCGGTTTCAACTCCGAAGAATTCAGCATCAACGACCAAAGCAGGCTTGACGTGGTACTCGAAGAAAACTCCGAAATTCTCAACGAGGTAGTTGTAATCGGCTACGGAACGGCGAAAAGGAAAGACCTTACAACCGCCGTATCGACAATATCGGCTCAAGACTTGGACGAGCGCCCTATCACATCGGCGGCACAGGCCATTCAGGGAAAAGCGGCCGGGGTACATGTGTATCAGCCGAATGGCGCTCCCGGGGCCGCTATGGTGGTGCGTGTGCGCGGAACCACCTCCTTCAACGGAAGCAACGAACCGCTTTATGTCGTGGATGGCGTTCCTGTCGATAATATCGATTTTCTCGCGCCTAACGATATTGCCAACATGCAAATTCTGAAAGATGCCTCATCGGCAGCTATTTACGGATCACGAGCTGCCAATGGTGTTGTATTGATTTCGACCAGACAAGCCGGTAAAGGCGCAAAAATTGCAGCCAACATGCAATTCGGGATCAATCGAGTATCCAACCGGATTCAATCGCTAAATGCACGACAATACAAAGAGCTGATCGACGAACTTCGTCCGGGTGCGATTCCCGAAGGAACAAGCGACAAGACAGACTGGTTTAATGAAGTATACGGCGATGGACTCACTCAAAACTACCAGCTTCAGGTATCTGATGGCAACGATAAAACGCGCTATTTCATATCCGCAGGCTATCTGGATGAAAAAGGCGTGCTGAGTTCGGCGTTTTTCCGCAGATTTAACTTCCGCAGCAATATTGAAAGCCAGATAAGGAAATGGCTTCATGTGGGTCTAAACGTCTCGTATTCCGACAACACAAGCAATTCCGTTACCACGGGAATGGGCTCCAACCGCGGAGGGGTTGTTTTGGCGGTAGTCAACCTGCCCACAGCCGCAACAATCAAAGACGAAACTACCGGCTTGTACAACAGGCTTTTCTTCGGACAAAACATAACGAATCCGATCGAACAGATTGAAAACGGAAAAAATAACCAGTCGAACGAAAACCGCTTAATCGCATCGGGAGCAGCCACCATCACATTTTTACCACAGTTAAATCTGAAATCCTCATACAGTTTGGATCGCCGCAACGGGAAGGTCACAGGCTTTACCCCACCCTCACACGGCCCCGACAGAAACGATTGGGGAAATGCCTGGGACAACCGGAGCGAGAATGTACTTATGGTTTTTGACAATGTATTGACCTACAAAGATACCTTCCGGAATAAGCATAATGTTGAGGCCATGCTCGGTTCGTCGTGGACAGACTCGAAATGGTCCCGCAGCTACATCAATGCCTCCCACTTCAAGGACGCCAGCATTCAAACACTGAATGCCGCTAACAAAATCGCTTGGGACAATACGGGCTCCAACGCTTCGGAATGGGCTATTTTATCAGCTTTCGGTCGGTTATCGTACAACTTCGACAGCAAATACCTCTTTACCTTCAATGTCCGCAGAGACGGTTCATCCAAATTGCACCCCGATCACCGTTGGGGTACCTTCCCTTCCTTGTCGGGGGCATGGCGCATTTCGTCGGAGCCCTTTATGCAGCAATTCGATTGGCTGAACGACCTGAAACTGCGAGCCGGCTGGGGACAAACGGGTAACCAATCGGGTGTAGGAGATTATTCCTATCTGCAATACTACAACATCAAGCGGCAAGCATGGTTTGAGGCCAGCAAGACGGACGCCTTGCCGCTTATATCGCAAGCCAACTTGCGTACGGCCGACCTCACATGGGAAACCACCACGCAAAGTAACATAGGAATAGACCTCACGATGCTGAACAGCCGATTGACACTTGCCATGGACTATTACTATAAGTACACTACGGACATGCTGATGTATGTATCTTTGCCGGAGGGAGCAGCTGCCGCAAACAGCATCGTGCGTAACGAAGGTGAAATGACGAACCGCGGATTTGAATTTTCAGCCCATTCCCGAAACCTTATCGGTGAATTTACCTGGAATACCGATTTCAATATCTCACTGAACAGAAACCGGTTGGAAAAGCTGGAATTGCAACAAATATACTACGATGCCGAAACGACGGATGCTTTCCATCAAACGCGCGTAGTACGCAACGAAGTAGGTCGTCCCTTAGGCGGATTCTACGGATACATCAGCGATGGAGTGGATCCTGAAACGGGAGAGTTAATGTATCGCGATATGAATGAAGACAATCGAATCACATCCTCGGATAAAACTTATATCGGCGATCCCAATCCCTTGTTTACATACGGACTTACCAATACCTTCTCATACAAAGGCTTCAACCTGAATGTGTTTATACTCGGATCCGCCGGAAACGACATATTCAATGCCTCAAAAGGGGATACACAGGGAATGTACGACTTGAAAAACCAATCGACGGAAGTGTTGAGACGTTGGCGTACGCCCGGACAGATAAGCGATATACCTAAGGCGGGCTTCAATTTGCAGCCGTCCACCTACTTTATTGAAGACGGAAGCTATTTGCGTGTGAAAGACATTACGCTTTCCTACAATTTTACGGGCAGCGTGCTGAAAAGAGCCGGCATTTCGCGCCTACAACCTTACCTCACGGCTTCCAACCTGCTGACATTGACCAAATATAAAGGCATGGATCCGGAAGTCAATCAGTGGGGAAACAGCGGCGCCGTACAAGGCATCGACTGGGGAACTTATCCGCACAGCAAAACCTTTGTTTTTGGAGTGAATGTTGAATTTTAAAAAAGAATTAGCAATGAAGACAAGATATGCATTATTGATTATTTCCGTTTTTTTAGTATCCTGCTCGTTACACCGTGACCCGAAAGATGTTTATTCGGACGTAACGGAAGGGGTAAGCCAAACGGAAAAGAAAGTAGCTTTCAAAGATAAGGCGGCGGTACTATCTCACAGGCAATTGTTGCTCGATCTTTATAAAAACGATGGACAAGAACATTGGTTCCTTGACATGCTCTTGCTTGCCGAGTCCCATTCGGACAATGCCTATGCCGGAGCACCGAATGCCGAAACCACACCCTTTGAGGTGAACTCCATCGAAGGTTCCAACTCCAACCTAAAGCGCGATTGGAACGGATACATGAAGAGTGTAGCGCAAACCAACAAGATGATAAACAACATCAACGAGGTAAACGATCAGACGCTGACCGAAGCGGAAAAACTTCAATTTACGGCCGAAGCCAAAATCCTCCGCGCAATGATTTATTTCGATATGGTAAGAATATGGGGTAATGTACCACTGGTTCTAAAAGAAGCCGGTGACATTACATCCGAAACCATCAAGGATGTTTATCCCGCCTACTTTCCAGCCCAAACCGATGCGCTAAGCGTGTACAAGCAGATAGAGGAAGATCTGCTCGAAGGATTGAAAGATGCTCCGGACAACAACGATGCGAACAAAACCCAAATATCAAAATCGGTAGCCCGCGCCATGTTGGCAAAAGTTTATGCCGAAAAGCCGTTACGCGACTACGACAAAGTAATCAAGTATGCAGATGAAGTGAAAAGCGATGGCTTTGAGTTGATAGAGAATTTCGGAGATCTGTTTGAAGTGAAACTTGCCAACCCGAATTTACCTCCTTCGGCGGATAACAAAGCCACCGATGCCAAACTTCGCAACAGCAAAGAGACGATTTACGAAGCTCAGTTTTTCCCCGGAAATGCGAGCTGGGTAAGTTGGATGTTCGGACGTCCTTTGGACGAGTGGAATTTTTATTTCACCTGGGTCAAATGGATTACTCCCTCGCGCGACCTTCTCCGAGCCTTTCAAAGTGAACCCGGTGACAAACGGTTGGAACAGACGGTAGTTTATTATCAATGCGCATGGAATGTGTACTATCCGGCAACTAATTATCCTTTCATGTACAAATGCCGAAGCCGTTACAACAGTATTATAAAGCTACGCTATGCCGACATACTCCTGCTGAAAGCGGAGGCGTTAATCCACAAAGGCAACTTTAGTGAAGCCGCTGAAATTATCAATCAAACGCGCCGGCGCGCCGGATTGAACAACTTGCCCGCATCGGCTGCTGCAAGCAAAGAAAGCATACTGGAAGCCTATATGAAAGAGCGCCGTCTCGAATTTGCTTTGGAAGGACAACGCTGGTTCGACTTGGTACGTTTGGATAAGGTGGAAGAAGTGATGAATGCTGTATTTGCCAAAGACGAAGGTCGTCCCGCACAGGCTTATCCGTTTACAAAATTATCGTACGTTCTGCCCATCCCACAAGATGTTATCGACCAAAATCCTAATTTGGTTCAAAATCCGGGGTACTAAAACAAGGCGATCCCGGTTTTCAATCACACAGTGAAGCGCGAGTGGCACATCGGCTCAAGCAAGCTGCTTTGGAAACCGGATAAAACTAGAATTAAAAAAAGACAAGTTATGAAACGAACATATAAATTAATTGCATTTATCGGCATGCTGACCCTCCTCCTTACTTCATGTCAACAAGACGAGTACGGGCCACGCAAGGAATCCATGCCTGTTTTTGAAGGGGTTGCGCTTAACCCGACAACTCTTACCTTCGGTGACTCGGTAATGCTCACCGCTACCATCAAAGACCCGAAAGTGAATCTGGCTTCGCTGGCTTACGAAATTACATCGGAGGGCAAAACGCTTGCCACAGGGACCGTTCCCCTCACCGGCAACGAGCAAAGCGTAAATCATCCGATATACATAGCTTTAATCAGCGGACAGAGCGACAATGCAGCCGTTCAGGTAAAGCTCACAGCCTTCAACATGCTGAAGAACCTCGCCAAGCATGAGATTAGCGGAATCAGTGGGAAGCGTCCGGTTTATCAACAGCTCTATCTGGTAACGAACAACGGCGCTGTTGAGACCTTGCAAGCCAAAAGCGACGGAAAATTCGAAAACGATAATCTGAACCTGCCACCTTCTTTCCGCTTCAAAATAGCCGAAAAACTTCATGCGGACAAAAGCATCGACTTCTCGGGCGATGTTTACGGAAACGTGAACGGGAAGCTGGCACCGATTGATGCATCCGGCGAGTCGGCATTCATGCAGCTCACCAATGGAGACTACGTGAAGACATTCTCCTTCGACAGTAAGTCCTTCCAAGCCTCGATGACAGGAAGCGGCGGAGACAGCGAAGGATTTGTATTGAGCGCTTTCGAGTATGTGGATGTTTCGGGTGAAGTCTGCTATACGCATAAGCGGAATCTCGAGAAAGGAAAGACTTATGCAACATTCGGAAAGCTGGCCGATGTACAAGCCGTTTACAATCTCGACTTTTTCGAACGCGTATCGGCCGGTAAGGTTAAATTCTTAGGCGAAACGGGCGAATATACCCTCTATTTCAATCCGGTACGAAAAGTCATGATTGTCGGAGTGGAAAAACCTTCCTATCCGAACTATCTGGTGGTTTGCGGGACGGGATTGGGTTATCCCACCCGCATCAGCTCCGAGGCCATAGCTGCCGTATATCCCGGCAGACAACGCACCCATACGAGCTGGGGATTCGGTCATGTGCTGCAATACATGCTGATGCGCCGTTTGAGCGAAAATGTGTATCAAGGAACTTTCTACACACCGGCTGACAGCGATCGGAACGCAGGTTTCAAACCATTCGAGAATACCGCTTGGAGCAAGGAAAAGAAAGCCAATATGTTCACATTTACGGGAGAGAAAATCATATCGGGCGACAACAACTGGAACATCAAACCCGAAGCTGTTTCCGAACCGGGCGTTTACCGTTTTACAGTCGATTTGAATACCAATACGGTTCACGTCGAAAAAGTAACACTATGAAAACAACGGGCAACAGATGCGAACCTCCATACAAATCACTAAAATATCGTAGGAAACAGCCATACCGCGAGGTGTTTTGGCACACAACGATATAACTATATGGCACCTTCCATCTGCCCTCAGTGTAAAAAACAAAAAAATAACCAGATGAAAACAATCTCGAAGTTAAACGTTGCAATACTCCTCCTGCTGTGTTGCTCTTTTACGGCCTGCGGAAACAGACATAAGGAAAAAATCGTTCCGGATGTGCCGGATATCCCGACGGCTTCGGACGTTAGCGTTTTCGTTACCACGGCCAGCCGCTCGCAAGATTTTAAAAAGCAATCGGCTACTTTCAGCAAAAAGAGCAACATGTCGCCCTCAACCATCAAGCTGGATCCGGCTACCCGCTACCAGAGCATCGATGGTTTCGGATCGGCCATTACCGGTTCTACTTGTTACAACCTCTTGAAGATGAAAGCCGAAGAGCGGAGTAAATTTCTGAAAGAGACCTTCTCTACGACCGAAGGCATGGGGCAAAGCTACGTAAGAATATCCATCGGTTGTTCCGACTTTTCGTTAAGCGAATACACCTGCTGCGATAAACCGGGACTGGAAAACTTCGGCCTCACTTCGGAGGAAACGGAGTACGTCATTCCCATTCTGAAAGAGATACTGGCCATCAATCCCGATTTGAAAATCATGGGCTCCCCCTGGACCTGTCCGCGCTGGATGAAGGTCAACAACCTGACGGAACGCAAGGCTTTCAACTCCTGGACCAGCGGGCAGTTAAATCCGGCTCATTACGCGGATTATGCCGACTATTTCGTGAAATGGATTCAGGCTTTCGGGCAACAGGGTATCAAGATTTTTTCGGTAACGCCTCAAAACGAACCCTTGAACCGAAGAAATTCTGCATCCCTTTTCATGGGTTGGGAAGAACAGCTCAATTTCGTGAAAAATCACCTTTCGCCTAAGTTCAAAGCCGCTTCGCTGACGACCAAAGTCTATCTCTTCGACCATAATTTCAATTACGACAATATGCCCGAACAGAACGACTATCCTGCAAAAATTTACGACGCAGGCATCGACAACGAGGTTGTGGCCGGAGCCGCTTACCACAACTACGGAGGAAGCAAATCCGAACTGCTTGACATTCAAGCACGATATCCTCAGAAAGAGCTCATCTTCACGGAGACATCCATCGGTACATGGAACGACGGTCGTAACCTGTCCGTCCGTCTGATAGACGACATGCGGGAAGTGGCTTTAGGTAGTGTAAACAACTGGTGCAAAGGCGTCATTGTATGGAACCTGATGCTCGACAGCGAACGGGGCCCCAATCGCAAAGGCGGTTGTCAAACCTGCTACGGAGCAGTGGACATCGACCGTTCGAACTACTCGACCATTACACGAAACTCGCATTATTACATCATCGGACACCTCTCGGCGGTTGTAAAACCGGGAGCCGTGCGCATCGGGACATCCGGTTTCTCCCAAGCGGGTTTCGAATGGGCGGCCTTTGAAAACAGCGACGGCAGCTACGCCGTGGTGCTACTCAACAGCAGCACTGCCGCTAAAACTCTGACCTTCGACGACGGCAAACGTCATTTCAGTTTTGACGTGCCCGCAACGTCAGTTGCATCCTTTCGCTGGAAAAAACAACTCTGAGCATCAATACTATAAAACACAGCCAAACAATAGCTGAAACCTGATTTACCATTTAAAATAAAAAAAACAGAACAATGAGAAATGTAATATACCGGCTTTTTAGCCTGATTGTTATTGCCGGATTCGTATCCTGCGTGAACGAAGTCAAAGAAATTCCGCAAGCCGGCAATCCCGTTTTGGAGGTAGAAAACACGTTTACCAACGTCCATTTCGGCGACTTACTACCCTTCAATGTCAGTGTAAGCGACGATGTGTCGTTATCGACTCTTACGGCCAAACTCTATTTTGGAGAAGAAAAAGTATCCCAAACCCTCATCCGAACCCCAAACAACGGGAAATACTCGGGGCATATCAAGGTGCCTTTCCTCAAAGACATCCCCGACGGAACGGCTACGCTCGAATTTGTGCTGCTCAACACCACAATGAAGAACGTTGTTAAGACATTCGAAGTACCTGTTTCGCGTGCAAAGTATCCTTATCTGATGCTGGTTACCGCCAACAGCACTTATTCGATGCTTCCTACCGGAAAAGCGAATGAATACGCCGTTAGCGAGCCCTTCCCTTCGACCGACTTGCCCGCCTACATCAAGACTCCGACGCTGGACGATAAAGGCGTCGAAATCAGCTTCGGCTGGGAGTCCGGCGCCATTACACAGGGAAGCAAGAAGGCCATCCCCTTCGTGAGCAAAACAGGAGGCATTTATACGGTTAGTTTTAACACAAAAACCTACGAAGCCGGCCCCTTCTTCGAGATATTGCTCAACGGCCAAAAAATGAACATGCTCGATAAGGAAAACTTCAGCATCGATGTTGACCTGAAGCAAAAGCAAGAAGTTAAAATCGAAGGTTTGGACGACCTTGCCGAGTGGTGGATCGACGTTGATTACTTCCATACGAAATCCGCGGGAGTTTACGAATTTGTCCCCATTGACGGCAAATACCGCATCACGGCCAACCTGAAACTGAAGTATTTCAAAATAGAAGTGCTTGACGGCAATAATCCGGCGAAACTGAAAGCCGACGGAACGGGCGCCGTATGGATTATCGGCCAAAAGATCGGCAAACCTTCCGTAGCTGCACTCGAAGTGGGTTGGGATACCTCCAAGCCGCTCTGTATGGCTCCAATGGGAGAAAAGAAATTCCAAATTACGCTTGTTGCCGGAAAAACCGTCAACGCCGATGAAATCAACTTCAAATTCTTCCACCAAAAAGGCTGGGGCGGTGAATTCAAATCCGAAACCCTGACCACCGAAAGCGATATTATTTTCATAGGCAAAGGAAGCGCCATCAATGGTCGCGACAACGGTAACCTCGGAATCGTGAGCGGCAAGCAGCTGGAAGCGAACGCTACTTACGTATTCACCATCGATGTTTCGGCCGGTATCGACAAAGCCGTGCTGAAAGTGGAAAAGAAATAACAGGCTGCTGCAGGGTCCTCAAAAAGTTTGTTGATTTTTTGAGGACGCTGTTTGCCTTTCTTGTGGCAAAATAATGTTCATAGAAAAAATCCTAAGAAAATGAAGAACAAAAATTTATCAGTTATTCTAATGCTATCGATTGCCTGTTGTGCAATTTCCTGTACCCGCCCGCAATCGAACCCAATAGAACAGCGTATCGACAGTCTTCTTTCCCAAATGACGCTTGAAGAAAAAGTGGGACAAATGGCACAATACACCCTCGATGTAATCGGAAAAGGAGGAAATGCTTATTTCAGCGATGAGCCCTTTGAAATCGACCCGGCCAGGCTCGATACGCTGATTGGAATTTATAAAGTGGGCTCTCTATTGAATACCTCGAACAACCGTGCTTTCACGCGTGATGTTTGGGAGAAAACCATCCGAATTATCCAGGAGCGGGCATTGGCCGAAACCGGCATTCCGCTAATTTACGGTATTGATGCCATACACGGAACGACTTACACGGCCGGAAGCACCCTTTTCCCACAAGAAATCGGAATGGCAGCAACCTTTAATACCGCCCTTATGGAAGCAGGTTCGCGGGTATCGGCCTACGAAACGCGAGCCAGCAACATTGCCTGGACTTTTGCACCGACCATGGATCTGGGACGCGATCCTCGCTGGTCGCGCCATTGGGAAAGTTACGGAGAAGATAGCTATCTGAACGCCCGTATGGCAGTAGCCTCCGTCAAAGGTTTCCAGGGGATGCAGCGTGACAGCATCGCTCCCGACCGCGTCGCGGCCTGCCTGAAACACTACATGGGTTACGGCGTTCCCGTGTCGGGGAAAGATCGAACACCTGCTGTGATTGCAGAAAACGAATTACGGGAAAAATTTTTCGAGCCCTTCCGGGCATCCATTGTCGAAGGCGGTGCGCTGTCGGTAATGGTCAATTCGGGAATTATCAACGGCGTTTCGACACACGCCGACCACCGCCTCCTGAGCGAATGGCTAAAAGAGGATCTCAACTTCGATGGTGTAGTGGTAACGGACTGGGCCGATGTGCAAAATCTCTTCACCCGCGACCGGCTTTCTACCAACTATCGTGAGGCAGTAAAAATGGCCGTAAATGCCGGTATCGATATGGTGATGGAGCCCTACAATTTGAACTTCTGCCCCACCCTCGTAGAATTGGTAAAATCGGGCGAAGTAAAACAATCGCGCATCGACGATGCAGTACGGCGGGTTCTCCGCTTGAAATTCCGCCTCGGACTCTTCGAACGCCCTTACTGGAAAGCAGGCGACTATGCGGACTTTGGAAGTCCCGCACACGAAGCTGCCGCGAAAGCTGCCGCCGACGAATCGATTACGCTCTTAAAAAATGAAGACAATATACTACCCCTCAAACCGGGTGCACGCATCCTCGTTACCGGACCTAATGCTCATTCGATGCGTACCCTCAACGGAGGATGGAGCTACTCCTGGCAAGGCGAAAAAGTCGAGGAGTTTGCTCAGCAATACAACACTATCTTCGAAGCTTTGCAAAACAAACTCGGAGACAAAAACGTACGTTACGAAGCAGGCGTAAGCTATAAGATGGACGGCTCATACTACGAAGAGAATCCTCCTGAAATTGCAAAAGCCCTTGCTGCTGCATCCGGAGTGGATTACATCCTGCTTTGCGTGGGTGAGAACTCCTATTGCGAAACTCCCGGAAACTTAGACGAACTGAGTCTCTCCGAAAATCAAACAGCCTTGGCCCTGGCCTTGCAAAAGACAGGAAAACCCATGATTTTGGTACTGAACGAAGGCCGTCCGCGCTTGATTCGAAAGATTGAAGCGGGAGCCAAAGCCATACTTCAACTTTATTTGCCCGGCAACTTCGGCGGTGATGCCTTAGCCGATATACTTACCGGGAAGGTGAATCCGAGCGGACGCCTCCCCTACAGCTATCCGAAATTTGAACAAGGCCTTATCACCTACGACCACAAACCCAGCCAAAACATTGACGGTAAAATGGAAGGGGCCTACGACTACGGAGCACAGACGTCGATACAGTATCCTTTTGCTTTCGGACTAAGCTACACCAGCTTTGAATACTCCAATCTGTCGATTGACAAAAAAGATTTTATCTCGGGCGATGTGTTGCAAATCAGCGTAGATGTCAAAAACACCGGAAGCTTGGCAGGAAAAGAAGCCGTCTTGCTCTTCAGTAGCGACCTGGCAGCCTCAATGACTCCCGATGTACGTCGTCTGCGCGCCTTCGAGAAAATCGATCTGCAAGCCGGTGAAACAAAGACCGTTACACTACAGCTTCCGGCCGACGAGCTTGCCTTTGTCAACGAGAAAGGGCGTTGGACGCTCGAAGCAGGCTCTTTCAAGTTACAGGTAGGCGACAAAATCGAGACAATCACCTGCAAGGAAACAAAAATCTGGGATAGCCCCAACAAATAATTGACTAAACTGCAGAAAGAAAATGACCTCCCAAGGAGATAAAAAACAGTCTCCGGGAGGTCATTTTCTTATACATTTATGGGGAGATCCCCATTAATTTAACGGCAAGCACAGAAAAGATTCCGGTCTCCGTAAGCGTTGTCGATACGTGCTACAGGAATCCAAAATTTATTCTCAGCCAGCCAAGCTGCAGGATAAGCAGCCTGACTGCGCGTGTAAGGATGCGTCCATTCATCGGAAGTAAGCAGATATTCGGGATGGGGAGCATTAATCAGGACGTTATCCTTCCGATCAGCCTGACCTTCCTCTATTTCAGCTATTTCGGCACGAATGGAAAGCATAGCTTCTGCAAAACGGTCGAGTTCGGCCAGCGATTCACTTTCGGTAGGTTCTATCATCAAGGTTCCGTGTACGGGAAAAGACAAAGTAGGTGCATGAAAACCATAGTCCATCAAGCGCTTGGCAATATCCGTTTCGCTAATTCCGGCACTTTGCTTAAAATTCCGGCATTCCAGAATCAGTTCGTGTCCGACCCGACCCTTTTTGCCCCGGTACACAATACCGTAGGCCTCACTCAATCGAGCCGCAAGGTAATTCGCATTCAATATTGCCGTACGCGTAGCGCGCGTTAATCCGGCTTCCCCCATCATTCGAATATAGGCGTAAGTAATTGTCAACAAACCGGCACTCCCGTAAGCTGCAGCAGAAACCCGTCCTTTTTCAGAATCGCCAGCCGGCAAAAAAGGCTTGAGATGCTCCGCCACACAAATAGGGCCTACCCCCGGGCCGCCTCCACCGTGGGGCATCGCAAAGGTTTTGTGCAGGTTCAAATGACAGACATCGGCACCAATACGCCCGGGATGCGTCAATCCTACCTGCGCATTCATATTGGCGCCATCCATATATACCTGGCCTCCGTAGCGATGTACGGCATCGCACATACACATAATATCTTCTTCAAAAATACCGTGTGTGGACGGATAAGTAATCATACAAGCCGCCAGAGATTCGGTATGTTCCTGTGCCAGAGCCTCCCAAGCCTCGGTATTGACGTTTCCATCCGTATCACAAGGTACTACTACGATTTCGTAACCGGCTTGAGCCGCACTCGCAGGATTTGTCCCATGTGCCGAAGCCGGAATTAGAATTTTATTACGATGTCCTTCACCTATCGACTCAAGATAGGCCCGTATGGTCATCAGACCGGCATATTCACCGGCAGCGCCGGAGTTAGGCTGCAAGCTGCAGGCGGCCATACCGGTGATAATGCAAAGCTGACTCTCAAGAGCATCAATCAGGCTGCGATAGCCACGTAACTGCTCCGCCGGAGCCAAAGGATGCAATCCTCCCCATCGCGCATCACTCAACGCCGACATCTCGGAAGCGGCATTCAGCTTCATGGTACAGGATCCGAGGGGGATCATCGAGTGAGTAAGCGATATATCGCGTCGTTCAAGTTTCTTGATATAACGCATCATATCCGTCTCGCTGTGAGAACGACAGAAAACCTCGTGCGTCAGAAAATCCGAATGCCGCTCGAAACTCTCATCAAAGGAACACAAGCCCTCAAAATCCTCCTCTTCGGCATAAAGCGGGTTATTTCCGGCTGCTTCGGCAAAAATATCTATCAGACGGTTTACAACATTCGCATCGCTCGCCTCGTCAATGCTCAAGCCCAAAGCATCTCCTTCGGGGTAGTAAAAGAAATTCACAGCATGCCTAAGAGCTATCTCTCTGAACTTTTCGACAGAAAGCGAAGCAGGGAGAATAATTTTAAGCGTATCGAAGAAATTCTCATTCTCTTGTGCAAAACCGTAAACAGGTAAAATCTCGTTGATGTAAGTAGCAATAGCATGAATGCGTCGAGCGATGCGACGGATGCCTTCGGCTCCATGATAAACCGTATAGAAACCGGCCATGGTGGCCATAAGAGCCTGTGCGGTACAGATATTGGAAGTAGCTTTCTCGCGTTTGATATGCTGTTCGCGAGTTTGCAAAGCCATGCGCAGAGCCGAACGACCGTTGGCGTCTTTACTGATTCCGATAATACGTCCGGGGATGTCACGTTTATAAACCTCACGAGTAGCAAAGTAAGCCGCCGAAGGGCCTCCGTAAGCCATCGGTATGCCCCAGCGCTGAGTAGAGCCGAAAACAATATCAGCTCCCCACTCGCCCGGAGGAGTTAGCAGGGCAAGACTCAATATATCGGCAGCCACAGCCAGGCTACAACCCGCAGCCTGAGCCTTACTTGCAAAACTGCGGTAATCCTCAATACGTCCTTCAGCATTGGGGTATTGAACAATGGCTCCGAAATGCTGTGTTCCGAAACGGAAGCTTCGATAGTCGCCCAGTTCTATTTCAATACCTTGTCCCCAAGCACGCGTGCGAAGTACAGCAAGGATATGCGGGAAAACAAAGCGATCGACAAAAAGGGTATTGGCCCCGGCCGCTATCTGTTCCTTCGACCGAAGAGCATGCATCATCGTCATAGCTTCGGCCCCGGCCGTAGCATCGTCGAGCAAAGAGGCATTGGCCAACGGCAGCCCCGTAAAATCAGCCACAGCCGTCTGAAAGTTGAGCAAAGCTTCGAGCCGCCCCTGAGAAATCTCTGCTTGATACGGAGTATAGGAGGTATACCATGCAGGATTTTCAAGTACGTTGCGACGGATAACGGCAGGCATACAGCTGTCGTACCAACCCCGTCCGATGCAGGAAGTGTACAAGTCGTTCTGTGCGGCAAGTGCAGCTATATGTTCGGCATATTGCCTCTCACTCAGAGGTGATTCGAGGTCGAGAGGCTCTGTCAGTCGAATGTCGGCAGGGATGGTTTCGTCTATCAACTGATCGAGGCTTTTTACGCCAATGCAATCCAACATACGCCGTTCGTCTTTCTCTGAAATGCCGATATGGCGTTTTTCGAATAAATCTTTCATGCTATTTAATTTACTGTGTTAGGATGGCCCCGGCAAAACCGGAGTCCTTGAGAAAGGCCAAAATTACGTCTTTTCTCCGAATGAAACAAAGCCCCAAGTAAGAAAATTCTCTGGCGGAACATGATGTAGCAAGAAAACAATTCGAAGCAGGAAAAAACAGTGTCAAGCCCAAGGACTTTCTCATCAAAAACAACAAAAAGTTTGATCGACAAAAACAAGGCAATAACAAAAACAGAAAAGAAAATAAAAGACAAATATTACTTTTGGAAAACTTTTATTAGCCTGAAATTCCGTAAGAACAAATGCACCAAAAACTTACATTTTAAATTCAGAAACTTGTTGAAAAGTTTAGAAAAAAAGATATCAAAAAAATTGCAGCAAAAGAAATAAATACCTAAACTTGCAAACCAATTTAGCAATTTTCAAAAGACAATCAACATCATTAAAAATCAGGGAAAAGTGGAAAATAAAACAGCAGAGAAGGCAACATTTCCTCTCGACAAAGTGCTTCAAGCCTCTTTAGAATATTTTAAAGGAGACGATTTAGCCGCCAAAGTATGGGCAACGAAATACGCTTTAAAAGATTCTTTCGGAAACATCTACGAGCAAACGCCGGACGATATGCACCGCCGCTTGGCGCGCGAAGTTGCCCGGATCGAAAAGAAGTACCCGAATCCACTTTCGGAAGAAGAGCTCTTCGAACTCTTTCGCGATTTTAAATACATTGTTCCGCAAGGCAGCCCGATGACCGGCATTGGAAACGACTTTCAGGTTGCCTCGTTATCCAACTGCTTCGTCATCGGTTTCGACGGCGATGCCGACTCCTACGGTGCCATCATCAAACTGGATGAAGAACAGGTACAGCTCATGAAACGACGCGGAGGGGTGGGCCACGACCTTTCGCACATCCGTCCGAAAGGTTCTCCGGTGAAAAACTCAGCCTTGACCTCTACGGGATTGGTACCTTTTATGGAGCGCTACTCCAACTCCACCCGTGAGGTAGCACAAGACGGTCGGCGAGGCGCCTTGATGCTCTCCGTTTCTATAAAACACCCTGATTCCGAAGCCTTCATCGATGCAAAAATGGACAGCGGAAAAGTAACCGGAGCCAATGTATCCGTCCGTTTGCACGACGACTTCATGGAGGCAGCCATCAACAAACGCCCTTACGTACAACAATATCCCATCGACGCTAAAAATCCTTGGTACAAGAAAGAAATCGATGCTTCGGAGTTGTGGAAAAAAATTATCCATAACGCCTGGCAGTCAGCCGAACCCGGTGTATTATTCTGGGATACAATAACACGGGAGTCAGTGCCCGACTGCTACGCCGATTTAGGTTATCGGACAGCCTCTACCAATCCTTGCGGAGAAATTCCGCTTTGTCCCTACGACAGTTGTCGCTTGTTGGCCGTAAACCTTTACTCCTACGTCGTAAACCCATTCACTCCGGAGGCTTACTTCGATTTCGAATTATTCGAAAGACACATCGGACTGGCGCAACGTATCATGGACGATATTATCGACCTCGAAATGGAGAAAATCGATAGAATTATCGAAAAAATAAACTCCGATCCGGAAAACGAAGAAATCAAAAATACGGAATACCACTTGTGGCAAAAAATAAAGACAAAAACATCACAAGGAAGACGTACCGGCGTAGGGACAACGGCCGAGGGAGACATGCTTGCGGCCTTGGGATATCGCTACGGTACGGATGAAGCAACCGATTTCTCGGAAAGAGTACACAGAAGCGTAGCATTGGGCGCCTACCGTTCGTCGGTAACAATGGCCAAAGAGCGTGGAGCTTTTGCTATTTACGATGCGAAGCGGGAAGCCGGAAACCCCTACATAGAACGATTGCGCGAAGCAGACCCGAAACTCTACGAGGATATGATGACCTACGGCCGGCGGAATATCGCTTGCCTCACCATAGCCCCCACAGGCACTACCAGCATCATGACTCAGACCACATCGGGCATAGAACCGGTATTTATGCCTGTGTACATGCGTCGGCGCAAAGTAAACCCGAACGATAAAAATGCACGTATCGATTTCGTTGACGACGAAGGCGATTCTTGGGAAGAATATGTAGTTTTCCACCACAAGTTCGCTACTTGGATGAAGACCAAGGGATTCTCGATCGACAAACACTACAGCAAAGACGAAATAGACGAATTAGTAGCCCAATCGCCTTATTATAAAGCCACAGCTAACGATGTCGATTGGCTGAAAAAAGTACAAATGCAGGGACGCATCCAAAAGTGGGTAGACCACTCCATCAGCGTAACCATCAATCTGCCGAACGACGTTAGCGAAGAACTCGTTGGCCAACTCTACGAAGAAGCTTGGCGTTGTGGCTGTAAAGGCGCGACCGTATATCGGGACGGATCTAGAGCCGGAGTACTCGTGTCTGTAAAAAAAGAGGAAAAGAAAGATGAGAAAAAAGAAAAATGCTTCTGTATCGACGAGCAGCAGTTGGTACGTCCCAAAGTACTCGAATGCGATGTAGTACGCTTCCAGAATGCTAAAGATAAATGGATTGCCTTTGTAGGTCTGCTCAACGGACGTCCTTACGAGATATTTACCGGTTTGGCCGACGACGAAGAGGGCATCCTCCTTCCGAAAACGGTTACACAGGGAAAAATCATCAAAACCGTGGACGAAAACGGCGCCAAACGTTACGACTTCCAATTTGAAAACAAGCGCGGTTACAAAACAACAGTCGAAGGACTTTCACACAAATTCGACAAAGAATTTTGGAACTACGCCAAACTCATATCGGGTGTCTTGCGCTACGGCATGCCCATCGACCAAGTGGTGAAACTCATCGGGAGTCTGCAGCTTGATAGCGAATCCATCAACACATGGAAAGTAGGTGTGGAACGGGCTTTGAAGAAGTACATCCCCGACGGAACGGAGATAAACGGACAAAGCTGCCCCTCTTGCGGGCAAAAAAGCCTCGTCTATCAAGAAGGTTGCCTCAGTTGTAAAAGTTGTGGATATTCTCGCTGCGGGTAGTTAGTCCGAGAAGCTTAAAACATAAATTATGGAGTTGTCCGCCGGTCAAAGACTTTTCTCGGACAGCTCCTTTTCTTTTTTAGCGGGTTGCTAACTCTTTCCTTCCGGGATGTTAAAGCTGCGAATAGTATTTTCGACCCTTCAGGTAGTATTCCCAAAGGATGCTGCGGGGATAAAGCAAGGACTTGGCGGCAAATTTTGATAAACGCAGATTTTCTTCTCTTTTGAAGCGAAAATCAGGTTTGATTCGCAAAAAACGATACCAAGCACGGAAAATACTCAAGGCATTCTTAGGCCTCCCTGAAAAGCAAAGTTGCAACGCAGCTAAAAAGTCAAGCAAGCTGCGCAACAAAAGTATTTTCCTAAAGCTTTTTGGGGGAAGATTCTTATACAGCAGGAGTAAGTTGTTTCGGAAATTAAGATAGGTTTTTCGAGGATGTTCGGCATGGAGCGCCCCGCCTCCGACGTGAAAAACAACACTTTGCGGAACGCAGACAATCTTACGCCCTCTGCTCTTGAGGCGCCAGCAAAGATCAATTTCTTCCATGTGGGCAAAAAAATCGCCGTCAAGGCCTCCGGCCGAGCGAAAATCTTCGGAACGAATCATCAAACAGGCTCCGGTAGCCCAGAATATCTCAATGACTGTGTCGTACTGGCCGGTATCGCACTCCAAAGTAGTGAAAATCCTTCCGCGACAGAAAGGATAACCGTATCGATCTAAGAAGCCACCGGAAGCGCCCGCATGTTCAAAATGATCCGGACGAGCGAGGGAGCGTATTTTAGGTTGACAGGCCGCCACGTTGGGATGCTCTTCCATATAACGGATTAGAGGCGCTAACCAATCCCGAGCAACTTCTACATCCGAGTTCAGCAAAATAAAATAATCCGCCTCTAAGCAGCTCAAAGCCCGATTATATCCTTCAGCAAAGCCGTAATTGCGATCCAGCCTGATAAGTTTCAGTTCCGGAAATGCTTCCCGCACAAAGGCACAGGAGTCATCGGTAGAAGCATTGTCCGCCACCACGATCTCTACTCCGGGCAAGCGACTTCGCTCCACGAGCAAAGGCAGGAAACGACGGAGATAAGACAAGCCGTTCCAGTTGAGTATGACTACTGATATCTTACTGTGTTCCACGATGACCCCAAATTATTCGTATTGCGGTGGATTGTTTCTACTGTGTTTCCAACGTTTGTGAGTCCACAGCCAGTATTCGGGATGTTCTTCTATCTCGCGTTCGAGCAAACGCATATAAGTTTCGGTTATTTCAAATTCGCTTGTTTGCGAAGGGTCAAGTGTAATCGGAATAAATTCCATGCTGTAATACCCTCGCTTGAGGCGCCTCACCTTACCGAACATCACAGGGAATCCTGTTTTTCGGGCAAGAGTTTCGCCTCCCAAAATAACCGGCGTATCTTGATTGAGAAAACGCGTATAATAGCGTATGTTGTCGCCTCCGGGACTTTGATCGGACAGCAAGCCGAAAACGGTACAAACACCATCTCGTTTTATCTCCAATAAACTACGCAAAGTACTCTTTTGCAAAACATTAACAGTTTGGAAGCGCGAGCGCAACCGGAGCATAAAATCATTAAATCGACGGCTCCTGAGCTGCTGATAGACCTGTGTAACATAATATTTGCCTCCTGTGTGAAGGGAAAAACTCGAAAACCACTCCCAGTTCCCATAATGCGCCGTCATGAAGATAATGCTATTTCCTTTTTCAAACTCACGGGTAAAAACTTCGAGAGGGTAAAACTGGAAGCGGCGCTTCATTTCGGCATCGCTGATGTGCATTTTTTTGAGAGCCTCGATAAAAGTATCGCAAAAGAAACGGTAGAATTTCTTTTCGATTTCTCGTAGCTCTTTTACTGATTTTTCCGGGAAGGAATTACGCAGATTACTTCGCACAACCCTCTTCCGATAAGCAAAAACATGGTAAACCATCAAGTATGCAAAGTCCGAAAGGAGGTACAACACACTCAAGGGCAGCCAAGTTATCAGCCACACAAAAGCATAAAAAAGCCAAAACATAAGGGGCTTATTCTTCGTTGTACACGCCGGTTTCTTTACCGTACTCAAACTCAGCATCGAGGATGAAGGCTATTTCCGCTTCATTCAAATCGATGTTGTCTTTCCGGGCAGCGCGGGTTATAAATCCGGCCATTTCTTCCTCATCAATCGAGGCCTCTTCGGCGGTATCTTCTTCGATAAGACCTTTTTCGTCGTAGTAGTCGTAGATAACATCCAGAACGTATTGGATTTTATCTTCGTCGATGCGTTTTTTGAACTCTTCGGGAAGCTGTCGCAGGATGAATGCTACAGCAGCATCGTCATCGTAAACGGGCAATTCGTTTGATTGTGTTTGCATAGCTTGGATTATTTTTGTTTGTTTCAAAATTTAATGAGGGCGTTTACTTCCACATCCTGCGGGAAGTATTCCCGTCCTTTCAATTCTTCGAGCTCAATCAGAAAATTGATGTATATTTTCTTCACTTTCATGCGTTTTATAAGGCGATAGGCTGCCAGCATAGTTCCTCCGGTAGCCAGCAAATCGTCGTGTATAAGAACGACATCCTCCTCACTCAAAGCATCTTTGTGTATTTGTATGCTGTCAAAACCGTATTCTTTTTCGTAGCTTTCCTCAATGGTTTCGGCAGGGAGTTTGCCGGGTTTCCGAATCGGCACAAATCCGGCATTCAGTTCAAGAGCCATGATAGGTCCCATAATAAATCCGCGTGATTCGATACCTACCACCTTCGTGATGCCTTTCTCTTTATAAATTCCAATCAACTCTTTGCTCAGTTGATTCAGATTTTCCGGTTCCTTGAAAAGGGTTGTTACGTCCTTAAACTGAATACCGGGAATAGGAAAGTCCGGAACGTTGCGTACGGACTTCTTCAAGTGCTCAATACTCATTTATTTTGCTGTTTTTTCTGCAAATGTAGCTGTTTTTAAGCGGTCAACCGCATTTCTGCTCATAAAAGTTTGTAAAGTTTCGGAGCAAGCAAAAATTCTAACTCATTATCAGCAGTTTAAATTAAATAAAGTCGAAAGATAGGGATTTTTCCACTTAAACGACAAGCACTGCAAAGCAATTCCATATAAAGGTTAAGCGTCAAAGAGAAATTGTATCTTTGCAGAGAAATTTAAGAAGAAAACATACAGTTCTACAACATCATCCCGAATGACCTACAAAGAAACATTAGACTACCTTTACGCCCGTTTGCCGGTCTTCCACCGGATAGGAGCCGCTGCATACAAACCGGGATTGGAAAACAGCCTTCGGCTGATGGAGGCTTTAGGAAATCCTCAGCAGCAATATCCCTGCATCCATATTGCCGGAACTAACGGGAAGGGCTCGGTATCACATTTTTTAGCCGCTATTCTTCAGAAATCGGGCTATCGAACAGGCCTTTACACATCGCCTCATTTGGTGGATTTCGGAGAACGGATACGCATAAACGGATCGATGATAGATCCGGATTTCGTGGTCAACTTTGTAGCACAACAAAAGCAACTTTTTGAAAGGATCAAACCTTCTTTCTTCGAGGCCACCATGGCCCTGGCTTTCGATTATTTCAGAGAGAAAAAAATCGACATAGCTATTATAGAAACTGGCTTAGGCGGACGTTTGGACAGCACCAACATCATCAATCCGATCCTGTCGGTCATCACAAATATTAGTTTTGACCACACTCAATTTCTGGGTGATACACTCGAAAAGATAGCCGGCGAAAAAGCGGGTATTATCAAAAAACAAACCCCGGTCGTAATAGGCGAAACGCAAGCAGAAAGCCAAGTTATCTTCGAAAAAAAGGCAGAAGCCTTGGAGTCTCCATTGTTTTTTGCCGATAAGATTTACAAATTGCAACGCAAAAACAGAAACAGTAGAGGTGCTAAGATGCTGCTTCGGGTAAAAAACGAGAAAAAACAAACAGAGAAAGAACTGAGCGTGGGGCTTTCGGGCGACTATCAGCTAAAAAATGTGGGCAGCGTCCTATGTGCTGTCGACATACTGAACGATCTGATACACAGCAAAAAAATCACAATACAAGCCGGAGACAAAGGAATCTCCGATGGAGCCATCCGTGAAGGACTCGAAAAGGTTTGTGAAATAACAGGCTTTCAAGGACGCTGGCAAATTCTTGGAGAAAAGCCCCAAATGGTGGCCGACACCGGACACAACGAGGCGGGTATGCGTCAGCTCAAAGCTCAACTGGAGCGTCAAACTTACGAGCAACTGCACATAGTTATCGGAATGGTCAACGACAAAGATATACGTAGCATGTTAGCGCTACTTCCAAGTCGAGCAAACTATTATTTCACACAAGCTTCCACACTCCGGGCTTTAGCGGCAGAGAAGCTGCAGGCCGAAGCAAAAGCATACGGACTAACAGGCGAGGCATACGATACGGTCGAAAGTGCGATACAGGCAGCTCTATCAAAAGCTACAAAGAAAGATTTTGTGTGTATTACCGGAAGTAACTTCGTAGTAGGTGAAGCACTGGAAGTGCTTGCATTTGAGAAGAAGAAAGCAAAACGACCTTCAAAGTAGCTTAGAGCGATGAAAGAATATCCACAACAAAGCATAGAGATAGACGAGGTAACATTGCGCTTCATTTCCGAACATGCCGAAGAAGATATCGGGCAACTGTCTCTGAGCACAGCGAAACAAGGCGCCATCAATCGGGTTTTAGCCCTGAGCCAGATAGAAGGCCGAAAGAAAATACGCGAAAAAATCCCTTCTTTTTATACCACAAAAGGCCTTTTCTACCCTCCTCGCCTGTCCATAGAACAGACATCCTCGGAAATTACAGCCCGTTACAAATCCTCTCTCTGTCAGGGGAAGCGACTCATCGATTTGACCGGAGGCTTTGGAGCCGACATTTTTTTCCTCTCGGAGCACTTCGAAGAAAGCTTCTACGTGGAACGCGATCCCGATTTGTGTCGCATTGCTGCACATAATTTTCACGTATTAAACAAACCCGAAATACGGATATTTTGCAGCGACGCCCAAGATTTTATAACAAGAGAAGAGGCTCAGGCCGATTGGATATACATTGATCCGGCGCGGCGCAACAAAGCCGGACGGAAAACAGCCGCCTTGGCCGACTGTGAACCCAATCTGAAAGAATTATTTCCGCTCTTACTGCAACGTTCCGAAAAGATATTGATGAAGCTCTCTCCCATGATAGACATATCGGCCGTATGCCGGGAGCTACCCGGAATTGCACAAGCCCATGTTTTGGCCCTGAATAACGAATGTAAGGAACTGCTCTTCGTTGCAGAACGCGAAGCCTCCTCGGAACTGCGCATTTTTACCCGCAATTTCAAAAAGAACGGAGACTGCCAATCCTTCGACTTTGTACAAGATCAAGAAAAAAAGGCCCAATACAAGGAAGCAAAACAAGTGGGAAGCTACCTCTACGAAGCCAACACCGCTATCATCAAAAGTGGAGCCTTTCGCTTGATAAGCGAAAGCTATAACTTGGAAAAGCTTCATAAACACACTCACCTCTACACGTCAGACAAGCTGATAAAAAACTTTCCCGGGCGCAGCTTCGAAGTGAAAGCTTTGCACGGCAGCTCCAAACAAGATCGAAAAGAGCTCAATGCTCTCTCCAGAGCGAATGTATGTGTACGAAACTACCCTTTAAGTGCCGACGAACTGCAAAAAAAGCTGAAAATACTCCCCGGGGGCGAACACTTTCTCTTCGCTTGTACGTTATTGGATGAGAGCAAAGTAATTATCGAATGTAAACCCGTATCCGCTTAGGCATAGTGTTTGCTTACTAAAAAACAAAATATAGATTACAAAAACAATAAGAATTCATGAAAAAAATCGTATTGCTACTCATAAGCATGGCGGCATTTCTCTCCTGCGAAGGACCGATGGGCCCCGAAGGGCCAATGGGTCCGCAAGGGCCACAAGGCCCCGGAAATAATTGGAAAATTCAAAACTTCACCGTGGAATCTCCGGATTGGGTGTATGCCGAAGATCAAAACACCGGCCTCAACAAACATTATTTCTTCTCATTCCAATTTCCCGAGCTAAGTTCTTTTATCTATCGAGATGGCTTGGTTGTAAGCTACTTAGTTGATAACAACAGTCAGCAAACTCTTCCCGTAGTCCGTCATTTTGAGAATGATAAAAAAGAGAAATGGACACGCACCATCGACTATGAGATAGGTCAAGGTAAAATCACATTCTACGTAACCAATTCCGACTTTATCGACGAGCGTCCCGGGACTCTTAATTTCCGGGTGGTAATGATGTGGTAAACCTTCTTTCTCATTGCTTCAAATACAAGCCGGCCTGCGACAGCCAAACAAGTCTCAGGCCGGCTTGTTTTGTCCGGGACAAGGCTTTTTCATACCTTTGCCGGCGTTTAAAAAAAATCTGTATGACCCGAGCCGTATTTTTCGATATCGATGGAACCCTTGTCAGCTTCAACACACACTGCATATCCGAAGCCTCCAAAAAAGCCCTCGCAGAGTTGCGCCGCAAAGGAGTAAAAACCTTTATTGCAACCGGAAGACATCTGATGGCGATTAACATGCTCGAAGATTTGAGTTTCGACGGATACATCACCATGAATGGCGGTATCTGTCTGGCCGGCAAAGAAACAGTCGTGTACAGCCATCCCGTAAACCCCGAAGACGTTCGCGCACTGGTCCGCTACTTAGAAACAAGAGAAAGCTTTCCTGTCATATTCGTTCGTGAAAAAGACTCCTTCATTACCTGTCTCGATAGCGAGAGCGGCCGCGAAAAAGTCAATCGGATTTTGGAGATGCTCAACTACCCCCTACCCCCTCGCCGCAATTTAAGCGAAGCCCTACAAGGAGATGTATTTCAGGTAATAGCCTTCTTTCCTGAAGAACAGGAAGCGGAAATTATGCAACACATGCCGCACTGTGAAACCACACGCTGGAATCCGCTGTTTGCCGACATCATTCCCCAAGGAAGCGGAAAACACATCGGCATCGACCGGATAATACAGCACTTCGGTATCGAACACAGTCAAACCATGGCTTTCGGCGACGGAGGCAACGACATCAGCATGCTTCGGCATGTTGCGACAGGTGTAGCCATGGGCAATGCCAAAGACGAAGTAAAACAAAACGCCGACTACGTTACCTTATCGGTAGACGAAGACGGCGTTAGCCATGCCCTCAAACACTTCGGATTGATCGACTGAAGAAAAGCTCTCAGCGTACCGAAACTTTATACACCTTGCCGAGGAACTGCACCAAGTAAAGCCCCGGCTTTTCGACTGGCAGAAAGTCATCCGCAAACTTCTTTTCTTGATACAGACAGCGGCCCAAGCTATCGTACAAGCGCAATGCTGCATCCCGGCTCTTCGTTTCGATGCGGATCCCTCCCGAGACACCGTAGACTCGGACAGCATCATCGAACAATATATCCTCCACGTCATTCGGCTGACAAGTAGCACTCACAAGTACATTGCGCAGCTGCCAGGTAGCTGCTCCCGATTCGCTGCTCCGGTAGCGGAAAGCAATACGCAACTTCGCCTGCCCTGCGAAGGCAGACAAATCAACAGGCCCCGATCCGACATAGGTCCAATCCAGACCCGAAGGCCAAGTCGATATTTTCAACTGTGTCCAAGTAGCCGTTTCCGGATTTCCTCCTGCATAATCGCCGGAAACCCACAAACTCTGCTCCACCGTTTTATTTGCCGTAAAATACTTACCTGTATGCTCAAAACTTAGCTCCACAGCAGTCTTCCCGCGCAAATCCATCGAAGGGCCAATCAGCCAGGCCTCCGAAGCCTTGGGTCCGTTGGAATAAGCATTTGCCGCCATACAACGGTAGCTGCTCCATTTCCACACAGGCTCAGTACCGACAGCGCTTTTCAAAGTATAAGACTCAAAAGCTCCCGCATCCGTCGAGAAGCTCTCCTGCAGCAACTTGCAGGCATTGCCGCCTTCAAATCGAAAACGAAACGTTACCGGTACATGATCCGAAGTTGTGTGCTTAAAATTCGGTATCGATGCTACGACCGAAGCCTCCAGCACAGCACTTTTATTCACATAAGCATCGAAAAGTTCGTTCGAAATCACAACGTTATCAATAAGCGGATTGTGATAAAAAAGAGACTGTAAATCAGCCGTGAGTCCTCGGTAGGAAGCTTTATCCTCCATAAAGTTCCGGTAAGGCGAGGCCCCGCAAGAGCCACACATCGAGCCCGTCAGATAATCGTTAAAATCACCCAATAACACAAGGCGTTCATCCCGATAAGGACTCCCATCCAACAAAGCCTTCAATCCTTCCGAAGCTGCTTTCCGTCGCTCATAACTCCCCTCATCCCGCATAGCCTTGGCATGTATATTAATCAGCGTAAGCGGCAAAGCCTTATCTCCCCAAAGCGCCTCCACACGGTAAAGCGCCGGATAGCGCCCTCCCGACCAGTTGTAAGCCGAACCACCCGAGCGAATCAGTTCGGAGTGCAACAAGCGAAGCTTCGCTTTCTTATAAACGAGAGCCTGATTCTGACGACAATTCTCAGCCCGCCATGGCAGGATATGCCCCGCCCAATCGGCCCCCAATTTCGCCACGAGCAATTCCAACGTAGGTGAGTCCGCACTTGTCCCCACCTCCTGAAGCGCCATCACATCCGCATCCACGGCTCGTATCACGCGCGCCACGTTCTCCAGCTGCAAAGCTTCGTCCGTCGGACCAAACTCCCGACAGCTCAACCATTCTACATTCCAAGTGCCCAGCTTCAACTCAAGCGAGCCTTCCGCCCTCAACAGCCCAATAGCGAGCCCAAACAGCATCAGCAGTCCAACAAAGCTTCTTTTCATAACAAATTCCATGAAATAATTTATTAAGAGAAAAAACGCGCTGCAACATCAGGTCGCAACGCGAAATACTACTAAAAACACAATAACAAGAGCTTCCTTTCCGCAACAAAACGAAGCGGATCAGCTTCTTTTCCTTAAGCTTTAAGTCTTTTTTCTATATCCTGTACGCTCGAACGGAAACTCTTATCAATCTCCATCAAATCGTTCACAATTTTGCAGGCATGCAAGACCGTAGCATGGTCGCGCTGTCCGATAAGTGCCCCGATAGAGGAAAGAGAATTCTTCGTTAAGCGTTTCGAAAGATACATAGCTATCTGCCGGGCCTGCACCACTTCGCGCTTCCGGCTACGTGTCGAAATGGCCTCAACCGACAACGAGAAGTAGTCGCAAACCACATCGCGTATTTTCTCCACACTTGTCACCTTCGAAGCCATGTGAACAACGCGGCTGATTGTCTTTTCTGCCAAAGCAATATCAATAGGCATGTCCGTCAGAGTCGAGTGAGCCAAAATAGAAACCAGTACACCCTCCAAATCGCGTACATTGTCCGTCACATGCTCAGCGATAAAATCCACGACTTCTCCCGGAAAATCCAGCCCATCGCGATAGATCTTATGCTTGAGAATTCCTTTACGAAGTTCGAAATCCGGCTTCTCGATCTCTGCCGAAAGTCCCCACTTAAAGCGGGTAAGCAAACGCTGTTCCATACCTTGCATCACAACGGGGGAGCGATCTGAAGTCAGCACCAACTGCTTTCCTGTTTGATGCAAGTGGTTGAATATATGGAAAAAGGTGTTCTGTGTTCCCGTCTTACCCGAAAACTCCTGAATATCGTCCAGAATAAGCACATCGATGGTTTGATAAAAATTCAGGAAGTCGTTCACCGTATTATTCCTGACGGCATCCGTATATTGTATCTGAAAGGTATTGGCCGGAACATAAAGAACTCGTTTTTCGGGGTGCATCTGCTTGGTCATCACACCAATGGCATTGGCCAAATGCGTCTTTCCCACACCGGACTGCCCGTACACAAAGAGCGGATTAAAAATCGTTTTACCCGGGTCGTTTCCGATACTGATGCCGGCCGTACGCGCCAGCTTATTGCTGCTTCCTTCTATCAGATTATTGAAGTTGTAAGCCGGATTCAACTGAGGGTCTATCTCCTGAAGCTGAGGTTTTGCATAAGGACTCACATAAGCCGAGGATTTGGCAGGCTGTTTGGGCTTCGGAGTCTCTTCCGCACTCGGAATCTGAGTCTCTCTTCCGCTCGATTTATCGATAAGCACACGATATTCCAAGCGCGTGCCTACTTTAACCTCGCGGTATAAAGTCATTCGCAGCAAGTCGATGTATTTTTCTTCAATATACTCGACGAAGAATTGACTGGGAACCTGTAGAACAAATACATTGTTCTCATACTGCAAAGGCACTATAGGAGCAAACCACGTATTATACGACGTTTCGTTGATATTGTCCTTTATTACTTTCAGACAACGATCCCACAACAATTGGAAATTCTGACTCATAACACTAAAACCCAAAGGGAGCACGTCCCTAACAACTATATACTATAATCTGCTTGATTTGGAATTCTGAAGGTATTTGGGGCTTTGTTTCCAAAATACCTTGGGAGTACAAAGTTCAGAAACTATTCCGACAAAAAAAAATCAGCGCACTGCCTCAATCTTTTCAAAGAGGCTATCTCAATATATCTCAACACATTAAAAAAACATTCTTGTTTCTCAGAGCAATAGGGAGAGGAGAAAAATTTTAAGCTCTTAAAATAAGCCATTTAACAGTTTTATCAAATAAAAAGCAAATGTAAAGAAAAGAGTCAAGAAAGCACTTGTTAATAAGAGACTTTTAGTTAATAAAATCGCGTGAAAAAGATTTTTTCACGCGATCCGTTATTTATAATGACTAAAAATAAAGCCGGAGAATTATTTGCGTCCGAATATCGAGAAATGGACATATTTTTTAGGGTTCTGTTGCAAATCGATAAGCAGCTTATTGGCATTGTCGGCCGTATTGGAAAGATTGAAATACAAATCTTTATCATTGATAAGCAAGCCTAAAGACCCCTCTTTGGCGTGCAGCTTTTCACTGAACAGCTGCAAGTTCGACAAGGTCTGAGTCAAAGAGTCGGACATAGCCACAAAGTCTATTTTTTTCAAACTACCGGTCAATTGTTTAAAGTCAGTGGTAAGTGCATGTACATCCCCAATGATGCGCGGGAAGTCCGTATCTATAATCCGGTTCAACTGAGAGCTGCCTCGTGCCAAATGGGCTGTTGTAAGCTCGATAGAGGCCAATGTGTTCCGGAGCGACTGAGCTTCGGTTAATGCACGCAAAGAACGCAACAGAGAATCTGCTTGAATTACGATACTTTCAATCTTCGGTGTTACATCCCGTTCAAGCACTCCCATCAGTCCGCTCGAGCTACTCGAAGGCAGGGTGTCGCCGGGTTGATGGTAGAGTTCCTGACTGACGGATTCCTTAAACATCAAGCGGATGGCCTTCCCTCCTACCAAACCGTTATCGAACAATTCGACAGTACAGCCCCGAGGCAAGGAAATATCTTTGGAAACAGATAGTTTAACGACGAAAGAGGCCGACTTGCGAAAATCATAAGTTACCTCTTCAATCTGACCGACTTTATAGCCTTTTATCTGTACAGGACAGGACTTTACGAGTCCGTCCACATCCTCAAAAACCGCATAGTAGCTGTTTGTCGATTTGAATATTTCAATTCCTTTCAGGAAGTTCAACCCAAAAAACAAGATAAATATGGAGACTACGACCAACAAGCCTACTTTAACCTCACGCGTCATGTATTTCTTTATCATTCTGTGTAATATGTCCTCTTTTATTGTTTTATCATTTTAAGCGCTTCGGAAAGCGGAATACGTACATTTCCGAGAAACGCAACAACAAAGGCGTCGGGATATTTTTTACTGAGTTTTTTCTTCAACAAAAGTATTTTACGATAATCGTTTTCTTCTCCTGCAGTATATTTGTACATCTCACCATCTTTGTAGTAATTCACATATTCCAATCCTTTAAATTCCGGAGCATTGGGAGAAAGCTTTTGGTTTTTGGCAAACAGCTGAACCCGAAATACCGGAAGCTCGGCAGCTTCGGCGTCGGAAGTGGAGGAAAGCGCTTCAACTTCGGTGCCATCCTGAGGTTTCGAAGTATTGTTGGAGGTACTACTCGCATCCTCCGCGGGCGGATCCGTAACGGCAAGAATCTCTCTAACGGACTTTTTATCGCGTCTATACTTATACTCCGAAAAGGCTTTGCTCATAGCAGTAGCAAGTTTCAACTGCCCTTCTTTAGAGCTCAGGTAGCGTTCTTCTTCACGATTGGAAATAAAACCGAGCTCGACCAAAACACTGGGTGCAGCCGTACGGTGCAATACCCAAAATCCGGCTTGACGTACTCCCCTATCGTAACGCTTGCAGTAAGAAGAAAACTGCTTCTGGAAATAGGTGGCCAATTCGATACTCTGATCGATATACTGATCCTGCATAAATTCGAACATAATATACGAATCTACCGACGAAGGATCGAAACCTTTGTATTTGGTTTTATAGTCTTCTTCGAGCAGAATCACGGAGTTTTCACGCATCGCGACTTCGAGGTTGGCTTCCGACTTGGCGAGCCCCAGCGTAAAAGTTTCTATCCCGTAAGCCGATCTGGCTTTAGCCGAGTTGGTGTGAATACTGATAAAAAAATCGGCTTTCTTTTCGTTGGCGAAATCAGCACGCTCCTGCAGGCTTAGAAAGGTATCTGTTTTACGCGTATAAAAGACTTTTACGTCCTTGTGCGTCTTCTCAATCAGCTCACCGAGACGGAGGGCTACCGATAAATTAATGTCTTTTTCTTTAGCTATGCGCCCCAAGGCTCCGGGATCACTACCTCCGTGCCCCGGATCGATAACCAAAACGAAAGAAGAATGTTGGGCATTTAATGCAAACAACGATAACGCAATCGAGAAAAAGAATGTGCTAAAAAACTTGAATCCGGAATGCATAGAGATAAAATCACTTCGTTTTTTCGCTGCAAAAGTAATCTTTTTATCCAGTTCCTCAATTTTCGATGAACTCTAAATTTTCAAATTATTCATAAAATTTATCCGGATGCCCGCCATGGAAGTTTTTTTTGCTTAATTTTGCGGTCTAATTTTCAGAAAGAAAATCCTTTCGGATGCGGTTTTGTAAGCGTTTACATATCAACTCAAAATACATCATCTCCGTGCTAGTATGTGTATTGCTTCCCGCAATGCACATGGTTGCACAAGATCAGACTCCCTCAGCGGCAAGCGACAGCATCCAAACAACTTCTCCTAAAATAAATAATACCGACAGCATCCCTACCGACACGCTCAATGCGCCTGCAGTCAAAAAACAGAAAATTGATGCAGCAGTCAGCTATACCGCTCAGGATTCGATTGTATTTTGGGGTAACGGAACTGGTTTTTTGTATGGACAGGGGGATGTAAACTACAAGAAAATGAACCTTAAGGCCGACCTGATCCGGGTAAGGATGGACAGCAGTACGATTTACGCACAAGGACGTCGCGATAGTACGGGAAACTTTATCGGGAAGCCGGTCTTCAAAGAAGGTGATTCGGAATACAGTTCCAAGGAGATGACCTACAACCTGAAGACAAAGAAAGGTTTCATACGACAGGGGGTAACCCAACAGGGAGAAGGCTACATCATCAGTGAACGAACTAAAAAAGATTCTACCAACACGCTCTACATACAGGGAGCCAAGTATACCACCTGTGACAACCACGACCATCCTCACTTTTACCTCAGTCTTTCAAAAGGCAAGATGCAGCCGGGCAATTATGTTGTTTCCGGACCGGCACACCTGGTTGTGGCCGATGTACCGCTACCCCTCGTCATCCCTTTCGGCTTTTTCCCTTTCACAAGCCAATATTCCTCAGGGATTCTGATGCCGACCTATGCCGACGACTTGAATGCAGGTTTTGGCTTGCTGAACGGCGGTTACTATTTTGCAATAAACGACTACATGGACTTTGAACTGCGAAGTGAGATTTACACAAAAGGCACCTGGTCCGTAAAAGGAAGTTCGTCCTACGTAAAACGTTATAAGTTCCGAGGGAGCTTTTCGGCCAGTTATCGGGAAGACGTAAGAGGAGAAAAAGACATGCCCGATTACTCGAAAGCCAAAAGCATGAGCATACAATGGAGCCATACACAAGACCCGAAAGCCGACCCATATTCGACCCTCTCGGCAGGTGTAAACTTCTCGACCAGCGGTTACAATCAAAGCAACATCAACAGCTACTACCGGCCGGAGCTAAACTCGGCCAATACGACAAGCTCCAGCATATCTTACACAAAACGCTTCCCGAGCATCCCGGCACTGAGTATATCGACCAACGTAATGGTTTCGCAGCGCACCAAAGACTCGACGATAAGCATGACACTGCCGAACTTGAGCATCTCATACAGCAGCACCAAACCTTTCAAACGGAAAAATCCGATAGGCGGGGAACGTTGGTACGAAAAAATAACATTGAGTTATTCCGGTTCTTTTTCGAACTCCATACAAACGAAAGAAAGCTTGCTTCTTAGCTCCTCCTTCGTACGCGACTGGTCGCACGATATCCGACACAGCATACCCATAAGCGCTACTTTTAACCTCTTCGACAACATCAACATCACCCCTAATATCAGTTACGAAGAAAAATGGTTTCTGCAGTCTTTCAGGAAATCATGGGATGTTGCTCGGCAAAAAGAAGTGGTGGACACCACCAGCGGTTTCAACAGAGCCTATCAATTTAATGCCGGAATTTCGGCTTCGACAAAAATTTACGGTTTCTTCACCCCACTCATCGGCAAGAAATACGTAGAACAGATACGACATGTCATAACTCCATCGCTAAGCTTCAGCTATCGGCCGAACTTCGGCGATCCCATGTGGGATTATTACCACTCCTACACCCGGCTTAGCCCCAATGCCCACGACCCGAGTCAATACGACGAACAGGAAATCATTTACTCGCGATTTAAAGAAGCTTTTCCCTCACGAGGAGAATCGCGAAGCATCAGCTTCTCTCTGGCCAATAACCTGGAAATGAAGGTTCCGAATCCCAACGACACTACCGGAAAAGAAGCCTCCAAGAAGATCAGCCTGATAGACAACTTCTCCATCAGCAGTGCTTACAACTTTGCTGCCGACTCGATGAATCTGTCAAATTTCTCCGTATCGCTCCGCTTGAAAATAGGAAAGCAAACCATTAGCCTAAACGGCGTATTCGACCCCTACATGTACGGATTGAACGCATCCGGAAATCCAGTCAGAATCAACCAGTTCAGATGGAATCACGGAAAATTTCCGAAGTTCTTAGGTATGAGCTACCCTTTCAGCTACACGCTGAACAACGATACCTTCAAAAAGCTGCGCAGGAGATTTCAAAAGGAAGAAGGAGGAAAAGGAAAAGACAAAACCGAAGACAACCCGGAAGCATCCGAAACGGAGGGATCGGAGGAGCCTCGAAAAGACAAAGAGACAGCCAATGAAACCGACAACGACGGATACGAAAAGGTAGCAATCCCGTGGAGCATCAGCATTAATTACAACGTATCCTACGGAAATACTACTTTCGACCGCAGCAAGATGGATTATGACATGGGCTTTACTCACCATTTGAACCTGTCGGGTAACATCTCCTTAGGCAATAACTGGTCGGCAAGCACCAGTATTTCCTACGATTTCCAAGCCAAACAGTTCTCCTACACCAACGTAAACGTAAAAAGGAATCTACATTGCTGGAGCATGACGGCTTCTTTCGTCCCCTTTGGTCGCTATAAATCTTACAATTTCAAAATAGGAGTAAATGCCAGCATGCTTCAGGACTTAAAATACGAGAAACAAACCCGGGCACAGCAGGCAACCCTCAACTGGTATTGAAGGTAGAAGAAAAAGTTGGACATCGAGAACAAAAAACCTCCAACGGGGTTATATACTACGGTAAAATATTTTTCAACACAGTAAATAAAAGACAATTAAAAAATGAAAATCTCAGCAAACAAAGCCGTATCGGCAGAATACGAACTCTTCGTTGACGGAGAAAAAGAGGGCGAGCTCGAACTGATGGAAAGAGCGACCCGCGAAACGCCGCTCGAATTTATCTACGGAGTAGGCATGATGCTCCCGAAGTTCGAAGAAAATCTCTTCGGTTTACAAGCCGGTGACAGCTTCGATTTTACCATAAGCAACGAAGACGCTTACGGGCCCTACGACGACGAAAGCGTAATTCCTCTGGAACGCTCTGTCTTCGAAGTGGACGGAAAGATAGACGAAAGCATGATTTTTGAAGGAAACGTAGTCCCCATGATGGACAGCATGGGGAACAAAGTAAGAGCTCAAATTGTAACAATTACCGATTCTCACATCACCATCGACTTGAACCATCCTCTGGCAGGTGAAACCCTGCATTTTAAAGGATCGGTCATTGATGTACGTGAAGCTTCGGCAGAAGAACTTGCCGCTTTGTCCGGCGGAGGCTGCGGATGCCACTGCAGTTGCGGACACGACTCGGAACACCATCACGACAGTCATGACTGCGGATGCGAGAGCGAGTCCGGCGGATGCTGCGGCTGTCACTAAACAAAGCAAAGACCCCACAACGGATACCTACAGCTTAAAAAACGAAGTATCCGTTGTGTCAATCCCCCAAAAACACATGGAATGAATTCTACCGGCAAACTTTTTACTTTTACCTCCTTCGGCGAATCGCACGGGAAAGGCATCGGAGGTATCGTTGATGGCTGCCCGGCCGGCATCTATCTGGACGAAGTTTTCATACAAAACGAGCTGGATCGGCGACGCCCCGGACAGTCGTCCTTATCAACTCCCCGAAAAGAAGCAGATCGAGTGGAATTTCTATCCGGAATTTTCGAAGGGAAAAGTACGGGAACTCCTATTGCTTTTTTGATTCGCAACACCAATCAACAAAGCGCGGATTATCATCACCTGAAAGACGTGTATCGTCCTTCGCATGCTGACTACAGCTACCAACAGAAGTACGGGATACGTGACCATAGAGGCGGAGGACGCAGTTCTGCACGCGAAACAGCAGGACGTGTCGTGGCGGGAGCCATAGCTAAGTTAGTGTTAAAAAACATCGGCGTTTCGATACAGGCCTACACGTCGCAGGTAGGGCATATAGCCTGCACGCAAAGCATCGAAGAGGTTGACTGGTCGCAAGTGGAAAGCAACTCCGTACGCTGCCCTCAAAAGGAAGTTGCCGATCGGATGATAAGCTACATCGAAGAGCTGAAAGGTGAAGGCGATTCTATCGGAGGAATTATCACCTGCATGGCCCGTGGGGTTCCGGCGGGCTGGGGCGAACCGGTCTTCGACAAATTGCAAGCGCGGCTGGCCGAGGCCATGCTAAGCATCAACGCCGCTCACGGATTCGACTACGGAGGAGGTTTCCAAACCGTTAACCTGAAAGGCTCGGAAATAAACGATGCTTTCGAATACCGAAACGCTAAGGTAACGACAAAAAGCAACTACTCGGGAGGCATACAGGGCGGCATTAGCAACGGCGAAACCATTTATTTCCGGGTACTCTTCAAACCCGTAGCCACAATAGCGAAACAGCAAGACAGTCTTAACTCGGAGTTGAGACCGGTAAAGCTGGAAGCCCGTGGACGGCATGACCCTTGCGTTTTACCTCGTGCCGTAGTAATCGTTGAAGCCATGGCAGCCATCACCCTACTCGACCTCTATCTTCAATCCAAAGCTTCGAAAACTTTTGCCATAGGATAAAAAGAAGCTAAATTTTCAATCAAAATGGAAAAAAAATGGGCGGTTATTATCAACCCCAAATCGGGCAAACGACAATTTAAACCGCAAATCGAATACTTGCTTGCTACTTTAAAAAATGCAGACATCCGTTTCGAATACCGCTTTACCGGACACGTCGGCCATGCTCAAGCCATAGCCGACGAATTTACCGGAAAAAACTACCGAAACTTCTTAGTGGTAGGAGGCGACGGTACTTTCAGCGAAGTAGTAAACGGCATTTTTGCCTCCGGCAGACAGGATTATTCGAATTTCAAACTTGCCCTCATCCCTCGCGGAACGGGAAACGACTGGGGACGCTTTTGGGGATTGACCCGCGACTATAAACATTCGATAGAAGTCTTCCTGAAGGGTAAAACCCGAATCATCGACGTGGGCAACATGAAGTATAGCACCTCGGAAGGCCAACGAACTCATCACTTCATCAATTCGGTAGGCTTGGGGCTCGATGCGAAAGTGGTAGAGGTAGCTCATCATATCAAAAAAGTCTTGGGCAGCCACGGTTTCATATACAGCTTGGGATTGTTTGTTACGGTCTTTATTTACCGGGCCGTTAAAATGAAAGTATTCTCGGGATCTAAGGAAATGAAGGAACCGATCTTCACTGCGAGTATCGCCAATGGATGTTACTCGGGAGGAGGTTTAAAACAGACACCCGATGCTCTTCCTTACGACGGAGAGCTGGACTGCATGTTTGCTTTAAAGCCGAAAATACAAGACATCTTTACAGCTATTACCGCCCTCTTTCGTGGAAACCTGATGAGGCACCGCATCATACGCAGTTTCCGCACGCAGGATATTCGCATACAAAGTCGGGAAGCTTTCCCCATTGAGGCCGACGGTATAGGTCTGCCTGCTTCAACGGAGCTGAACATCGGCATCATACCGGCCGCCATACAAATGGTCGTACCGGAGAAATTCTCCGAAAAGTCTCAGACGGTCGACAGCCTCATGTAGTAGAACCAGCAAAAAAACAGAGGCCGTATCAAAACAAAAAGTTCCGAGACAGCCTCTGTTTTCCGTATAAAAATCCGGTCTGTTTTGCCAGTCGGACTGCTTACAGTCCGAAAGCTTTTCGTACTTCATCAAGCATATCGGTTTTTTCCCAAGTAAAGAGCTCTACACGCTCGCTAAAGCATCTTCCGGAAGCATCAACGAAAGATTTCTCCTTCCATTCGGATGTCCGTCCGAAGTGCCCGTAAGCAGCACTCTCTTCGTATATCGGGTTACGCAGTTTCAGCCGCTGCTCGATGGCTGCAGGTCGCAGATCGAAAATCCGGGCTACCGTTTCCGCAATCTCTGCATCAGTCTGTGCGACCTTTGCCGTTCCGTAAGTATTCACATACACATTCATGGGACGCGCCACTCCAATGGCATAAGCTACCTGCACCAAGATTTCATCGGCCACAGCAGCTGCAACAAGATTTTTAGCGATGTAACGAGCGGCGTAAGCAGCCGATCGGTCGACTTTCGAGGGATCTTTGCCGGAGAAAGCACCGCCGCCATGAGCGCCTTTTCCTCCGTAGGTATCTACAATGATTTTACGTCCCGTCAATCCCGTATCGCCGTGCGGACCACCGATAACAAATTTTCCCGTGGGGTTCACATGTAAAATATAATCATCCTTGAAGAGTTCTTCGAACTGACGGTCAAGCTTTTTCACACGAGGTATCAGTCGTGTTTCCACATCGCGGCGAATGGTAACCAGCATCTCCTCGTCGGCTTGCTCCTGAGTTTTTCCGGCGGTAGCTTTCACAAAATCGTCGTGTTGTGTCGAGACCACTATCGTATGCACACGCAAAGGCTTATTCCGATCGTCGTACTCGATAGTAACCTGCGATTTAGCATCGGGACGCAGATAGGTCATCTCACGTCCTTCGCGACGAATAGCAGCCAACTCACGCACCAGAGCATGAGACAAATCAAGAGCTATGGGCATAAAGTTTTTAGTCTCGTTGCAGGCATAGCCGAACATCATTCCCTGGTCTCCGGCTCCTTGATTCATCGGATCGTCCCGCTCGACCCCCCGGTTGATATCCGCCGATTGTTCGTGCAAGGCCGAAAGCACCCCGCAGGAATTTCCGTCAAACATATACGCCCCCTTCGTATAACCGATGCGGTTGATTACGTCCCGTGCAACGGATTGCACATCGATATAGGCCGAAGACTTCACTTCGCCGGCAAGCACTACTTGCCCTGTGGTAACGAGGGTCTCGCATGCTACTTTTGCACGCTTATCCTGAGCCAGGAAATGATCCAAAATGGCATCCGAAATTTGGTCGGCTACCTTATCGGGATGCCCTTCCGATACGGATTCCGATGAAAATAAATATCCCATGTCTATTTTGTGTTAAATGATTGATTCGAAACGGACTTAGAGCCTTTCAAGCGAAATCCGTCTGCAATAGTTAATGTTTTTAATTTTCAGGGGAAAGTTTCGGACAGATTGAAGGAAGATACGCCGTTTAGCATTTTTTTCCGTGGTTGCAAGCAGTCCAAATCCTTCCACTTTATTTCGGGCACAAAGGTAAATAAACTTTCGTAGTAGAACAAATTTTTGTTCGTCTCTCCATTCTTCTATAAATTTGCAGGCTTAAAAAAAGAAGAAAACATTTTCCCATGGACAACAATTTTATACTCCTCGTTATTGCATTCTACTTTGCCCTGTTGATGCTCATCGCCTATTTTACCGGCAAGAAGAACTCAGGCAACGAAACCTTTTTCCGGGCCAACAAACAAGCTCCGTGGTACGTAGTAGCAATAGCTATGGTGGGCACTTCGATTTCGGGTGTAACTTTCATATCCGTACCGGGATGGGTTCGCCAGACGGACATGACCTATCTTCAAATGGCTTTAGGTTTTTTTGCAGGTTACTGCGTTATTGCATACGTATTACTCCCTCTTTACTACCGTCTGAATCTTACTACCATCTACGGCTTTCTCGACCAACGATACGGAAAGCACGCCTACAAAACGGGAGCCTGGTTCTTCCTTCTCTCAAAAATAGTGGGGGCTGCGGCACGCCTATACCTCGTGGCCTTCATTCTACAGAAACTCGTTTTCGAATCCCTCGGCATTCCTTTTTCGCTTACCGTAGCCGGTATTATAGGCATCATTTGGTTATACAGCAATAAAAGCGGTATCAAAACCATTATTTGGACCGACTCGCTACAAACCATCCTTTTCGTCACAGCCCTCATACTCATACTCGTCCGTATAGCGCAAGGCCTTGATTTCGACCTGTTCGGCATGGTTTCAGCCATTACGGAAAGTTCACATGCACGCATCTTCGTTTTCGACGATTGGACAAGCCGCCAGCACTTTGTGAAACAATTCTTCAGCGGCATGTTCATCACGATTGTCATGACGGGACTGGATCAGGATATGATGCAAAAGAACCTGAGCATAAGGAATCTGAAAGATGCCCGGAAGAATGTAATTTCCTATGGATTTGCATTCTTGCCCATCAATCTGCTCTTCCTCTCCTTGGGGGTGCTGCTTCTCATCTTCGCCTCGAGCAAAGGCATCTCCCTGCCCGAAATCTCGGACAACATCCTTCCTTACATCGTAAGCGAAGAGTTGGGAGGAGTGACTCTTGCCATATTTATCATCGGGGTAGTGGCAGCCGCTTTTTCCAGCGCCGACTCAGCCCTCACAGCCTTGACCACTTCCTTTTGTGTCGACATATTGGGCATGGAAAGCAAGGATAAGGAAGAGCAGGCTCAGCAAAATATAAAAACCCGGAAACGTGTACACATCGGGATGAGTGTTGTATTCATGACCGTCATCCTGCTAATCGAAGCCATCGGGTCCGACAGCATCATCGACGCCATATACCGCCTCGCATCCTACACCTATGGGCCTCTGCTGGGCTTGTATGCCTGCGGGCTCTATACCCGACTCAAACCCACAGACCGGTACATTCCCTACATAGCCGTAGCAGCCCCCTTGCTCTGCTTCGCCTTAGAGAACATCTTATTGCAAATGAATTATAAAATGGGCTATGAGCTGCTGCTCATCAATGGAGCAATCACTGCATTCGGACTTTGGCTGCTATCGTTAAGTTCAAAGTCGAAAAGCCAAGCGACTATTTAACAAGTAGATAAGGAGTTCAAAAAAAAAAAAATATACAGGCCTGTTATTTCGTTAGAATTTGGAAGGGAGCTACCAGATTTTCGGATTTTAACAAACGTACCCGCATTTTCCCGATTCGGATGGGAAACTCCATCTCTACAGGAATACGGTTCGCGTCGTCCGACACCCAAATGGTGATAACCTCGTGCCCTCGAAAGACTTCACCGGCTATCACCTGCAACTCCAACTTGAGGCAGTCCAGCTTACCATCCAAAGCTTTAACAAAGCGGCGCTCCTTGCCTGCATAGCGGCAACCGAGGTTATACATACCATCGTCTAAAGCTACCGAAAAAGGGAATATGCGGTTTGGCTCCGCTCCGCTCAAGTCGATATTCCGAAAGTAGTAAAAACTCGTCATCACATCGAAATCCTGATTTCGAGTCATGGGAATCAACAGGTTTCGCGTACTGTCGCCTTGCTCCACCTTCGCTTCGATGCGGCGCTGTTCCCAATTAAACAAATAGGTGTTTTTCACTTCATATCCCCCTTCGTGAATGTCACGGTGAAAATAAAGCGACATGAAATCCGGCAGCAGAAACTCGGCCTCGTACTTATCGCGCACCCGCATTATCCGGTCATAAAAGCCGTAGGTACGTCCCAAGCCCCGTACAAAATATTTATTTTTATCACCCGGCTGCTCCTTCAGTTCCAATTTCACCTCGCCTACGTCCGTGTAAAGAAAGCCCAAGCTGTAGGAAATAACGTAATTCAAGCGTTCTCCGCCACGGAAAGCCAGCTCTTTTCTCATCGGATTCTTTGCCGTTGTAAAAAGCGGAAAAAGAAGCATAGACAAGAATCCCAAAATACGAAAGGTCTTGTTCATAAAAATGATGCGTTTAAAATAAAACCTAAGTGGCCACTTCTCATAAACTGTGCCACGCATTGGCAAATAACGGGATTTCATGGATCTCGTTGCTGTCAAGAGTTTTACTATTTCACAATTCGCGCTTCGAGCTTCTTATTACGTATGCTGATGTAGATACTCCCTCCTGTTTGAGCATATTCCGTAGCGACATACCCCATTCCGATACCTTTTTTTGTACCCGGTACGAGAGTCCCCGAAGTTACTCGGCCGATACATCCTCCCTCTGCATTGCATATTTCGTAGCCTTGCCGGGGAATGCCCCGTTCGACCAGCTCGAAACGCATCAAACGTCGTGCTACCCCTTCTGCCTTCTGCTTTTCCAAAAACGGACGGTCGATAAAGTCTTTACCTTCGACAAACTTGGTTATCCAGCCCAGGCCCGCCTCAATAGGCGAGGTTGTATCGTCGATGTCGTTTCCATAGAGACAAAAGCCGGCCTCCAGACGCAGCGTATCACGGGCTCCCAGGCCTATCGGTTTGAGACCATAAGCCTCACCGGCTTCGAAAAGGGCCGTCCAGATACGGTCGGCATATTCCGGATAGAAGTAAAGTTCGAAACCTCCGGCAGCGGTATAACCGGTATTGGAAAGAATCACTTCATCGACGCCGGCAAAACGTCCTGTTCGGAAACTGTAATAAGGTATTTCGCTCAAAGGCAGATCCGTCAGGCTTTGGAGCAACTCCGTCGCCCGAGGTCCTTGTACTGCCAATTGCGCCATGTGATCCGAAGCATTCTCAAGCTCGGCAGCAAAACTGTTGTGAGCTTGACACCAGGCCCAGTCCTTTTCTATATTGGCCGCATTTACCACAAGAAGGTATTTTTCTTCCTCGTAGCGATACACCAACAAATCGTCCACAATCCCCCCTCGACCGTTGGGGAAGCAGGTATATTGTACCTTGCCCACAGCCAAAGCTGCTACGTTATTGCTCGTTATCCGCTGCAGGAAGTCGAGGGCTTTCGGTCCCTTCACCCAAAACTCTCCCATGTGCGATACATCAAAAACTCCTACTCCGTTTCGGACGCAAAGATGTTCTTCCGTGATACCCGTAGGATATTCAATGGGCATATTATAACCTGCAAATTCGTGCATTTTAGCGCCCAAAGCAATATGCTTGACTGTAAAGGCTGTTTCTTTCATCATTGAATCGTGTTTTTTAAGAATGGCTTTTCGTGTTTTAAGAATCTTTGTCCGCAAATGTAATTCTTTTTCTTCATAAAGCCAACCGGCTCTGCGAGGAAAGCGGGGAAGGCTGAGATACAAAAAACCGTCCGACAAAAAAGACATGTCGGACGGCTGTTTGTAAAGAAAATATCCCTCTATTTGTTAGTTTAGAACTTATAGCGCACCGAGAGGGCAGCACCATAAGGACTAAATTGGAAATAATATCCTCCCGAAGGATTTAACAAGTAAAAGGTGGGACGGTAATCGAGTGCGAGTTGCAAGGGGATATCGAAATTATATTCTATCCCTATCTGGCCGCTTGGCCCGAAGTTAAAATAGTTATTAAACAACAATGCACTGGCACCTACCCCGGCATACCATTTGAATCCGGTGGCCAATTCGGGCAAATCCCAGACCCACTGGTAAATACCTGAGGCTCCAAGAGCCAAGTAGTTATAAAAACCGGGAATACCGAAATCGAACTCCAAGCGGTTGGTCGAGCTCAGAGGTTGTTGATAAGAAATTTCATTGGCCCAACCCAGGCGAAGCCCGATGTTTTTAGTATCGACCTGTGCGCTAGCCAAAGTCGAAGCACCTGCTACAAACACAAGTGCAAGAATCATTTTTCTCATTGTTTTCATTTTCTTTTCACTTAAATTGTTTTGTTCTATTTTTTACCTCGGCGTCATGGACAATTCTCGTGCCAATCACCATTTGCTTTGATTAATTCAATCAATTTATCGACGGCTTCCTCCTCCGGGATATTCCGTTCGACACATTCTTTCTTTTTATACAGACTTATTTTCCCCTTCCCGGTCCCGACATAACCATAATCGGCATCGGCCATCTCGCCGGGTCCGTTCACAATACATCCCATAATCCCTATTTTCAAGCCTTTGAGATGCGCTGTGCGTGCCTTTATTCGGGCGTTTACAGCTTGTAAATCGAAAAGGGTACGCCCGCAGCTGGGACAAGAAATATATTCCGTCTTGCTGCTCCGCACACGTGTGGCTTGCAATATCCCGAATGCGATGGAATTTAGTTCTTCGGGACTTATGCTACCTTTATTCTCCAAAAGTATTCCATCACCAAATCCGTCAACAAAGAGTACACCTATATCGCAAGCAGCTTTTATCTGCAAGGCTTCGAGAGAATCCTCGGCATAGCTCCGACAGATTACTACAGGAGTCTTACAGCCGGCATCCAGCAAGCGATGGAAGAAAGCGCGCTGCTCACCAAGCGGATTATCTGTTACAGTACGAAGAAGCAAAATCAAATTTTTCGTCTCGCACAACAGTTTCAGATTTGCCTCGCTTAATTCGTCCAAAGATACGTTGACAAACAACACGTTATGCTTATCCGACGCGGCATGTTGCAAATCCGCAAAGGAAGTGATATTATATTGCTTTCCCTGTTTATCCAAGAGTTTTCCGTCAAGCATGCGGAAGTCGGGTTCCGTTTCGTAGTTTCCTGCTCGGGAAGCAATAACTACGGGAGGGTTATCTCCTCCTACGGGAGTCAATTCCAGTGTCTCACGACGGCGATATTCAAAGGGCGAATAATGAGGACTTACGGAAGCCTCGATGTAAATCTTTCCACTTCGCTGCAAAGCGTGTTCGGCCAGCTGTTTCGCAACAGGAATCTCACATTCGGGATCTTCACTCAAAGAAACACGTATCGTGTCGCCAATCCCGTCCAGCAACAAAGCTCCGATTCCAACAGCCGATTTGATGCGCCCGTCCTCACCGTCTCCGGCTTCGGTTACTCCCAAATGCAGCGGATAATTCAAACCTTCCTTCGAGAGTCGATCTACCAACAAGCGGACGGATTGTACCATCATCACCGTATTTGAGGTTTTCATCGATATAACTACGTCGTTAAAGTCTTCTTCCCGGCAAATCCTCAGGAATTCCATACAAGACTCCACCATTCCTTCCGGCGTATCTCCGTAGCGATTCATCATCCGCTCGCTAAGCGAACCGTGGTTTACTCCGATACGGATTGCCCTGCCTTTCTTTTTACAAATGGCTAAAAGACCTAAAAACCGCTCGCGAATCTGCTCCTGTTCCATCCGAAACTCTTCCTCCGAATAATCATCAGAAGCATTCCCCCGTTTTACGCTTTTCACGTAGTTTCCCGGGTTGATGCGCACTTTCTCCACATGAAGGGCTGCCACTTCGGCTGCATTGGGCGTAAAGTGGATATCGGCCACCAAAGGTACGGAAGCATAGCCTCTTGCATCAAGTCCCTCGCGAATGAATTTCAGGTTCTCTGCTTCGCGAATGCCCTGTGCCGTAAAGCGAAGCAACTCACCCCCGGCTTCGATGATGCGCACAGCCTGCTCTATGGAAGCCGCCGTATCATTCGTATCGGTATTAGCCATCGACTGCAAGCGCAATGCCTGCTTGCCTCCCAAAACAAGTTTGCCGATCCGAACCTCTAAACTCGGCCTCCGGCTGTAGTTAAACGGATTGATACTCCACATATAGTCTAAAAATTGCTGCGACAAAAGTACGGACTTTTACAGAAAGGACAAAGCGAGGCTCTTCCTCTTCTGCTTTTTTAAAACATCGGGCAAATAACGTATATTTGCATGCACTAAAGAAAATAAACATGATGAATCCGAATTGGAAACAAGCGGCCAAGCAGGCTAGCCGTTCTTTAAGTTTCGTGGACAATGCAAGCATCAATGAAGTATTGCTGCGTTTAGCCGAACAGATACTACGCAGCACGCCCGAAATACTCTCTGCCAATAGCAAAGACTTAGACCGGATGGATCCGAGCGATCCCATGTACGACCGCCTGAAACTAAGCCCCGAACGACTTGAAAACATCGCCGCAGATATCCGCCAGGTAGCAGCCCTCCCCTCTCCTTTAGGAAAGATTCTGCATGAGTACACCCGCCCAAATGGATTGAGAATCAAGAAGATAAGCGTTCCTTTCGGAGTAATAGCCGTAATTTACGAAGCGCGTCCGAACGTAACTTTTGATGTATTTGCACTCTGTCTGAAATCGGGCAATGCCTGCATTCTTAAAGGAGGAAGCAGCGCACAGGAATCAAACAAAGCCATAGTAGAAATTATCCGACTGGTACTGAAAGCCTCGGATCTAAACCCCGATATCATCACCCTTCTCCCGGCCGGACACGAAGCGACCGAAGAGTTGCTGCGAGCAAGCGATACGGTCGATGCCCTTATCCCTCGCGGCGGAAAAGGCCTTATCAATTACGTGCGACAACACGCTCAAGTGCCGATAATTGAAACCGGAGCCGGTGTTTGCCATACTTTTTTTGATGCATCGGGCGATATCGAGAAAGGAAAAGCAATCATTCTCAATGCCAAAACTCGGCGAGTCAGCGTTTGCAATGCACTTGACTGCCTCATCGTACACAAAGAGCGTTTACACGAAGTCCACGAACTGGTCAGAAACTTGGCCGACAAGTCGGTGCTTATTTACGCCGATGCTGCAGCCTATGCCGAACTGCACGGAAAATATCCGAAAGAACTACTTGAAAAAGCTTCACAAGACAGCTTCGGTTGTGAGTTTTTGGACTACAAAATGGCCATTAAAAGCGTTTCCTCGCTGTTCGAAGCCGTAGAGCACATCACCCAATATGGTTCGAAGCACAGCGAATGCATCATCAGCCAAGACCCGGAAAGCATTCGCCATTTCATCACTTCCGTCGACGCTGCCTGTGTTTACAGCAACGCATCAACGGCATTTACCGACGGAGGACAGTTTGGCTTCGGAGCCGAAATCGGCATCAGCACTCAAAAACTGCATGCAAGAGGGCCTATGGCTCTACCCGAACTCTGTTCTTACAAATGGATTATCAGTGGAGACGGACAAGTTCGAGAATAAGAAACTGCGAAAAACAGCAAATTATTAGAAAAACAAAATTAAGGAAGAGCTTACAGCATGCGCGCTCGTAAGAAAGGATAATCGGCAAGAATTTCCATCCTCCGCCTCTCGACGTTTTTCTGAAAAGCGAGGTATGCACTCGAATCCGGATGCATCGGGATGTGTACCAAGTCAGCCGAATATTTCTCGAGGCGCTTTTGAAGCACCCGGGTTTCCGACGAAAAATACGTCTCCGAAAAACGCTTCCAAATATAATCCACAGCTACATCCGAGATGTGCAACATATCCGAGGCATAAAATCGGTAATCACGAAGTTCATCCATAACAATCTCATAAGCAGGAAAGTAATGCAAATTCCGAAAATTACTTAACAAATCCTCAATAGCTAAAGAAAGTACGCTTTTACTGACATTATTTCCGCGCGCTCCATCTTTCAGGTGACGAATCGGGCTGATCGTGAAAACAAGATGCAGGTTGGGAAAATTCTGCTGTAAACTTTCAATTACTTGACCGTAAGCAGCTGTTATCTCTTCGACACGCAAGCGTCGACGCCGAAAAAAACTACCGGGCAGTTTGTGGCAGTTCGAAACAATTGTTCCCGTATCGGCCAACTCGAAAACCCAGGCCGTACCAAAAGTTATGAACAAAAAATCAGCTTGACGCAAAAAGGCGGCGGCCTCCGCCAAACTCGAATTGATTTTTTTCAAAGCAACATCCGCCTCCGGAGCTGAAAACGAGGAATCATGCGAAAAACTATGCCAAAGTGACGCATGATGAAACAGTTGATCGTGCTGCAAACAAGCTCCATCAAGCAGTAAATTTATCCCATTCAATATTGAAAACGGATTGTACAAAACCCCAAAAGGATTTACACCCACATCAAAAAACGCTCGCTGCATTTTTCGACCGATATTTTCGGAAAAACAGGAACCAAGTATCAAAACCTTCGTCTGATGATCGATAAAAGCGGGAGAAAGAGGAATCTCAACGGGCGTCGTAAACATAGGCAGCGGATTAATAAACTGCAAAGATAAAAGATTGACAATAAAAAGCGAAGCAGCTGGGTCAAACAACGCCCTCCAACTGCCGGACACATACAGACATCTTTGCTTGCATACAATCCTCTTCATGTCATTTTCTCAGGATCACCATTAACATTTTTAACACTCAAAGAAAAAAGCCGTTAAGCCCAGTTAAGCTCTAAAACGGATTTGTTAAATATCGACAAATAAGCTCAGAGACTTACATTATGGGTACATCTTTTGAGTAATTTCGTCGCTGCAAAAGCAGAACAAATCCAACAAGTGTTAATATAAAAAATAACAGTCTTATGAATTTAAAAAGATGGAAAACCGCAGGATTGATTATCTTAATTGCGGCTATTAGTGTATGTACGACTATTGTTACCAACAATTGGCTAGATGGAAGAAAAATAATCGGAGAAAACAACGAATCCAACGAACGGGTTCCGGCCGCCTATGCCAACTTCACGAAAGTATCGAATGCATTGGAAACAGATTTTACGCTCGCGGCCGAGCTCTCGGTCAACGCTGTCGTACACGTAAAGGTAAAGACACCCGTTGCATCCAACCCCATGACTTTCTCGGATCCCTTCTTTGAATATTTCTTCGGACGCCCCAGACAAGAAGAACCTCGGGAGACTCCCATGCAGGAAGGATCCGGTTCGGGCGTCATTATCACGAACGACGGATACATAGTTACCAACAACCACGTCATCGATCGCTCTTCCGAGATAGAAGTGACTTTGAACGACAAACACAGTTTTAAGGCCACCTTGGTAGGAGCAGATCCGAGCACCGATATCGCTCTGCTAAAAATTGATGCTGACAACCTTCCCATCATTCCTTTCGGCGATTCGGATGCACTCAAAGTAGGAGAATGGGTATTGGCAGTAGGCAATCCTTTCAACTTAACCTCCACGGTAACAGCAGGTATAGTGAGCGCCAAAGCACGAAATATCGACATATTAAGTTCCGAAATGAAAATCGAATCTTTCATACAAACCGATGCGGCCGTAAACCGGGGTAATAGCGGAGGGGCATTGGTCAATACGCGCGGCGAACTCATCGGAATAAACACAGCTATAGCCTCACAAACAGGTTCTTACGCCGGATATGCTTTTGCCATCCCCTCGAGCATTGTGAGCAAAGTTGTCGCCGACCTCCGTAAATTCGGCGTGGTACAACGGGCTGTTTTAGGCGTTGAAATAAGGGATATATCCAACGAACTGATGAAAGAAAAAAACCTGAAGACCTTAAACGGAGCTTACGTAAACCGTGTAGTGGAGAAAAGCGCTGCAGCAGCAGCAGGTATCAAAGAAGGCGACATCATCAACAACATAAACGGAGCATCCATAAAATCCGTTTCCGAACTTCAAGAACAAGTCGGCCGTCACCGCCCGGGAGATAAAATAGACATCACGGTACTGAGAGACGGAAAGCCGATGAAATTCAGCACGCAGTTAAAGAACATAGACGGCAACACAAATGCCGTATCGGCTCCTAAAGGCATCGAAATACTCGGAGCTAAGTTCAAAAACATCGATGAAAAAACGAAAGAACGCTTCGGGCTGAACTACGGCCTGCAAATAGAGTCGCTGAAAAAGGGGAAACTGCAGGAAGCCGGTATCCGCGAAGGATATATAATTCTGAAAGTCAACAACCAATCCGTACGTTCACAAGGCGACATACAAATGATTCTCGATCACATATACAACGGCAGAGACCGGGATAAAGTCTTATACATTGCCGGCCTGTATCCCGATGGCCGTAAATATTACTACGCTGTGGATTTAGCCGACTAAGCGTAGTAGATACACACTGAAAACTTGCACCGAAAACAAACTCAGGAAACAGAAAAGCGAATGGCAACACCCGCTTTCTGAGGAAATATTCGGTGCAAGTTTTTATTTTTTAGCTATCGGGTAAAACAATTTCAGCCGAGCGACGTTTTACTTAATATTTTCGCATGACACTGAGATTTCCTCTCAAAAGGATAGTGTCCACAAAACGGGGACAGATACACAGGTGATACTCAATACGATACAAGTTTTTTAAAATATAATTTCCGTAAGCGGTTTTTCTTTTTGTCATTCGCAAAAAAAAGACTACTTTTGCAAGCTATTTTCACTCAAGAAGATGAGACAACTAAAAATAACAAAATCTATCACAAATCGCGAAAGCGCCTCGCTCGACAAATATTTGCAAGAAATTGGTCGTGAGGATCTTATAACCGTAGAAGAGGAAGTCGAACTGGCTCAACGCATCAAAAACGGCGACCGTGTCGCTTTGGAGAAGCTAACCCGTGCCAACTTACGTTTCGTGGTCTCGGTCGCCAAGCAATATCAAAATCAGGGGTTAAGCCTGCCCGACTTAATAAACGAAGGGAACTTGGGATTGATAAAAGCAGCCGAAAAGTTCGACGAAACACGCGGTTTCAAATTTATCTCCTACGCCGTTTGGTGGATACGTCAATCCATATTGCAAGCTTTGGCCGAACAGTCGCGTATTGTACGCCTTCCGCTCAACCAAGTAGGCTCGCTGAACAAGATTAATAAAGCATTTTCGAAGTTCGAGCAGGAAAACGAACGTCGCCCCTCGATCGAGGAATTGTCCGAAGAGTTGGACATCCCGGTTGAAAAAATTACCGACACGATGAAGGTTTCGGGACGTCACATTTCCGTAGATGCTCCCTTTGTGGAAGGTGAAGACAACAGCCTCTTGGACGTAATGGTTAACGACGACTCACCCAAAGCTGACCGGGTATTGATTTACGAATCGCTGTCCACCGAAATAGACAGAGCTTTATCCACACTTACCGAACGGGAACACGATATCATCAAGAAGTTTTTCGGCATCGGGATGCCGGAGATGAGCCTCGAAGAAATCGGTGACGAATTCGGATTGACCCGGGAACGCGTACGACAGATTAAGGAAAAAGCAATTCGTCGATTACGGAGTACATCAAAAAGCAAACTCTTGAAGAGCTATCTTGGTTAACAGCCATGCAAGAAAGAAAAGAAAATATCCATAGAGACCTTACAGAGCGGGGAAAATTGCATTTTCTCCGCTTTTTTATTAACAATCGCAAAAGGCTGCCCTAGAATGACAGCAACACAAACGGCCAAGCGAGCCTCGGTATTCAGCATTGTCAGCAACGTGTTTTTAGCAGCGATCAAATGGACTGCCGGCTATTTCGGGAATTCCTATGCTCTGATTGCCGATGCGATAGAATCCACAACCGATATTTTTTCCTCCCTCGCCGTTTGGGCCGGCATCAAGATAGCAAGTAAACCCGCCGACCACAACCATCCTTACGGACACGGTCGCGTAGAACCGCTCATCACTTTTATCGTGGTAGGTTTTCTTATTATCTCTGCAACACTTATTGCCGTCGAGAGCATCAACAACATCCGCAGCCCTCAGGCAGCGCCGGAAGCCTTTACCCTGATCGTCCTGCTCGGTATCATTTTGTGGAAAGAGGCTTCCTACCGTATTGTAGTGCAAAAAGCAAAGAAGACACAAAGCACTTCGCTGAAGGCCGATGCATGGCACCACCGAAGCGACTCGATCACCTCCATAGCCGCTGCCATAGGCATACTGATAGCCCTCGTCATGGGCGAAGGTTACGAAACTGCCGACGATTGGGCTGCACTTTTTGCCGCTCTGGTCATATTTTACAACAGCTACAAGATATTTAAGCCGGCTCTGAGTGAAATTATGGACGAAAACATATACGAAGACATCATCCAAAAAATAAACACGAAAGCCTTGGAAACGGCAGGCATCCTGAGTAGCGAGAAATGTATGGTACGCAAAACGGGCATGACCTATTATGTGGACATACACATATCGGTGGACTCATCCATATCGGTAAAAGAAGGACACGAGATCGCTCACAGTCTAAAAAATGTCATCAGAGCCGAAATACCCGAAGTGGCCGATGTGCTGATACACGTAGAACCGGAAAAAACGAACGGAATCAACAATAAGGATTAAAATTTATACGTCAAAAAACATGTGCGGAATAGCAATGGTAAGGCTTTTAAAGCCTTTGGATTATTATCAGAAAAAATACGGAACCTGGCAATACGGCCTGCAAAAAATGTATCTGTTGATGGAGAAACAACATAATCGCGGGCAAGAAGGAGCCGGACTGGCATGCTTAAAGTTCGATATGCCTCCGGGCGAAGAATACATCTCGCGGGAACGCTTCGACGGGAAAAATGCGATTCAAGATATTTTTGCACGTATCAACGAAGATATGCAGCATAAACCCAACGAATTCTTCGAAAATCCCGAAATTGCAAAACACGAACATCCTTTTGCCGGGGAGACCTACCTCGGGCATCTCAGATACAGCACCACGGGTATGAGCGGACTCTCCACCATTCACCCCTTTCTGAGGCGGCACAACTGGAAATCAAGGACTTTAGTGCTGGCAGGGAATTTCAATCTCACAAATGTAGATGAGATTTTTGAACTGCTAACCTCACAAGGGCAACACCCCCGTAAAAAAGCAGATACATTTCTCATGCTCGAGTCCCTCGGCAATCAGCTCGACAAGGAGGTGCAGCGCGAATACAAGCTCTGTAAACAATACTATACGGACGACATCACCATATCGCGGAAGATAGAAGAAAATCTGGACATTGCCTCTTTCGTGCGCGAATCGGAAAAAAACTGGGACGGCGGATACGTCATCTGCGGACTGCTCGGACACGGAGACTCCTTCGTATTTCGCGATCCCAAAGGGATACGAAGTGCGTTTTATTATGCTGATGATGAGATCGTTGTAGTAGCATCGGAACGCCCTGTTATCCAGACGGTAATGAATGTAACGGAAGAGGATATTCACGAGTTAAATGCCGGAGAAGCTTTGATCATCAAAAAAAACGGAACGATGCACTTCGAAAAGATACGGGAAGCAGAAAAAGAACTGAAACCCTGCTCCTTCGAACGCATCTACTTCTCACGAGGAAGCGACCGCGACATCTACAAGGAACGCAAACAGTTGGGATTTTCCTTGGCTCAGCCCATCCTCAATGTAGTAGAGAACGACATTGAAAATACGGTATTCTCCTTCATCCCCAACACCGCCGAAGTGGCTTTTTACGGTATGGTGGACGGTATAAAAGAACTTACCGGCAAAACTCCGCATACCGAGAAAGTCTTGATAAAGGACATAAAACTCCGTACCTTCATCTCGCAAAACAAAGAACGAAACGACTTGGCAGCACACGTTTACGATGTGACCTACGGATCCATCCGGCGAGGAAAAGTAAACAATCTGGTAGCCATAGACGACTCCATCGTACGCGGAACGACTCTCAAACAAAGCATACTGAACATACTGAACCGACTTGAACCCAGAAAAATAGTCATCGTATCCTCTTCGCCACAGGTACGTTATCCCGACTACTACGGAATCGACATGTCGAGGATGAGTGAATTTTGTGCATTCAGAGCAGCCATACAACTTCTGAAAGATCGTGGAAATCAAAAAATCATAGACTCCGTATATCAAAAGTCGAAAGCTCAGGAAAATGCCCCTTCAAAAGAGATAAAGAACTACGTAAAGGAAATCTACGCTTCTTTCACAACCGAAGAAATCTCGCAACAAATTGCGAAGATGCTCACTCCTCCTGAAGTCACATGCCCTGTAGAGCTGGTATATCAAAGTATCGAAGGACTGCACAAGGCCTGTCCCTTGCACCGGGGCGACTGGTATTTCTCGGGCGATTACCCCACGCCGGGAGGAAGCAAGCTGGTCAACAAAGCTTTCATCAATTACTACGAAGGTAAAGAAGTACAAGTTCTCATATAAGCTCAAACATAATCTGGAGCAATGCATCCATCCGGTCGAAACGGAACATATGATCTCTTTCAGCCGGTTTTAGAGTTGTTGCTTATATCTGCAAATTCGTATCTTTGCGCCTGAAATTTTCGCCACAGCTTACAACATGATTGATCAATCCTATTTGAGAAACCCGGGTCTGTTTTTTGTGTTTTTTCTCTGTTTCGTATTTCCGGGACAGGCACAAAGCCTTACCGACTGGCACAAAAGCTACTGTGATACCCTGCAAGGCCTCCGATCCAAAGAAGCTTTAGCGTTCTTGAACAGCAAGCATCTAAAACCGAAACGGCAAATCATCCTGGCTATTATCGATTCGGGAATCGACACGACGGTGGTTGACCTGCAAGCCGCGTTGTGGAAAAACCCCAAGGAAAAACTTGACGGAAAGGACAACGACCGGAACGGTTATGTGGACGACCTGAATGGCTGGAACTTCCTCGGGACAAAGGACGGAAGCTTCAACATGATCAGCGCCGGGACACAGGAATATCGAGAATTCAAGCGACTTTTCCCAAAATACAAATACTGCGATTCGACAATGATTCCGGAGGACACTACCGAATACGCTTATTACAAAAAGATGAGAAAGAAAGCAGGGATACAGAATTACCTGAGTTTTTTCGAGTACGTCAGCCTGAAAAATGAGGCATATCGCAGTCTGGACTCCCTGCTGAGACTACAGCCCCAACTTGCAAAAGACACGCTGACACTGGAAGGCTTAAGACAGCTTCCCAAGACAGATGACGAGCTGTGGAATAAAGCCTACCAAAGCATTCTGGTCGACATCTACCGAGCCAACAGACATACGCGTTGGGATGAGCTTATGGAAGGGCATCAAGAGCAATTCGACTTGATGAGGAAGCGAATCGAGGGTATTGAGAAAGATCGTGACAAGCGCTTGTTAATGGGCGATGACATGAAGGACATCGACGACCGGTTTTACGGGAATCGGATATTACAAACCGAAGATTGTGAGCACGGTACGATAGTTGCAGGAATCATCGCAGGTCAAGGGAAAAGTGCCGGCTCTCCGCAAGGTATATACCCTGAAGCCCGCTTGATGATTATTCGTGCGGTACCCAACGGCGATGAATACGATAAGGACGTAGCAACAGCCATACGCTATGCGGTGGACAATGGAGCCAAAATTATCAACCTGAGTTTGGGCAAGTACAACTCACCACAAGCGGATATGGTAAGTCAGGCGATTGCTTATGCTGCGCGTAAGGATGTGCTTCTGCTTCAGTCCGCCGGCAACAACGCCCGAAACATAGATTCGCTCTCCTACTTTCCCGCTTCAAAAGACAAAAAGGGAAAGGTTTTCCCGAACTACATGCGAGTAGGTGCTTCGGATAAACAAGGAAAGCCTTGCTCCTTCTCGAACTACGGCAAAGAAGAAGTCGATGTTTTTGCTCCCGGAGTGGAAGTGACTTCGGTCACCGTAGGCGGGCGTTACACTCAATCGCAGGGAACCAGTATTGCCAGCCCGGCAGCAGCAGCAACAGCCGCCATAATAAGGTCGTATTTCCCAAGACTAAAAGCGGCGCAAGTCAAAAACATTTTAATAGAAACCGCCCGCCCCTTGCCGTCGAATAAGTATTGCAGAGGAGGCGTAATCGATGCATTACGTGCGGTCGAATCAGCGATGGAAATTGCAAAATGAGAAATTTATTCTTCATATTATTCGGATTACTGTGTTTCGCTCTTAAGGCCGGAGCAGTGGACTGGATGCGAGCAGAACGATTTTCTGCCGACTCTCTGGCACGCCATCTGAAAGGGAAACAATTGTATCCCTGCTGGATAAAAAACAGCCATCATTTTTACTACAGCATAAAACGAGCGGACAAAATCTGCTACTACCTGGTCGATGCACGTGACGGAAGCAAAAAGGAAATGATACAAGACAACGAGGACTTCATCCGTCAATACGTCCGCATTACGGGCGACAGCTCGTTGCTTGGAAAAGAATTTCAAATGCACGGCTATCAGTTTCGAAATAACGACTTCAGCCGCTTTTATCTTGAGAAGAAAGGGAAAACCTTGCTCTACGATATGAAGACTGGGATATTGTCCGAAACGGCAGCCCTTCCGAAAGAAAAATCGAGGAAGATCCGAAAGGAAGATCAACACTCGAAAGATTCGCTTTATACGATGATGGGCTGCGGGTACAACCTCTTTGTACGTTGCAATAAAACGGGGCAGGTCAAACAAATTACTTTCGATGGGAAAAAAGACGCTTCCTATACCCATCGCAATATAAAAGACACCTTAATCTCGAATGCCAAAGGATTTTGGTTGGGACAGCGCTACATACACCTCATGAACGACATGAGTGAGGTCGAAGAAATCAGCTTGGTACGTTCTCTGAATAAAATACGCCCTACAACTCATACCTTCAAAATGCCGATGCCGGGCGACGCGGGAGTCCGCCGCTACCGCATCTTCTGGTACAATGCCGAATCGGGAGAAAGTAAATACCTGCCCATCGAAAAATATCCCGACCAAGTGGTAAACATGGATTATTCCCGCTCCGAAGAAGCATTATACATCACCCGAAGGAGCCGAAAAGGAGATAAGATAGACCTTTGCCGCATCAATGTAAAAGAAGGCAGTGTGTTGGAGTTAATATCGGAGACATGCGAGCCGCATATAAATCTAACACTCTTCAATTACCGGATTTTAGAGTCAGGAAAGTATTTCATCTGGTGGTCCGAACGCACCGGACGAGGCAATTACTACCTCTACAACAAGGACGGAAAACTACTAAACCGTATTACGCAAGGAGAGCATCTCGTTGCCGGAAACATCCTGTCGATTGATTCCGTAAAGAGAGAAATTGTTTTCGTGGCTTACGGCAACGAAGCCGGAATAGACCCCTACTACAGCTTTTTTTACAAAGCCGGACTCGACGGCAAAAGACAGGTTTTGCTGACCCCCGGAAATGCCAATCACGAACTGTCCTTTTCGGAGGATCGCAAATATGCCATCGACAGGTATTCCCGCATGGATCAACTACCCGCTATCCGCGTGATTTCAATCGACAACCCGAAAAAGACATTCGAAATCGAAAAAACAGAAGCAAACGAACTGCGGGCTGCAGGCTGGCAAGCTCCTGTATTACTAAAAGTTAAGGCTGCCGATAAGACTACAGATCTCTACGGCCTGATGTATCTTCCGTCAAACCTGGACAAAACAAAGAAATATCCCGTTATTTGCAACGTCTATCCGGGGCCGCAGGATGACCAGATTCCCCGTTCTTTCATGCTCGACGACAATGGGAACCAGTCCTTAGCCGAATTAGGTTTCATTGTGGTCAATGTAGCATCGAGAGGAAGCTCACCTCTGCGAGGGCGCGATTTTTATTGCTTCGGTTATGGAAATCTACGCGACTATCCCTTGGCCGACAACAAGTACGTAATCGAGAAACTGGCGGAAGCACATCCTTATATGGATCTGAATCGTGTAGGCATTTACGGTCACTCGGGCGGCGCTTTTCAAACGGTGGCAGCCATGCTAACTTACCCGGATTTTTATCGCGTAGGAATAGCAGCTTCGGGTAACCACGACAACAACATGTACATACAATGGTGGGGCGAAAGCTTCCACGGGCTTAGTGAGCAATTCGATAAAGAGACGGGTAAGACCTCCTTTTCCGTACAAATACCGACGAATATGGAACTGGCCGGCCGTCTGAAAGGGAAATTGCTTTTGATAACGGGCGATGAAGATAAAAATGTTCCTCCTTCGTCCACCTACCGTCTGGCCGACGCTCTCATACATTCGGGGAAGCGTTTCGACATGTTTGTTTTCCCCGGCAGAGGACACGATCTCGTATGCCCGTATTACCAAAATCTGATTCGATACTACTTTGTAGAAAATTTGATCCGTCCATCGGAACAACATATAGATATTATAAACCATCGATAAATAAAGCCTGTGAAAAGTATCAGAATACGCAACATACTCCTGCTTTTGATTTGCTCCCTGAGCATCTCGGTTTCCTTGTATGCTCAGGCCAAGCAAGCAAACGACAGCGCCTTGATTTACGTAAAAGTAACGATAGTCGATTCTTTCCGACAACCGCTTGCCGGAGCAACGGTACAAATTTCGACCAAGAAACAAAGTTTGATGGCCGACGAGCAAGGCGAAGTGTCCTTCTGGGTGGAGAAAAATGCCTTCGTGGAATTTAAGTACATCGGAATGAAAACCCTCTCGATGCAGATAACAAAGCCTTTATCGGGACACATTACTTTGGAGGAAGAAAGTCAGGAATTGGATCAGGTTGTGGTTACCGGTTACCAACGCACGACCAAACGCCGCACAACCGGCTCTTTAGCGACCTTAACGGCAAAAGATATAAAAGGGAGTCCGACGACCAATCTCGACATGTTGATGCAAGGAAAAATGGCCGGCGTAGATATAAAATCCGTTTCGGGACGTCCCGGACAGGCCGCCAAAATACGCATCCGCGGAACAAACACCATAACGGGGAATGCCGATCCGCTCTGGGTAATCGACGGAGTGATTCTACAGCGGGATATTCCCAAAATATCAACCTCTCAGGTTCGCGCACAAGACTTCAACGACATTCTCGCCAACGGAATATCGGGCATCAACCCCAACGACATCGAATCGATAACGGTGCTGAAAGACGCTTCTGCAGCAGCCATCTACGGCTCGCGAGCGGCAGGAGGCGTTATTGTAGTAACAACCAAGAGGGGTAAGGAAGGCAAAATGCAAGTCAACTATTCGACCAATGTGTCGATGATAACGAGCCCTCCCAGAAATGCCAATTTAATGAACTCCAAAGAAAAACTGGCTTGGGAACAAGAGTTGTGGAATGAATTTTCGGCGAGCGGTTTCGCACAAAAAAAACACTATCCGGTAGTGGGCGTAGTAGGTATGATCCGCTCGGGATATGGTAATTATGCCGGGATGAACGCAGCCGAACAAGACGCGGCAATAGCCTCTTTGGCTAACTACAATACCGATTGGTTCAGCGAATTGTTTCGGAACTCCATTTCGCAAAGTCACTACCTCTCTCTTTCGGGAGGCGCCTCTCATGCCCTTTATTATCTTTCTTTGGGTTACTCGCAGAACAACGGCCTCCTGAAAAAAAACGACTACGATCGCTACAACGTCAGCGCCAAGCTGGACCTAAAGCCTCATAACCGGATAAAACTCAATTTCACGGCTGATATGAGTATGCAACAGTCCTTGTCGCCTTCGCTGAATGTCGATCCTTTCAAGTATGCCTACTTTGCAAACCCTTACGAAAGAGTTTACAACGACGACGGTTCTTTGGCTGCCGACAAAACCTACTTCAACTTAACACACATCAACGGATCTTACGACATAAAGCTTCCCAAGGAGGGCTTCAACATCCTGCGCGAAATAAACGAGAGCTCGGTAGAAGCCAAGAATCTATCGGCATCCCTCATTGCAGGTCTGAATCTGAGGATAACAAACAGCTTTAACCTCGAAGGCCTGGCTTCTTTCGGTTATACGACGGATACATCCGACAACATAAACGGAAAAAACACCTATGCCGCCTGGATGGACCGCCCTTTCGAAGCGTCGGAAACAAATTCCGATCGGCGCTACGGATCCATCACTCAAAGCTCTTCCTACAACACAAACTACAATCTGCGCGGACAATTTCATTATTTCAACACCTTTGCCGACAAACATTATGTAAGCGCTTTGCTGGGTTCGGAAATCAGAGGACAATATTCCAAAAGCATCTTCGAGAAGCGTTACGGATACGACCCTGTTTCGGGTAACTCGTCGATGCCCATCTATCCTCCACGAGACAAATGGGAGTATGCCGATCTGATTTCCTATGCATCCATTATGGATAATCTCTCGGGGCAAAGTATTCTCGAAAATGCTTTTGCTTCCTTCTATTTTTCCTTGGATTACGTGCTGCTCAAACGCTACATACTCAGCCTGACGGCGCGTTCGGACGGTTCGAACAGTTTCGGCAGTAAAGAACAGTTCAACCCAACGGGATCCGCAGGCTTCTCGTGGAACATCGATCAGGAAAGCTTTATGCAGGCTCTCAAACCCCTCATCAGCAGCCTTTCCTTCCGGGCCGCTTTAGGCTATACGGGTAACATCAACAAGTCGGTTTTTCCTCAGTTGGTTATGGATTATTCCAAGGGCTTCCGAAAAACCCACGACGACTACTACCGCATTGGCTCGATCAAAAACGCCCCCAACAAACACCTCCGCTGGGAAAAGACTCAGGACATGAAGGTTTCCATCGATATAGGTTTTCTGAACGATCGCCTCCGCATGCAAGCAGAGCTCTACAACCGGCACACCTACGATGCCGTAACGGGAGTGCCGACGCCCTACTCTACCGGCTTTCCGCAACAGAGCTACAATACTTCGGAGCTACTGAATCAAGGTGCGGAACTAAGCTTGGGGGCCACGCTGATTAAGACCAGGGACTGGAGATTGAATCTTACAAGCAACATAGCATACAACCGCAACAGACTGCTCAAATACGATGCGAATGCGAGCTCCTGGAACAGCCCCTATTATGTAGGCTATCCGCTGAACAGAATCGTCGGAGGAAAAGTTGAAGGCATCGACAGGCGTTTGGGTATCTACACCTACAAGCCCCGTCCCGATGCCAAGTTCGAAACGGCAGCCGACCGCGGATTGGCCGAAAACTATGCCTACTACCTCGGGACATCGAATGCTCCCGTGAACGGAGGTTACTCCCTGTCCCTGTCTTATAAAAACTGGTATGCGGGGTTGGGAGGCTCCTTCTCATTGGGAGGAAAAATTTTGAACAAGATATTATCACCTGTGACTTACACCAAACTAGGGAAAAAAGTAATAGAGCAGATCCCGCAACATACAAACGACCTTTACAGGAACCATCTGAATGTAACCAGAGACGCTTCCTACCGTTGGACTCCCGGCAATCCCATAACCGACGGGAATCCCCGGATTATCGATGCTTACGGCGAATACATCGGGCTGGACAACTACATGGTAAGCAGCTCGGTGATAACGGACGCCTCGCAGTTGGAGGATGTTTCCTACTTTAAATTCGGCTCGTTGATGCTGGGCTACAACTTCAGCAAAGAAAGCCTCCGCAAACTCCGCATCAGCTCGCTGGGCTTTTCTTTCAGTGCAAGCAACCTCCTTATCATTACGAACTACTCCGGCATAGACCCGGAAACGCCCGGGGCGGTATATCCAAGCCCACGGACTTTCTCTGTGGGTATGTCGGTCGGATTTTAAAACGGAAAGAGACATGAAAACAAAAACCTGCTTATACCTCGCTGTCCTGCTGTTGACCCTGTCCTGCCAGGAGTTTCTCAACATCAAGCCCTACGGGAAAACCATCCCGAAAACGGCAGAGGAGTTTTCGGCATTGATACACAAACACCTCAACGACATCGAAAACGGAAGCGACAGAGCCCTCGTGGGGAATGCTTCGCGATGGATCAGCCTCGATACCGGTTGCGGCAACGACTTCGAGAATTGCCTCACGTCGGGCGGAGCGAGACTCCCCATCTATATGGGTGACGTGATTGGCGGAAGCCAAGACATTTACAGCAATCTCTACCAGGCAATACGCGACTGCAACATCGTTCTCAACGAGATGGAGGAAAAGGGAAGCCTCTTATCCGACAAACTGCGGGCCACAGCACATGCCCTGCGCGGAGTAGCTTACTTCCAATTGCTGAGAATGTTTTGCGAAGCTCCCGAAGCGGGCAACTTCGACCAACAAAACGGCCTGTCTCTGATATTAAGCTTCGACATGGAGGCACGCACCCTGCGTAGCAGCCTGCAACAAAGCATCGATCAAATTGAGGATGACTTTCGCAAATCCTTATCCTACCAACTGGAAGACCCCGTTTTTCTCTTCACACAAGATGTAGTCAAGGGCTATATGGCGCGTCTTTACTTTTGGACAGAAGCTTGGGAGCAAGTCTTGCCGCTGGCGCAGGAGCTCCTCAAAAAATACCCCTTACTGGAAGGGGAAGCCTACGAAAAAATGATGACCACAGCCTTCGACCGCACGGGGAATCAGTTGCTGAAATCCTACTCGGCCATCAGTTCGAGCAACCGGAACGACCTCAACAGCTTCAACTCGTCGCTCTCGAAACGCCCTGTAAGCCGACGCTTCCTCGACAGCTTCAGCGCTGAAGAAAAGAACAACGACATCCGCTACAAACTTTGGGTAAACCCTCAAAGGCAGGCGATCAAAAGCTTTTTCTGCGGCATGCGCACGGCCGAATTCAAGCTCATCGAAGCGGAATGCCTCTACCACCTGCAACGCCCCGAGGCCGCTTTACAGTCCATCAATGAGCTGCGCGCCAAGCGCATCGGAAGCTATACGCCCTTGACGGAAGCCGAGCTTCCTCCTCCGGCGGATACGGAAATCATCCGAACGGATGCAAGCGAGCGCGAACTCTCGCCCCTGATGGCTCTCATCCTGCGCGAACGACGCAAGGAGCTCTTCCTCGAAGGCGACCGTTTTTTCGAGCAAAAACGAAACGGAAGCCCCGAATACTGGACCGCACACAACGGACTGAAATATACCAACCGAAAATTTATGTACACCTTCCCCATCCCCATACAGGACATCGAAACGGTGAAAGGTTTGCAGCAAAACCCGGGTTACAAAGACTTAATAAGCTACTAAAAAAACAGTTATATGAAAACATCCCTCATCCGAATCCTGCAAGGGGGGCTCATCCTGCTGGGCCTGGCCCTCTGTCCGGCCTGCGAGGACATCAACGAAGTGCCGCCGCGGCCTGAATCGAGCATCGCGAGCAGAAGATACAAGCTTCCCGATCCGGTAGTGTTGAACGCCGAAGAAGCCGAAATCATACGTAAGATTCAACAGGAATTTCAGGAAAATATACCCTGACAGAAAATCAAACAATACATTTCACTAACACAATAAATTATTAATAAAAAAACAAAACACGAAAATGAAAAAATTATGTTATTTCCTGTGCCTTGCCGCTGTGGCGCTTGTCTATGCTTGTAAATCCGAGTCGCCTCAGGTCGAAGAACCGCAACTGAATTTTGAAAAACCACGTTACACCCTCACCAACACTTCGGTGGAACTGAAACTGGTAGCCGACGTAGCTCCCACGACAGACATCAGCCTACCCGTTTCCTTTTCCGGAACAGCCAAAGAAGGCGTTGACTTTACCGCCTCGCAAACGAAATTTGTGATCAAAGCCGGAAGCCTCTCCGATACCATCACCCTGAAGCGCGTGAAAGAGAGTATCGGCGAAGAAGACAAGAACCTTACCGTAAACCTCGGACAGGCACCGGCCGGATTCCGCCTCGGAGTACTGAACTACGCCAGTGTGGAAGTTTTCGGCAAAAATGCCGCCATCATATCCTTCGACAACGACAGACTTCCCCTAAACGAAGCCCTGAATATCGGAATCAACCTGAAAAAAGTCAACGGACAATACAGAATATCCGAAGATACGGAATTTGCCATCGAAGTGGATCCGGCCTCCACCGCCGTGCAAGGTGTACACTACCGCTTCAAAGACGATAAAAAATCCGTATTCGTAAAAAAGAATCAATCCAGTGGCTCGCTGAGGGTCGAGTTCATGAAGAAGGAAGCCGGTAAGGATAAGCTGGTGCTGCGCCTGGCGGCCCGCGAAGGTTTTGTATTCGGCAGCAACGCCGCCATCAGCATCGATATCCTCGGGCCCAACAACTTCTCGGGCACCTGGGCCTTCCACAAAATAGCCAACTTGCAATGGTTCGCTCTATATGGCATAAAAGAAGCGGATTTGGAAAAATTCCCTAAGGGAAGCCCCGAAGACAAAATCAGCTTCGCCGGCGAGAGCTACAAGGAATACAACTTCAGCCCCGACCTGAAAGGCGACCTGAAGAACTACTTCGGCAACACTCCGCAAAAAGTGAGCTACAAGCAGGAAGCCGACCGTACGTATCAGGAAGAGCAAATCGGCTCGCGAGTCGTACGCCGTGTAGCCGAACTGACTTTCCCCCAAGTGAACGTGACCTTCTCGGCTGCCAGCGAGAAAAAACGCGAAGCCGTTGTAGCCTTCCGCCTCATCACCGTAGGGGGCAATGAAGTGCTCGAATGCACCATCGACGATTTCGAACCGATCGACGAGCCCTTGAAAAGCATAGCCGAGTTCAGTGCCGGAACTTCAGCTCCCATGGAATTGGCGCCGCTGCGCCTGCATTTCACGCGTGTGAAATAGGCTTGCGCAATCCTTACAATACAGAAAACCGCTCCGCTATCCCGTTGGATTCCGGAGCGGTTTTTTCGTTTTTCTCCGCGGGGACAATGCTTGAAAACACGGCAAAAGGCTTCTTTCCAAAGAAATACTTGCAATAAATGGTATTAAAATACTTTTTTAGGGCGGGACACTTGTTGTAAAAGGCAAGACACGAAAAAAAATCCTCCGGAGTCAGAAGGCTCATGGAGGATTTGTAATCGTGGAGCAAGGGCTCCTGAGGAGCCTTAGAGCGCCTCCGAAGTGTGTTTCACCAAAAATACGTAAGTGGGGAAGTGGTCGCTGAAGCCATTCTGGAAGTAGGTACCGCTAAAGGTACGCAGCGGATATCCTTTGTTCTTCCCCGTCTTTTGGATGAGATAGTCGCGGTTATACACCTGTGCCTTGCGGAATTTCAGCGTAGAGAAATCGCTTCCCAGCAAATTGTAAGATACGATTATCTGGTCGAAGAGGTGCCATTTCCCCTGATAGCAAAGCGATCCGATGCCACGTGCGTATTTTTCCCACATCGGATTGTAGAGCCCTCCTCTTTTCACCTCGCCGGGCTGTTTCTTGGCATCGAGTACACGGGAACAGCTGAGGTCGTCGGGGTTGTCGTTGAGGTCGCCCATGATTATCACATATCTGGCGGGATTGTCGAGCATGAGGGAATCGTACACATGCTTGACTACGCTTGCTGCCAGTTCGCGCGAACGGGCCGATTTATCACCGCGACGTGAAGGCCAGTGGTTTACGATGAAGGCAATGGGCTCTCCGGCCATCTTACCCTCTACCAGCAACACGTCGCGCGTACGGAAGGTACTGTCGGTAACTCCCTCGCTGCGTCCTTCTCCGTAAGGGAAGGGAAAACTCCGGCTACTGCGCAGACTGAAACGCGTAGAATCGTAAAGCAAGCCAACATCCACTCCACGCCAATCGGGCGATTGATGATGCACGATTTTCATCGGGCGGTCGCGCAAAGGGTCGGTGGCTATAAGGTCTTCGAGCACCTGCCGGTTGCCTATTTCCGAAACGCCTACCACAGCCAGTCCGCCGAATTCGACAGCTACATCATTGAGAACGAAGGAAAGATTCTCCAACTTCCTCCGATACTTGTCCATCGTCCACTCGTAAGAACCTTTCGGCGAAAATTCGACATCGCGCAGCGAGTCGGTACTCAAGGGATGGTAGAGATTCTCCAAATTGTAAAACCCGACGGGATAAACCGCTACACGGGCATAGGGCTGGGCGCTGAGACTGAGCCAGCAGGCAGCAATAAGGAGGCAGGAGCTAAGTTTTCTCTTCATCAGGAATCTTCTTTTTCTTCGGTCTTCGGCCGATTGGGTTGTTTGTGTATAAAAATAAAGTTAATCACAGCGGCAGGCCTCTTTCGAGCTCTGCCGCTGTGCAAGGCACTAAAAGCTCTTATTTCACATCATCGAGACTGCGGATAATCAACTGCTTCTTTTTATCGTACTGTTGTGCAATCCCCGTTACGGACACCTTCGCTGTGGGAAGAGGCTGGCCAACGAAACTTGCATACTTAGATACAAAGAGGTCGAGGGTTGCTCCGCCATCAGTAAGCGTGTTGGTTTGGTGCTTGGTTTTGTTGCCGTAAGTACCGGCACCCTCAGGACCGGTGATGTTGCCTTCCACAGTTACTACGCAGCATTCGTACTTACTGATGTCGGCATTGATTTCGGCTGCAGTGGCCTTACGGGGCGTAATGCTGCCCGTGCCGACTTTAGCAGTCTTCACGGAAGCCACTTCGAACTGCAAAGCTTCTTTATAGGCTTGCAACTTACCGTCGAGAAGTACTTCCACCTTATCGCCCAACTCGTAGCTGTTGTCTTTGTCCGAAAAACGAATGGCGATACCCGACATGTTATCCTCAGAGGTAATTACCCAGTTTTTCTTGGAAGTAGAGTTACCGCCTTTGAGGCTAGAGCTAACGATACCTACAATTTTTTTCTTCCCGTCAAGATTTACTTCACTGCCGGTGTACAAAGCCCGCAGCTCGGCAATAGTCATAACCGGTACATCAAAGTTTCCGGGTTCGGGGGGATTCACCCCTTTGTTTTCGGCTATCAGCCAGTAGCCGTCGGTATTTTTGATGGCGGGGAAGGTATTGTAAGTCGTAATGTCTCCGTGTACCTTCACTTCTTTACCCAGGATGTCGGCATTATCCTTAATGGAAAGCGCCTTGCGGATGTCGCCGACAGGCAACTGGATGCAAATCATTTTCGTCTTATCCGTCTCACCGGCAACAGCGGCCAACATAATGTTGTGACCCTCCGTATCGGTCGTCTCAACGGCTTTCGAAGTACTGTTGTAGCGGCCTACCACAAAGCCCTTTGCCCAGACAGCGGCTTCGTCTATTTTGTTTTTGTCCTTCGAACTTTTAGCCATCACCTGAGCAACGCTGTAAGGGGCATCTTTCGTTCCTGTGCCATCTCCTTCGCCACCACCTCCGGCAAGGTTAACTTTAATCACCGCTTCGGCCGTAAATATGTCGGCTTTGGCCGTAATTTTAGCTTCGCCGGTAGCCACAGCGGTAACGGTAGCCGTCAAGCCGTTTCCGCTCACCGTAGCCACAGCCGTGTTGGACGAAGTCCAGCTTACATCGGCTTTCGTTCCGGCAGGCGCCAAGGTAGCGGTCAGTGTCAGGGTCTTCCCGGCCTCGGTTAAGCTTCCCGAAACAGGCGACACGGATATACCGGTAACCGCTTCTTTCTTTTCGCAGGCCGTAAGCAACAAAGCTCCGGCTGTCAACATAAGGAACACATTTTTTAGTTTCATAAGTTTTAAAATTTAATTAATTGAGTTTTGATTGTATTTGGTTTTTATTTATCGAATATCAAATCCTCGCGTCCGCGAATGATCAGCTGCACATCGTCGCGCATACCACGCTGGTAGCGCGTAAGCAGACAAATAATGCTCCCCATTCCCTCCGGCAAGGTGTCGGCTGCGAATTTGGCGTATTCGCTACTACGGAGCAGGGCTTTTTTCCCGTCGACAAGCAAGTAGCTGTTACCGTCGTTACCGTTTCCGTTGGGCCGGGAGAAATCAAAGAAAGTTGCCTTCCCTCCCAATTCAAACTGTACTCCATCGAAGCGTACCAAAGTGCTTCGAATTTCTTCGGTAACATCAAGGGGCAGGGTATCCAATACCTTCGGAGCTACGGCAGCAGGCTCGGGTGTCCCGTTACGGAAGACATGACTGAGGAAATCGACCCCTGTCATGCGATCCATCTGAGGTTTATCGCGGTAAAAAGAAGGCTTGGCGCTCCCAATCTGGTAGCTCCCGGCATAGCGCCCCACTCCCAAACCGTCGAGTTCCACAACGACTTCCTGTCCGACCATGAAGTGTGGGAAAAGCCCCGTGCGATCTACTCCGATAGCGATGGCTCCGCTTTCGTCTTGCAGATAAAGGGTTTTGTAGAGGTTGCCGCTTTCGTCGTTGGCCGATACGCGGGCCTTGAGGGCCTTCTTCGTAGCTTCGATCCGGTTATGACCGTCGTAGCTATCCACCGGATAGAGCGCTTTCAACTCGGCAATGGTGATGAAAGTCAAATTCTTTTCGTTCTTGTATTCGGGACTTTTCAACTCCGGAAGCGGATAGGATCTCATATCCAGACTTTCGCAGGAGGACATCCATGCTGCCATGCAAATAAGCAGGCTATACAGTTTTATTTTCATTACTTCGTATGCTTTTGAGGGGTTATGCTAAAAACGGTATCCCACATTCAGGAAGAGGTTGAAGCCTTGCATGTAGTAGAATTTAGCGGGAAATTTATTCAGGTTTTCCAAGTCGATGCTGCCGTTGTAAAGGGGAATACGCCCTTGTTCGAAACCTCCGTTCTTCACGCCGCGGTTGTTGAGGAGGTTGACGAGGTTCAGATTGAGGTTCAACTGCCGGCCTCCTTTGAAGTAAAACAGCTTACTCACCGAGACATCAACGGTTACGGCATCATCAAGCTGCTCCTGTGCAAGCCACTGTTTCACCAAAGCTTCTTTCTTATCGGTATTATAACCGGCCACATCAGCAGCCGCCCTGACCTTGGCAATGACGGAAGGCGTGCGCTGAATATAGGAAGGGTCGAGGTAGTTATTAGCCACGCCATTCACACTCACTTCGAACCACCAGTATTTCCAGAAGTATTGCAGGCCTAAGGTTCCGGCTATTTCGGGCGAAGCGCCTACGTGATAATCCCGAATGGCAACCCCTTCGCTGAATTCTTCACCGGAGCCGTTCTCGTAACGCACAGTTCCCATGGGATTGTTCGTATAAGTAAATTGCGACCAGGTAGCCGCCGTCGCCAGAGTCAGGTTACGCAGGATGTTGTATTTGAAAGCCGCCTCGGTACCGAAATTGCGCTTGCTCACACCCAAAACGCTGTGGTGTACAAAAGTACGATAGGCATCGTTATAATAGGACTTTTTCCCCAAGGCGTTCCAATATCCGGTATAAAACAAGGACAAACGCCCGTTCAGTTTCGGATAGCTAAAGACGTAGTTCAAATCGGCAGCAGCAATCTGCTGCGATTTCAGTCCCGGAAGGGCATCATCGGAAATGCGTACCGTAGTATAGGCATAATAGGGCAAGGGTGCTTGTGTTTTCAGCATCCCGGTAAAGGAAAATAAATTCCGACCGTTCAGTTTATAAATAAGTCCGCCTTTCAGCGCCGGATCGATAAAGTTGTGTACCAAGCCTTTTCCGTACGAAGTTGTGGGATAACGGCCGTTCTTCATTTTACCCTCACGGAAGAAAGAAGTGGCACTAAGCTTCAAGGCATAGAAAAATTCCAGATGTTCGTAATTATGATGCAACTGGGCCCACACATCGCCTGTTGAGACATGCGTGTGGTAGTGATAGCCGAAAATATCGTTTTTTGCAATCTTCCTATTCGGTTTCAGCAGGTCGTTCTGTTTCTTGTCGGGATCACCGGGGAAGTCGCGCTCTCCGTATTTATCCACGTCCAGCAGGTAGTCTGCTCCCAGCAGGTCGGCCAAAAGATCGAAGGAGTTTTCACGACCGTAACGTGCATTCACACCGGCCGAGAGTATGATATCGTTGCTCAAACGCTTTTCGAAAGTAGAGTTGAAGTTCGTCTCCAGCAAGTCGTTACGACGCTCCTCGATAACGTAAAGCGCCGATTTATTGCTGCCCAAGCGTGCATTGTTGCGGTTGGCTTCGTAAATTTCGCCCCACATCACCTGGCTCCGTCCCGGCTCCTGTCCCTTTTCGAGCCAACGCTGCGCATCATGCAGGTAAGCCGGATCCAGCGTATTGTAAGTCTTGGCCGTGTAAGAAGGTATGTAACGGTAGTAATCGGGCCGCGGGTCGGCCGTATTACCAAACCAGTTGAGGGCGGTGCTTCCGTAACGGTTGTAGGATGCAGCAATACCGGTCGTCAATTTCGTATTCCGGTCGATCTTCCAGATATGCGACAGGATGGCAACGGGAGCATAGTTGGTAACGATGCGATGGTTGCGCTTGCTTCCGTCGGGCATGTAGCCCCAATAGCTGTTATAAAGATTATCTCCGGTAAGACTGTAAACCTCAGCAACCGTTGCCGAACGCTGTGCCCGCTGTACCGGCGAACCAAAGGTAGAAAACGAGAGGCTGTGCCGGCCGTCGGCCCATTGCTTTTCAACTCCGAGAAAATAAGAGAAATTGTGGTAGAAAGTCCCTTTGACAACTCCTTCGTAAGCATAACGCCCTCCGAGCAAAGCCGAGAAAGCCCAACCCTTCCGGTTAAGCCCGCTGTGATGCGAAAGCATCAATCGCTGTTGGTAGTTACGGTTTGTATAGGTAAGGGTTAGCTTTCGCCCGCGGGCATAGCTGCCGGCACGCATATCGTAGTTCTGAGCGCCACCCAAATCGCCGAAAGAAAAAAGACTCGGCTGCAAATAATCCTGACTTGTCGTATTGCGTGTTACATCGTTCATTGCACCTATGATGGGGTAAGGAAAAGCTCCGCGTATCAAACCGTTAAACTCCACACCGTTGATGTAGGTCTTACCATAGATGTTTTCGTATCCACGGGGTTTAAAGTAAAAAGGCGAAAGCTGAAAGCCCATCTCGGAAAGATAGGGATCGCTCGAAAAAGTAGCAAGGGTACTGAAGTTTTGCCCCCCGAAGTCCGCATCCTCATCCGAAGAGGACTCGTCAATAGCGCTCAGTTCAAAACTATTTTCCTTCTGAAAACTGCTGCGTAGCGTTTGAAGAGAATCCTGTGCGGAAAGCCCTCCAACAACAGCCAAAAAGACAAAGACAATAAAACGATGTGACATATAACTTTAAAATGATTAAATGGCGCTTATTTACTTATAATAAATTTACCTACGGACTTACGCAAACCCGATTGCATGCAAATCAGATACATACCGTTCTCCAAATCGGAAACGGAGATGACTCCCCCCTCGAGGCGTCCCGATTGCAAGGCCTGCCCGCTCATGCTGTAGATTACATAAGATAGCTCGCTCTCTGCCGTTTCCACGTAGAGCAGGTCGCGAACGGGATTGGGCTTCAAACTGAACTCGATTCGGGTTTCTGGCAGGTCGGAGGTCAAGTTCCAAACCAAGCCTTTTTTATCACCCCAGATGTATTCGGCCAGCTCCGGGTGGTCGATGAAAGGATTCCGGTTGTGTTGAAATTTCTCCACGGCGTTATTCCGGTCTTTTTCTTTCTTACTGACCGGATCTTGCCGGTGCCACTTCAGGAAAAGACGAATAGACCACTCCGAAATCGAAGGATAGCTATTCCGGGCAAAGGAAGCTCCACCGATGGAGTTCATAATATTTTCGTAGCGTGTTGCAAAATAGAAATAAGTACGTGCAAAATCGCCTTTGTACTCATCTACCGGTTCGAAGACTCTACCCGAATAACCCGGAAAAGTCGATCGGCCTGATTTACCAAGGGCTTTTCCACCCAAACTCTTACCCTGGGCACACTCTCCGAATGGGTCATTCCCCCGTTGGTTGTTTACCTTCCCGTCGGTGGGATAAACGTGAAAGGCATCGTTCCGCATCGGCTCCCGTTTGTTGAACCAGCTTTGCGGTATGGAGTGCTCGCGGTTGTAACAGTCACAAACCTTCTTGTATTGTCCACAAGTACGACCACCGTGTTCAAAGTCGCAATTGGAGTACATATCCCAGACTTTGCCATCCTCCCGCTTATCGCTACTGCGGTAGACCTCATACAAGGCATCGTATCCTAGGTCAGTATGGTTCTTTATAATGCGGTGAAGAGCCGTTTTGAGAGCGGCCTGCGATTGGCCTTCGGCCTTTGAGTAATAACCGGGCTTAGGCTGGGCCTGCACCAAGAGGCAGAAAGCCGCAAAAAACGTAAAAAGCAGAGATTTCCGAAAAGAAGTAGAAAGACTCATAAATTGATTCACGATGTTAGTTCTCTCAAAAATGGGGGGACAAATATACTAAAAGATACAAGCCTGCACAAAAAACAGCAAGAGATTGATTTTTTTTGAGGCCATAAAAGGCTTGCCGGATGGGGCAAGCCTTTTAGTAGGTCATCGATTCATAGAAAAAAATTCGAATGTATTACAAAACGAGTTTCTGCATGCGATTGTTAATCTTCACCAGCAGCAGGCCGCAGGCATCAAGCTCCAGTACATTCAGGCCTTCGGCAGCACGTATGAGTGCTAACTGCTGACCTGCAGCGTTATAGATTTCAAGCAGGTCGCCGGCCTGAGCTTCGAAGTAAATTTTCCCGTCAGCGGTCCAAACAGCAGCAGTCGCAACAAGCTCCGGAAGGGAAGTTAGCGGCATCAAAACATATTCTTTAGCTTCCTTTACACCGGGAGTGTCGCCAAAATATCCGGTCAGCACACCTTTCACTGCCAACTGACGACCGACAAGTGTCGGATTTTCTTTCAGGTTCAATTTACTGCGCAAGTCTCCTACCGGAAGCTGTACGGGAATCATCTTCTTTAAATCTTTCTCGGCAGGATCGTCGGCGAGAATTAAAGCCGTATTGGAATCAAAAGGAGCCTCAAGGTCAACAGCCGTCAGGTTTCCGTCAGCTCCCTCATAAGGCACACCCAGGATATAGCCTTGCACCCATTTCGGTTCGTCACCCAGAGAGTTGTTAGCCAGCTTCACATCTGCCACACTGAAAGGTTTCTCTTTTGTTCCTTCTCCCTTGAGCGATACGATAACGTAATCTTGGCTTACCACTGCACTGGGATTGGCATTGCTGCTGTCGTAGGCAATAGCTTTGATGTTGGTTGTAGCATTCACCTTAATAGCCCCCGTGTAAGGCGTGCTTGCCGAACTGGGCTCGTCGCCGTTAAGAGTATAATAAATTTTAGCATTCTCGGTAGCCGAAGTCAAACTTACGCTTTGAGGCGTCGTGTAGGTTCCTCCTTTAGGTGAGAATAAAGGCGCAACAGTTGCTGTCGCACCAGAGGCTGCATACTCAACTTCAATCTTTTTTACACACAGACCTTTCCCCACAGTCTGTTTCCAAAAAATTTTAATTTCTCCGGCAGCCGAACCGCTGAAAGCATACTCCGCATTCTTGGTAGTCAAACTTTGAGAAGCCGGATCGAAAGCTACCCCTCCTACCGAAACAGAAACATTCGCCTGAATCCCGGAATAGCCGGAAGTAGAAACTTTGACAGAAGCAATTGTACCGGTGATACCGGAAGTTGAGAGTGTCAGCTCCATTTCCGGATCAGCCTTAGAGCCGAACTGTTGACCCTTTTTCTTATCATATCCAAAATATTTACCTACCTCGCCTTGTGCTTTCCAGCTTACACCACTCAGGTCTTGCTCACCGAATGCATCCCAAGTTTTCCGGTCGAAAGTATGGCTGTAAACATCCGCATGCAGGCTCGCATACTTTGAAAAAAGAAATACTGATAAAAAAAGAAAAGTTACTGTGGTAATTTTTTTCATATTTGCTATAAAAATTGGTTATATAAAAACAGAGCGATTTCAAGGAAATTCCCTCACAAAAGCAAACAAAAATAAACAAGTTTTTCCTAACAGGCAAACAAAAAACAGAGCTAATTCTTGATTTAACGTTTAAGGGTTTACTAATTCCTATTAAATCAATTTTTTATCCGAAACAATATAGCAATCAATCATCAATGAGCTTCGGAATGAGAAATCACTCCTTGTAGCAACATTGCAAAGAGAGCTTGGAGGCAATCGAAGGAATCCGGATGGTCGAAAAAAAGAAAGAGTTGTCTCGTTTTCAAGACAACTCTTTCTTTGCTGAATTTTTAATTTACTTATTCTAAAAACACGGTCAAATATCCGATTCGCCAATCATACTCATCGCACAGCGGAAGCCAATATCGTTCGTGGCTTTATCCTGATCCATATAGCGACGCGAAGATGGGTTAAGCCAATATATACGATCTTTCCAGGATCCGCCTTTATACACACGGGTCTTGTCTGTAATTTTAGGAGCAAGCACGTCTGTGGGGTCGATATTGACGTTTCTATTCATCAAAGTAGCCAAATGCGTAGTATCCGTAAGCAGGGGGAAGTCTGTAAGAATCTGAGACATAGGATCGCCGTCTTTAAAGCTGCGCTTATCTCCGTTCACCAAAGCTTCTTTTTCCAATCTACCAAGCGAATCCACTTTATAAAGCTTATTTCCGATTTCGTCCACCTGATCTACCACAGGTTTTGTGTAAATGTTTCCGCGGAAAGAGTTGTATTCGGCCACATCTTCGAAGGTCGTTGCCCGATAAACATCAAGCACCCATTCGTTTACATTGCCTGCCATATTATAGAGGCCAAAGTTATTGGGGTGATACCAATTCACAGGGGCCGTCATGGTAGCTTTGTCGTTCAGAGCGCCGGCGGTTCCCATCATATCCCCTCTCCCACGCACGAAGTTTGCCATAATCACACCACGGTCTTTTTTAGAGGAGCTGCGCACCTGAGAACCCTTCCATGGGAAGACCTGATTTTCATGCACCAGTCCATGGTTTTCGTCCGAAGCCTTTACACCGTAGGCGGCAAACTCCCACTCGGCCTCGGTCGGTAAGCGGAAATCGGAAAAGAGAATACCATCGCTCATGCTTACCTTTCGATCTTCGCCAAAAATTGTTTTCTTGCCGCGTCCGTCGGATTGAGGTTGATAGGTAGATTGCTGCAGGTATTTCTGTGTATTGAAGACAAAAGAATTCGCAATTGTATCAAGGCTCGTCTGCTCCTTCAGCGATGCAAAGTTAGGACGCTGGATAATTCCAGCGTTGATGAGCGCCAATTCGTTTACACGGTCGGTACGCCATGCACAATAATCCATGGCTTGCTCCCAGGTAACACCTACGATGGGATAGTCGTTGTAAGAGGGGTGCGAAAAGTAATAGGCAATGTAAGGTTCGTTGTAAGCCATTTCCTCACGCCAAACGGTTTCGTCGGGCCGGGATTTTTCAACCAAAGTAGGGGCCACTTTAGCGAAAACAACCTCCATCCACGAAGTGTATTCGCGCCAATCGACATTCCGTATTTCGTACTGATCCATGTAAAAAGAACGCACGGTAACACGCCTTCTCTGATTATTTCGAGAAACAGTGATATATTCGCTACGTTCTCCGATGGTGTAAGAACCACCCTCAATGGCCACCATACCGGGGGGAACTTTGGTTTTTACTCCTTCGCTTACGGTAAATCCGGTACCATTCTTATCGTTGTATTTCCACCCGGTTACAGGCGAATGCGTTTTTGAAGAAGATCCTGAGCATGAGAGGAAAGCGGCAAAGATTCCACCCATCATTAAGAACTTCACGACATTTTTTGGCTTCATAAAAAAACAAATTTTGTTGTGTGTTTAGGAATAATGCGACAAAAGTAGTATTTTTTTTTGATAAATTTTTTCTTGATAGAAATAATTTTAGCATTTACCTAAACGCTTTTCCGCAACGCATTATTGTGAGAAAATCAAAAAAATTTAAAATCCCTGCTGAGGATAGCTTCTATGCCTGTTCCCGAAAGGGGGAAAGTCGGATTTTTTCACATGGGATTCTTTGCTTCCATTTTGATCTTTTCAATACAAGCAAATTTCGGCATCGATATTATTTTTTTATTTTTGTGCTTGCAAATTTAAAGAGAAGGCGGCTCCTCGGAGTTGCTTCCTGTAGTTTAAAGCTTAAATGTCTGATTTATTACATATAAACGGCCGTCTATTGGACTTAACAAGCCCTCAAGTGATGGGTATCGTTAACGTTACACCCGATTCTTTCTATGGAGCCAGTCGGGTTCGAGAGGAGCAAGCCGTATTGAAATGCGTAGAGCGGATTCTATCCGAAGGGGCCGGCATAATAGACGTCGGAGGCTATTCAACCCGTCCGTCGGCTGATTTTGTATCCACGGAAGAAGAAATAAAACGGGTATCGCGAGCCTTGGAAAGTATTTGTCGCGAATTTCCGGATCTTATTATTTCCGTTGACACTTTTCGTTCGCAGGTAGCTTCGGAAGTGCTGAAGCATTATCCGGTAGCCATCATCAACGATGTAAGCGGTGGCAGTTTGGACGAAAGGATGTTCGAAACGATGGCAAGTACGAAAGCAGCTTACGTATTGATGCACATGCGCGGTACGCCCCAAAACATGCAGGAGAAAACCCGGTACGAAGACGTCGTGGTGGAAGTTCTGCAGGATTTACAGCAGAAACTGGTAAATTTGCGGGCATTGGGCGTGCACGACGTGATAGTGGATCCCGGTTTCGGTTTTGCCAAGACTTTGGAACAAAACTACCTGCTGCTGAAGGAACTCGCCGTGTTCCGGGAACTGGAAGCTCCGATTCTGGTAGGCATCTCTCGGAAATCGATGATTCAAAAGCTGCTGAATGTAAATGCCGATGAAGCTCTAAACGGTACTACGGCAGCCCATATGCTGGCCTTGGCCGGTGGAGCCTCCATACTCCGCGTTCACGATGTAAAAGAAGCCGTTCAGGCAGTAAAAATATATACGCAAACGTATCAGGCGTAAAACAGTAAAATTCAATTGGCATGGTCTTCCACATAGGCTTCAAGGATGTTGTAGATATTTTTCTGGTTGCCATCCTCCTGTATCAAGCATTTCGACTGCTTAAGAAAACCGGAGCATCCAGTGTTTTTGTCGGTATTCTGACTTTTATTTTCATTTGGTTCCTCGTTACGCATGTATTTCACATGGAATTGCTGGGAAGCATTTTCGATATGCTCATCAACGTCGGAGCCTTTGCCCTGATCGTTCTTTTTCAAGATGAGATACGACGCTTCTTTTCAAGACTCGGATCACAGCGGCATTTCGGAGTCATCAATCTCATCAAGCAGATTTTCGGAAATGGGAAAAGGGAACAGGAGAAAACCGATTTCGAGTTGGTACAGATCGTACTGGCCTGCCGGAACATGTCCAAACAACATACGGGCGCTTTAATCGTTATCGCTCGCAACAACGATCTGGATTTTTACGCACAGTCGGGCGAGACGATCGATGCAAAAATCAACTCCCGCCTGATAGAAAATATATTTTTCAAAAACAGCCCGCTCCACGACGGGGCGCTTATCGTACACAAAGACCGCCTGAAAGCAGCCGGTTGCGTACTTCCCGTTTCACGAAATCAGGAAATTCCCAAAAGCAAAGGCCTGCGCCACAGAGCAGCGCTGGGAATAACGGAACAGTCGGATGCCATAGCCATTGTCGTATCGGAAGAGAACGGACAAATATCCTGGTCGATAGGCGGCAAACTCAGTTCCAAGGTAAAACCCGAAGAATTGGAACATTTCCTGTCGATAGAGTTAGCAAAAAAATAAAACCATGCGTATCGTCATTCAACGGGTAAAAGAAGCCTCCGTTTCCGTAAACGGAGCCTTGAGTACTAAAATCGGAAGAGGCATGCTCATACTTTTGGGCATCGAGGATGCCGACCGGGCGGACGATATCGACTGGCTAACGAGCAAAATCGCCAAACTGCGTATTTTTGACGACGAGCAGGGAGTAATGAATCGCTCCTTAGTCGATACCGGGGCGGAGGTCTTGGTGGTAAGCCAATTCACCTTATACGCCTGCACTCGAAAGGGCAACCGCCCTTCCTACATCCGGGCTTCTAAGCCGGACTTTGCGATACCCATATATAGAAGCTTTTGTGAAGAGCTAAGCCAAAAAACAGGGAAGCCGGTTGCTACGGGAGTCTTTGGAGCCGATATGCAAATAGCCTTAGTGAACGATGGGCCGGTAACCATCATTATGGACAGTAAACAAAGAGATTTTTAATATCAAGCACAGTATGTATAAAAAAATGACAAAGCAACTACCCAATACCATAACCTGTTTAAATCTGTTTTCCGGTTGCATCGCCGTGTGGTTTGCCTTTAAGGGGCAATACGAAGGAGCAACCCTTGCCATTTTGCTTTCGGGGCTTTTCGATTTCCTCGACGGATTGGTGGCACGGGCGTTAAAAGCCTATTCGGCATTAGGAAAAGAGCTGGACTCGCTGGCCGATGTGATCAGTTTCGGTTTGGCACCCGGCGCATTGACATTCTCGCTGCTCGAAGAAGGGCTTCCCGGCTCCTACTGGAAATTTCTGGCCTTTCTCATTCCGGTATTCTCGGCCTTGCGATTGGGTATGTTCAACCTCGACGAGAGACAAACGAGCTCCTTCATAGGTTTGGCTGTTCCGGCCAATGCCTTGTTTTGGGCGGGGATGGCCTTGTCGTATTCCGCTTTCCTGATTGAGAATCCGTGGATGCTGTTGGCTTTGATTTTACTTTTCTCCCTGCTTCTGATATCCCCTCTACCGATGTTTTCGCTGAAACTGACAGAACTCTCCTGGCAAAGCAGCTCGGTGCAATATGTATTTCTAATAGGATGCATCGCATTGATAGCCATTTTACAAAAAGATGCCTTAGCACCCGTTATCACTTGGTACATCCTGTTGTCAGCCGGGGTTTTCCTACTGAAAGCTAAAAAAGGGAAAACAGCCGCATAATACAGCCCCATCAAACGTTTTAATTATTATAAAGCTCAGAACAACCTCATCAAGCCGGATTACAGATGTCGATACAGATTTCCAAGCTCAGTAAAACATACGGGACACAAAAGGTTCTAAAGAACATCGCTTTCGAAATAGCTGCGGGCGAAGTAGTAGGCTTTCTCGGACCTAACGGAGCCGGCAAGACCACCACGATGAAAATCATAGCCGGAGCCTTAGCTTACGACAGCGGTTCGGTGAGAGTTTGTGGCTGGGAAGTACGGGATAACCCCTTAAAAACCAAAAGTCTGATAGGCTACCTGCCCGAGCAGAACCCTCTCTACACGGACATGTATGTGAAAGAATACCTCCACTTTGTTGCTTCAAGCTACGACATAAAACACAAAAAAGAACGCATCGGAGCGGTAATCGAGCAGGTGGGGCTGCTCCCCGAATACAAAAAGAAAATAAGACAGCTTTCCAAAGGTTATCGTCAACGAGTGGGTTTGGCTCAGGCCCTTATCCCCGACCCCAACGTTCTCATACTGGACGAACCTACAACCGGACTCGATCCGAACCAGCTGGACGAAATACGGATGCTGATTCGAAACTTGGGGAAGGAACGTACCGTACTGCTGAGCACGCACATCATGCAGGAGATTAAAGCTATCTGCAACCGGGTAATCGTTATCAATCAAGGAGAGATCGTAGCCGATTACACAGACTTGTCGGAAAGAACAACTTTCGAAGAAGCATGCTTCCGTTTCGAGGTGGAGTTTGCCGAAACTCCAGAAAAGGCTTCACTGCAAAGCATTTCAGGGATTCGCTCCCTGCTGCATGCCGCAAACGAAAAATCATTCGAAATAACAGCCGGATCGGATATTCGCGCTACCGTGTTCGATTGGGCTGTGAGCACAGGAAATAAAATCCTGACTTTGAAAACCAAGGAACAAAGTATGGAGGAAGTGTTCCGAAACCTGACCAAATAAAAAGATGATGGAAGAAGCATTTGACATACGCAACAACCGCAGTGGGGAGAAAGACTTCGAGAACGCCTTGCGCCCTTTGAGCTTTCAGGACTTCAACGGACAGGCAAAAATCGTTGAAAACCTCAAGATATTCGTACAGGCGGCACGGATGCGCGGCGAATCGCTCGACCACTGCCTGTTACACGGCCCTCCGGGTTTGGGAAAAACAACCCTGTCGAACATCATAGCCAATGAGCTGAACGTCGGCTTTAAAGTTACCTCGGGCCCCGTACTCGACAAACCCGGTGACCTGGCTGGCCTGCTTACCGGCCTCGAAACAAACGACGTGCTTTTCATCGATGAAATACACCGCCTCAGCCCCATTGTGGAGGAATATCTCTACTCGGCGATGGAAGATTACCGCATCGACATCATGATAGACAAAGGTCCCAGCGCACGATCCATCCAGCTGGAGTTGAACCCCTTCACCCTGATAGGCGCCACCACTCGAAGCGGCTTGCTTACCAGCCCTTTGCGTGCACGTTTCGGCATCAATTGCCATTTTGAATACTACGACACCAAGATTATAACGCAAATCATCAAGCGCTCGGCAGGCTTGCTCGAAGTAGGCTGCGACGAGCAGGCAGCCCGCGAAATAGCAGGCCGCAGCCGTGGGACACCCCGTATTGCCAATGCCTTGCTGCGCAGGGTGCGCGACTTTGCACAGGTAAAAGGCAACGGCTTCATCGACTTAGCGATCGCCTGTTATGCCCTCGAGGCCCTCAATATCGATAAATACGGCTTGGACGAAATCGACAACAAAATACTCACTACCATCATCGATAAGTTTCAGGGAGGGCCGGTAGGCTTGAATACGATTGCGACGGCCTTGGGTGAAGATGCCGGTACACTCGAAGAAGTCTACGAGCCTTTTCTGATAAAGGAAGGCTTTATGAAACGAACACCACGAGGGCGTGAAGCAACCGAATTGGCCTACCGTCACTTGGGTAAAACACGCATCAGCGAACAGGGAAGCCTTTTTTAGAATAAAGTACAAAAAACACAAAAGAGCATGACACTCGTAAGCCTTAGAACTTTCAGCAATATAAATGATTGTCAACCGGCAAAGTCGCTTCCGAAGGTAGTCGGGTTGTCTTGTATCGTAAACGACCTATACAGCCCTCTGGAAGCTTATACCCAAGCCGGCGGAGCTTACAAGATCCAGCCGGCGGAAAGAGATGTGGAAAAAGCCTTCGCAATACTTATCGAAGGAGGATTCGCCCAGGCAGAAGACTACGAAGCGGATAAGAGTTCAGACTGTTTGACAACAATAATCCAAAGCATAAAAAAGAAGCTGCCATGGCGGAAAAACCCTTGAAATCACTGGCAAAAGAAACGGCCATCTACGGTCTGAGCAGCATCGTAGGCAAGTTCATCAACTGGTGCCTCGTCCCTTTTTACACTTTTGTGCTCGAAAGCTCGGCCGACTACGGCATCGTAACCAACCTCTACGCTTGGACGGCCTTTCTCGTGGTGATTCTCACCTACGGCATGGAAACAGGCTTCTTCCGTTTTGCGAATAAAAACAAAGCGGAAACGGACAAGGTATATGGCGTTACACTAACCTCGGTAGGAAGCACCTCCCTGCTCTTTGCCTTATGTTGCATCTTCTTTTCCGGATCCATAGCCGAGCACATGGGATATGCGAATCACGCGGAATTTATTGCCATGTTAGGCGTGGTGGTTGCGATGGATGCCTTTGCTTCCATACCCTTTGCCTACCTGCGTTTTCGTTCGCAAGCGCTCAAATTCGCCGGACTGAAGTTACTGTACATCATTCTGAATGTCTTCTTTAATCTCTTTTTCTTTCTCCTCTGTCCTTGGCTGATGCAAGAGTATCCGGCTTGGGTGGATTGGTTTTACCGGCCGGAATACGGCGTAGGCTATGTTTTTGTTGCCAACATCTTATCCACGGCCTTACAAACCCTCTGCGTACTGCCTTTCGCAAACATCCGCTTCCGTTTCGATGCAACACTGCTCAAAAACATACTGCGCTACTCCCTCCCCTTACTGGTATTGGGTATCGCCGGCATCATGAACCAAACGGTGGATAAAATCATCTTCCCCTTCCTGATCGAAGATAAAGCCGAAGCCACAACACAGCTGGGCATCTACGGGGCTTGTTTCAAGATAGCCATGGTCATGATGATGTTCACACAAGCCTTCCGCTACGCCTACGAGCCCTTCATCTTTGCCCGGCATAAAGACAAAAACAGCCTCTCCGCATACGCCGATGCGATGAAGTTTTTTGTCATCTTCTCCCTGCTTATCTTTTTGGGAATGACCTTCTACCTCGATTTACTGAAATACCTGATTCGTAGCGACTACTGGGAAGGACTGAAGGTAGTTCCCGTGGTACTCATGTCTTACATTTTTCAAGGCATATTTTTTAACTTGTCGCTTTGGTACAAACTGACGGATAAAACCATGTACGGCGCTTGGCTTTCGATTTTAGGCCTGCTCATCACCCTCGCGGTAAATATCGTTTTCGTCCCGCTTTACGGCTATATGGCCTCGGCATGGGCATCCTTCCTTTGCTATTCGACTATGATGTTCGTATCCTACTTTTGGGGACAAAGGCACATGGCCGTAGCTTACGATCTGAAATCCATCGGGCTCTATACGCTCGCAGCAACAATCCTCTACGGAGTGTCCATAGGCTTGGAAAGCCCTTCGGCCCCGCTCAATATCGGATTCCGCAGCTTGCTGCTGGCAGCCTTCGTTGCCATGATACTGAAACGCGACTTGCCCCTGCAAGAGCTACCGCTTATCCATAAATTCATAAAAACCGACAAACAAAAAAAGCAATGAGACTATTACTTATCAGCAACTCCACCAATCCGGGCGAAGCTTATCTGGATTACCCCAAAGAAGAAATACGGAAATTTTTAGGGAAAAAACCGGTAGAAGCCCTTTTCATCCCTTATGCTGCGGTAACTTTCTCCTACGAAGTTTACGAAAACAAGGTGAACGAACGTTTTGCCGAAATAGGACACCGGGTACGAAGCATCCATCATTTCGACAATCCGCAACAGGCCGTAGCGGAAGCACAGGCCATCGTCGTAGGAGGCGGAAACACCTGGAAACTCGTAAGTCTGCTACAGCAACAGGGGCTTATAGAAATCATCCGCCGGAAAGCCCTCGAAGGAAGCCCCTACATCGGTTGGAGCGCCGGATCGAACATCGCTTGTCCCAGCCTGCGCACTACGAACGATATGCCGATTACAGAGCCGGCAAGTTTTGAGACCTGTGGCCTGGTACCCTTCCAGATAAACCCGCATTACCTCGACGACCACCCGAAAAACCACGGTGGCGAAACACGCGAAATGCGCATACAGGAATTCATCACCGAAAATCCGGAAGTATACGTGCTCGGGCTTCGCGAAGGCAGCATGCTACGGCTCGAAGACGGCAAACTCCGGTTGATAGGGAAACCTAGCCTACGCCTCTTCAAAGCTGGAGAAGAAGCTCGCGAGCTAAGCGAGCAAGATAGCCTCGACTTCCTCCTGGCTTAAGAACTTTTCCTCAAGCCAAGGCTTCGGGAGGGATATAGCTCTACATTCTGTTTCGGCAAAATAAAGCCTTCTCAAAACCTCTTTCCCCTTAGGGTTTTCCGGGGGGGGGCATGTCGTTATTTTCTTTTCGGAAGCGCGCCACCCGCTCCAGCAGGAAGGGTTGACGGTTCCAGTGAAAGGCTTCGTAATCTTCCGTAAGCTCTACCTTATTACCGGTGAAGCTGAGTCCGTCCACCGATTTGGCATAAAGAATGGGCGCATCGAAACTTCGGAATACGTTGTTCTCAATGCGTATGTTCCGATGAAAGTAGCCTTCCTGTCCGGCCAGATTCGGTATCTCGGGGTAGATGGAAATGACGGCATTGGTAAACTGATACAGACTGGTAAGGGCATTCACGAAAGTATTATCGCGAATAAGCACATCGCGGCAGGCTCCCGTTTCGAACCAACCGTTACAGTCGCCACAGAGCAAAACGGCGCATCCCGAAGTATGGTCGAAGAGATTTTCGGCCACCAGCACCGGTTTGGGAGTACTGAAGAGCGCCCCCCGCGCCCGGTTGTTCCGGATGATGTTGGCTGAGAAGTCCACTTCGGGAGTCCAAGTCAGGTTCTCGATACCGATAGCTTCGGAAGGATGCGGCAAAGCTTCGAGCGCCTCCTCAAAGACAATGACAAATGACTTGGCTCCCTGTTCGCTCTCACGATCCTGAGCGCGGATGGAGCGGATGCGATTGCTTTTCCCCACAACATCCATCGTCGAGGCACGCAGGAACTGTACCGAGTCGCCGGCCTCCCCCCATTTGAAGCCCCAGGACTGGTTGTGCATATAGCTGGCTACGACACTGTAGTCGTCGAGGACTTGGGTCAACTTGAGGTAGGTACCGTGCACATTGATGGCGTCGTCCATCATATTTTCGTAGAGGCCTCCCCGCGAAACGATACGGCCTTTACAGCCGGAGAAGTGCGTTGCGTCGGCCTGCGTGGTAAAACAACGCGGATCGTCGGCTCCTTTCAAGCAAACCCGGAATCCTTCCAGAAAAACGTTCTCGCAAAGCTGAGCAAGCAAACCCATACCCTCGGCATAATGCACGCTGACATCTTTCAGTTGGGTATTCTTGCATCCGGAAAGGAAAATACCCGGAGCCGGTCGTTCGTAAGTACGCAAGGCCACGAAGCAGGCCTCCGGCAAGCGGTCGTCTTTCCAAGCCGGGGCATCGAAAACCCGCGGTTCGACAGTCGGTCGCAAGCCACTGAGATCGCAATTCAGGTCGCCGCTGCGGTAGAGAACGCGCTTCGTCTCAGCTTCGAAAGCAATGCCCGTATAAGGAGTGAAACTGTAGGAAGTATCGAAGATTTCCAGACGCCCTCCCTCGGCGATGCGGTATTTGTAGCAGGAATCCAACTCGAAACGGATGCCTTCGTTTCCTCGGTTCTCGCGTACTCTTACCTGCACGATATGCGGCTGTGCAAAATCGATGCTGAAGTTTTGCAGACGGCAGTTTTCCGAGTTGATAAGCGCCATCGGGAGCATCCGCCCGTGAAAGACGAAATCCGCTCCTCCTCCGTCGAAGGTCAGGTTGCGCAAGCCCTCCAAGACCATGCCGACTCGTTTCGGATTATCCTGATCGTGGTTCGAGATGAAATATTCACGCAAGACGGCCTGCTCTTCCCGGAAATCGTAACGTCCTTTTTCGAAGCGTAAAACCGCAGGAGCTCCGTTCAGCTCCAAGGTTATCTGCCGCAGGGCTTTATCAAAGAGAGGGGCTGCATCCGGGCATCCCGGTTTCAGACCGAAATCCGCCATATCGTAAGTCTTCACTTGCGTACAAGCAAGGCTTAACACACAAATTGGCAAGAGCCAGAAACAAATTCGCAGGATTTTTTTCATCTTGTTTTTTTTCGTTTACATGCTTTCGTTGTTGTGGTTTTTCAGGCGGGTGTCATTTCACCGCAGATGCTGAGGCTCAGCCTGCGCCGCACTTCTTCGAGGGGATATTCCCCTAAGAGGTGCATCAGTTTCGTAACGAGAGCTTCCGTTGTTGCATCGTAAGCGCTTATTACGCCTGCCCGAAGCAGGTTGAGGCTGGTTTCGTAGCGCCCCATTTCTACCGAACCCGTATGACATTGGGTCTTGTTCACAATCAGTATTTGGCGCTCGATGGCTTCGCTAAGCGCCCGGAAGAGCCAAGGAGCCCGAGGCGCATTGCCGGCGCCGAAAGTCTCGAGTACCACAGCCCGCAGGCCGGGTGTAGCCAGCAGGGAGCTTACCACCTCTTCAGTAATGCCCGGGAAGAGCTTCAGGATAGCCACTCCGCCCGCCATACGCAGACGCAGGCGAAGCGAGAGCCCCTCCTTCGGGTAACGGATATTCGAGCGGAAATACTTGATGTGTACGCCTGCCTTGGCCAAAAGCGGATAATTATAAGACTCGAAAGCATTGAAATGTTCCGCATTCTTTTTGGTCGTGCGATTGCCCCGGAAGAGGCTGTCCTCGAAAAAGACGCAAACCTCCGGAACAAGAGCCGCTCCGTTCTCACGGGCAGCAGCTATCTCTACGGCCGTCAACAGGTTCTCCTTCGCATCGGAACGGGTAATGCCCACCGGCAACTGCGAGCCGGTAAAAACAACCGGTTTACTCAGATTTTCCAGCATGAAACTCAAGGCCGAGGCAGTATAAGCCATCGTATCGGTGCCGTGCAACACTACAAAACCATCGTAGTCCGCATAACGTTCGCCGATAGTCAGAGCCAGACGCCGCCAGTCCTCCGGATCGATGTCCGAAGAGTCGATAAGCGGATCGAAGGCCAGACTGTCCACCGCCACGCCCGTATGCTTAAGTTCCGGCAACAAGGCCTGCACACGATCAAAGTCAAGAGGTTGCAAGGCGCCCGTTCCGGGGTCTTCCGACATACTGATGGTCCCCCCTGTAAATATAAGCAACACCGAAGCCCGATCCGTATTTTTTCCTGTCATAATTTACTCTGCTTAAGGCTCAAAAAAACTCTGCAAAGATAGTCCAATTCAAACAGAAAAAAAGAGGAGGCAGCGAAAAATCCGGCAGCGATATGCAGCTCACCTCTTTTTAGCAAATTCTTTTCCGCGAAAGCTAAAGAAATCATACGAAAATACATTAAAATTTACTTTGTTTTTTAAAATAAATTCACTAACTTGCGCCCGTTAATTTTAATCCATAGGGTATGAAAACATTCCGCCACCTTGCCCGCGCCTTTATAAAGCCCGGCTCCCGGCAGGATAAACGGGAGTCGGCAATAAAAAACCGCCTCCGGCTCAGCCCGATCAGGATAAGCCTCCCAGGGAGCCATTTCATGCTCAAGAGAATACAATTCTTATTTATCTTTCTTCTCAACAACAAACTTAAAAATTCAAATATGAGAATCGACATCGTAAACCGCAGACGGCAAAAAACCCGGAGAGCTAAACGGAAAAGCTTCCGAGTTCAAATTTGCAGGCATCAGCTCCTCTACGTGGCACTGCTCTCCCTCCTCAGCTCCTGCGACCTGCTCTTTCCCAAACTGGACTTCTCCCGACTGCCGCCCGAAACACAAGAGGGAGCCCATACTCTAGGATGCTACATCGACGGAAAAATGTTTTTCGGAGGGTATTTTGCCCCCTTCATGGACATTCCGCTATCTGCTAATTATGCCCTAAAATCGGACATCCTAGCCATACACGCTTATGGGTATATAAATGCCGACGGAAGTCTCAGGGCGTATAAAAACGTCCAATTGGATGACACTGGCATAATGTTAATTGTGGTTTCAAACCCGAAACTACAGACCCCACAACCCATTAAAAAGGCAGAATACACCCCAATAACATCATCCATAGAATACTGTTACTTATACCGTACGCTGGAGGGAGGAGAAGTCTATTTAAGTAAATTCGACACCGTAAGTAAAATCGTAAGCGGACGTTTCCGCTTCGATGGCATTTGTTCCGATAAATCCATCGAATTCGGTGGAAGCGACAGCAGCATCGTTCGAAGCATTACGGAAGGACGTTTCGATTTACGATTACGTGTTAGCAATAATTAATTAATTAATAAATTAAACATACTATGATGATACTAAAAAAATACCTATGGGTAGTGTTTGGCTCGTGTATGCCGGAACTCGAAAATACGGCAAGCCCTCTCTTTCCGGTTCGACTTCTTAGCCCCGGCAGGACAAGTTCAGTCTTCAAACTCTCGTAAACAAGGGCTAAGGCAGCGGCTTGTCCCCTTGTTGTAAACTCTCCCAAAAACAAACAGCCGGAAAAACAGAAAAAATATTCAATATATATATCATTATTTACTTTGTTTCTTAAAATAAATTGACTAACTTGCAGCCATTAATTTTAATCCATAGGGTATGAAAACATTCCGTCACCTTGCCCGCGCCTTTATAAGGCCCGGCTCCCGGCAGGATAAACGGGAGTCACCACCGCCACGCTGAGCCTGTAAAGGCCTGCCCGACAGACCCAGAACAGCAAACCACTAAGTAACTCGGCCACCAGAGCCACTCTTTAGTTTCCATCTGCTTACTTGCTAATCCGACAGCGGTCGATCACCACCAAACCGGCATCTATTACGATTAGACAGTCATCTATTACGATTAGACGACCATCTATTACGATTAGACCAACGTCTATTAAAATTAGACGACCATCTATTATGATTAGACGAACGCCTATTAGAATTAGACCGACGCATCTTACGATTAGACAAACACCTATTACGATTACGCGACCATCTATTACGATTAGACGGAAGTCGGATTGCAAAGAGCGCTTAAAAAACATTCTTATAGCTATAAATTCTAAAAATTTAAGATCATGAACTCTAACGTCAAAAGATTGAATAAAAATATCCTTGAGAAGGATATTTACAGCTTTCACGCACTGAAGGCCATTTCGAACTACCAACCGCACAAAGAAAATCTGAAAATCAGTAAGCTGGACGAAGCCTACAGCGAAATGACAGCGCTACAAGGCGAGGAAGCCGGTAAGGAAGGGGCTTACAAAGCTGCACGCGACAATTGCGTAGCAGCCGAACAGAGCTTCCACAATCTGATGCTCGAGGCTAAAGAGCAAGTGCGCGCACAGTTCGGAAGCAACTCCAACGAGCTGCAAAGCCTCGGACTGAAGAAGAAAGAAGAACGCAAAGCTCCCGGTAAACGGAAAGCGAAAGCCTAAAAACAATATGAAGTTCCCCGGAGGGCTCTCCTCCCTGCCGGGGAGCTTCTCTTTTTTCATCGAAAAACAATCCGGAATACATTCAAAAATTATAACTCCTATGAAAAAATTTATTTTTACTACAGTCTTTTTATGCAGTCTCCCGGCTCTGAACCTTGCACAAATACGCGTAACCGGCGATGGAAATATCGGCATCGGCACGTCGGATCTTATCCAGAACCCCCGAAGCACAACCTGGGAGGGGAATACCTTTCATTTCAGAGGAACGGAATATCGACCCAATTATGTCGAAATAAGTTTTTATCTTAAAAGTTCCCATTCAAACGTATATGGGGTAGACATATCTCCTCGCGAGAACAACCTTATCTTTCCTCCCAATAGTACCAATCCTTCTCACAGTTCTTCGTTAGGTGCGATAAATCCCTGGTATGAAGGTTTTTTCAACAATCTATATTTCTCAGAAAACTTAGTCAACTTCTCGGATGCAAAACTCAAACACAGCATCCGGAAACTTGATTTTGACATGAATCGCTTTTTACGACTGAGTCCGGTTTCCTTCCGTTTTGTGGATTCCCTCAACATCGCCAAAAGCGACGGAAGTACGATGAGATTCCGAAGTACAGTGCAGGAAGAAGCTAAAAAAGGATTCATAGCCCAGGAGGTTGCAAAAATATATCCCGAATTGGTAAAAAAAGACGAAAACAGCGGCTTGCTGATGCTTAAGCCCTTGGAGTTTATCCCCCTGCTGGTGAAAGCCGTACAAAAGCAACAAGAGCAGATACGGGCCTTGAACAACAGAATCCGCTATCTGGAAGGAAGAGCTCCCGGCCTCCCCCGGACGAAAGCCGCGGCTAAAGCCGATAACGCCGAAGAACCGGACGGCTCCTCCGACCTCCGCGAAGCCGCACTCTATCAAAATACGCCCAATCCCTTTTCGCAAGCAACGGAAATACGTTACTACCTGCCCGAAACGGTGGGCAGCGCCCTGCTCTGCATCTACGACCTGCAAGGCAAGCAACTCAGGCAAATCGTACTGAACGAACGGGGGCAGGCAGCGCTCAGTCTCTCGGCATCCGAGTTCCGGCCCGGCATCTACCTCTACGGATTGATTGCCGACGGACAGGAAATTGATGTGAAACGTATGATATTAACCGAATAGAAGAAAGAAAATATGAACAAGAAATTAATAGCGCTTTTTTCTGGCCTTTTTTATCTTTCGAGCTATGGACAATCGAATGAAAGCAGTCCGTATTTACCGACAAACACATCATGGACGGAAGTAACGACTAACTCGATTGATGGAAGTTACTGCCGCATTAACAGATATTTCATAGATGGTGATACTGTGATAAATTCCGTCTCTTACAAGAAAATATTTCGCGATGGGACTCCATTTTCCGCACTACGTGAGTCGGAGAAAAAAGTATTTGTTTATTTTTTCGACATAGAAAAAGAAAAATTGACCTATGATTTCGATTGGGCAATAGGGAAAACACTCTACTTCCAACCTCATTTTTCCGAAGAATATGCAGTCTTAACGGAAAAAATAACAGAAATAGACAAAGTACGACTTGAGGATGGGAATTACTACGATTATATCTTAGCTCCTGATGCCATCATCAAGGGTATCGGTTCTCAATCCGGATTTTTTTCTCACATGTTCGAGCAACCTCCGAATGGAGATAAAACAGAGCTACTCTGTTTTAAGAAAAAAGATATACTTATCTATAAAAACATAAAATTCCGTACTTGCGAGTCGTGTGAAAAAGCTGATATGGCAGTAAACAATGTTAATTCGAAAAATCTTGTCAGCTATTGCAACAATACTTTCTATTTTTCATTTGATGATAATCAAGGAAAAAAACTCTTTGTATACGACTCTATGGGTGGAGAGTTATTTCTTTCCGACATTAGCAATAAATCATCCTTGCAGATTAATACATTGAAGAATGGAGTTTATTTTTATAAAATCACAGCAAGAAACAACAAGACACTCTACACAGGAAGCTTTATATATAAAAAATAATACAATGAAAACTAAAATTACAATTTTAGTTTACATGTTTTTCAATGTGTTGATAATGGCACAAAACACATATAAAATAAGGCTGTATCATAAGAACTCAGCCTCATTTAGGGGCTAACAAAAAATAGCGAGTTATACACAACAAAATGTAATAATTTACTTTGTCATCCACTAAACAAAATATCGCATTATGAAGACATTAAGAATAAAACTATTAAGCCTGCTTTATCCGATATTCTGGATCAGTTGCAGCAATGCCGGTATCGGGGAAAAAAATTATCCGTTTGAACTTGTCATGGAGGAATATCTATTACCTCAAAAATGCAGTTTTACTGATTTACAGCCGGATTCGGTTTACCTTATAAATTCGCTAAAGGAATGGGAAGAACATGTAATATGTATAGAAAATAACTCTATTCCCGAAATAAACTTCAGCAAGAAGAGTCTACTTATTGCAAGTGGTATCCCGGAATATGGCATAAAAAACCTGTCGTCTCAGTTGTGGCAGATATCGAAAGATAGTTGCCGGCTCTTTTTAGATGCTGACCCGGACCCGATAAATCCTACAAAATCTTGGTTTATAGCTAAACAAGTGAAGAAACTTTCCTCACATACAAAAATTTCACTTATTAAAAATTTAGCGGAAAGTTATCCTATTAAACTTCAGTTTACAGATTATAATCCGGATGAAAGTTCATGTATATGGAAAGAGCTTGAATACGACTATCCGAAATTCGATAACAGCAAGATACTCATTATTGATAACTCAAGAATATTAAGAGATTACATCGAATGTTCCGAAGATGATTATCCGACAATAGATTTCGACAAAAACATTTTGCTTGTGGCTTACGGAGTTGCCAATAACGGCATTCGTCGAATAGAGAAAAGCTTGGAACAAACAGCGGAGAGCGTAATCAAATTGAATATTGATATTGAATGTAATCAAATGGAGGTTATGACCCAATGGCTGGTGGCTATCAAAACAAAGAGATTTTCTGCAGACAAAAAGATCAATTTATCAACCACAATCAAATACTGATAAGTATGAAAAGAATCATTGCATTATTACCCACATTCACTATTTTTTTTACCATAATATCTTCACAAGATAGTTATTATTACTATTGTGGTCGAAAAATGTATCTTGAATTGAATCCTGATAAAGCCAGTGTACTATTTCCGAAAGGAAGTCTTTCGGAAAAAATATGGAAAAAGCATATATCGGAAAATACCAGTAAATCAATCCCAGACAATACGTATGATATACAAATAATAAATTTGAAAAAAAATTACGACGAAAAAAAAGACATTGAGAACTTGAAGTCTGAGCTATATAATAAGATTGATAAAAATATTATTGTTTTACCAGCATATAAAAACTCTCAATTCGATGAACTAATCATGACAAATTATCTACATATCCGTTTAAAGTCAGAAAAAGATACAGACAAGTTACATGCCATAGCTAAGAAGTATAAATTGAAGATTATAAGGAAAAGCAAAATTATGCCCCTTTGGTACACTCTAAGTATCACTCCTAAAACACAAGAAACAACCTTAAATGTAGCAAATAGTATTTTCGAAACAGGTTTTTTTGCCTCATCAATTGCAGACTTTAATTATGATGGAAGAGAATGTATTTCTGATCCTGATTTTGGAAAGCAATGGGGATTACAAAACAATATCCATACAAACATTGATATTTCAATATGCTCTGCATGGCAACAAGCAACAGGTAAGGGAATAAAAATTGCAATTGTTGACAATGGTATTGAAAAAACGCATTCCGACCTGGCTGCAAACATTGATTCGCTAAGCTACGATACAGAAACACAAGTGCTTTCTAGTAGTGTATATGGTGATCACGGAACTCATTGCGCAGGAATCATTGCAGCAAATATTAATAACTCGTTTATTGCAGGAGTAGCGCCAAAAGCGAAATTAATGGCTGTAAGCAATAGTTTCACTGGTGCTAATTACGAGAGAAATATGGCTGAAGGAATTACTTGGGCATGGAAGAATGGGGCAGATATTATTTCCTGCTCATGGCGCTCTAATCCATCTGATTACATTAAAGAGGCCATTGACTCTTTACTATTATATGGTAGAGATGGTAAAGGTGCTATCCTTGTTAAATCTGCCGGTAATCAAAATGGAGGGCCTGTTACTTTCCCTGGAAACTATAGACCGGAAATACTAACTGTCAGTTCCATAGGAGTCAATGGAAATCTATCTTATTTTTCTTCTGTTGGGAACTATGTTGATGTATGTGCCCCAGGGGAAAATATATATTCGACTTTGTTAAACAATACAGTAGGGATGAAATCAGGAACTTCAATGGCTTGTCCTCACGTATCTGGACTTGCAGCATTGATTCTTGAAATAAATCCCAATTTATCAGGTCAAGAAGTCAGGGATATTATTGAACAAAACACAAAAAAAATAGGAAATCTAATATATCACAATAATAATCCCAATAGAATAAATGGTACTTGGAATGATCATTATGGGTATGGCTTAATTGATGCGCATGCAGCCGTCCAGGCTGCTTGCTCCAGTCCTGTTAATTTCAGTAATCAAACAATAACGACAAATACAACTGTAACTTCTTGTAGCGATATCAACGTGCACAACGTCAGCGTTACCAATGGTGCTAAATTAACGCTTGAAGCTAAAGGCACAACCATCATTGAGAGTGATTTTGAAGTGCAAAGCGGAAGTGAACTTGAAATAAAACAAGACCATTAATATACCTCAAAACACATTCAATAGCCCGAAACGGTGGGCAACGCCCTGCTCTGCATCTACGACCTGCAAGGCAAGCAACTCAGGCAAATCGTCCTGAACGAACGGGGGCAGGCAGCGCTCAATCTCTCTGCATCCGAGTTTCGGCCCGGTATCTACCTCTACGGACTGATTGCCGACGGACAGGAAGTTGATGTGAAACGTATGATATTAACCGAATAAACAACTTAAAAAAACACCGCTATCATGAAAACTAAAATATGTATTTTGAGTCTTTGCTTAGTAGCCCTCGGTGCACAAGCGCAAAAAACAACAAAAAACTGGGAGCGCATAGCAAGTTTGGGGAGTAGTCATCATTTCTACAAAAAAGTATGTGCTTTCGGAAAAGACAGCGTATTTGTAATAGACAACCATGGGGTTATAAAGCGTTCCACGAACGCCGGTATAAGCTGGGAAGAACAAGTCCCGGATAAAGACAAAAGAATACTGTATGATATCCTTTTTTGGGATTTCAAGACCGGATTTATCGTAGGAAGAAAAGGCGTGATTTTGAAAACCGAAAACGGAGGAGACAGTTGGCAGGTATTAAATCCGGGAGTATCCGTCGACTTTAGAACCATCCAAAGCGACGGAGAACAACAGCTCTGGATCTGTGGCTCTAATAATCTCCTGCTCTACTCGCCGGATAAAGGAAACAACTGGATTCCCAAAACATTACCCGAAGAAAACATATCCAATGCCTTCTGTTACTACCGGAAGCGTTGCTACTATGCTTCATGGAATCAAGTTTGGGTTTCGGAAGACGGAGGCAGCAACTGGCAGGACATAACAGCCAACTTGCCCGGATACGGCGACTATCATTTTACGAAATTCCAAGCTACAGAGGACAGGCTCTACTTGTTTTGTACTAAAAAAAGTAAAAAAGAGCTACTGATTTTTCAATGCGAAACTCCCTCCCGCTGGACAAAGACGACAAGCGCCCTCTATGAAATAGATATAGATATGCGGAATATCACAGATGTATGCTTCCGGGATCCGGAGAATGCTTACATTTTATCTTATTCAACCGCTCCGAGCGGAGCATGGTCTGCCTTCATTTATAAAACACAAGATGCCGGGAAGTCATGGAAGAAAGATAAAGACGAAGATAAGCCTTTCCCGCATGAATCTTCAAGCTGTAATTTAAGTTTCCCGACCGGGAATTTGGGCTATGCTTTAACGAGTAAAAATTTATACCGCAGCCCCTATACGGGCGATTTTGAAAAAACGGGTGACAGTTCTCCGCTGCGCGAAGACTTCCGGCCCCGGATGCAGCGCCGGGGAGGCAGCCTGCTGATCAGCGCACCCGAGGCGCTGCAGCGGCTGCGCATCGGCAGCCTCGAGGGACATGCCCTCCGGGATTTACCCCTACAGGGAAAAGAAGCCGAAATAAGCCTCGACGGACTGCCTCAAGGCATCTACATACTCTCCCT
>BDEJ01000017.1 GCA_001653155.1 Porphyromonadaceae bacterium H1
GAGGACTTTTCGAAAAAACGGCAGCTATCTACTCTCCCGCTTACGCAGTACCATCGACGTGGACAGGCTTAACTTCTCTGTTCGGAATGGGAAGAGGTGGAACCCTGTCGCTATAACCACCTAAAATAGGATAGACATATCGCACAGAAACCTTCAAAGCAACAAACTTCAAAAGCTATGAACAATACCCGAATAGACGGGTTAAAAAAGCTATCGGGCGATTAGTATTACTCGGCTATACATCTCTGTTGTACACCTGTAACCTATCAACGTCATCGTCTATGACGACCCTCAATGGAAATCTAATCTTGAAGATGGCTTCGCGCTTAGATGCTTTCAGCGCTTATCCAAACCGAACGTAGCTACTGAGCAGTGCCCCTGGCGGAACAACTCATTGACCAGCGGTTCGTCCAACACGGTCCTCTCGTACTAGTGTCAGAGCTCCTCAAATTTCCTGCGCCCACAACAGATAGGGACCGAACTGTCTCACGACGTTCTGAACCCAGCTCGCGTGCCACTTTAATGGGCGAACAGCCCAACCCTTGGGACCTTCTCCAGCCCCAGGATGTGACGAGCCGACATCGAGGTGCCAAACCATTCCGTCGATATGAGCTCTTGGGAATGATCAGCCTGTTATCCCCGGAGTACCTTTTATCCTTTGAGCGATGGCCCTTCCATGCGGAACCACCGGATCACTATGCCCTAGTTTCCTACCTGATCGACTTGTCGGTCTCTCAGTCAAGCGCGCTTATACCATTATACTCTACGACCGGTTACCAATCGGCCTGAGCGCACCTTTGGAAGCCTCCGTTACACTTTTGGAGGCGACCACCCCAGTCAAACTACCCACCATACAGTGTCCCCGCAGCCGCGGGTTAGAACTCAAATAACGGAAGGGCCGTATTTCAAGGATGACTCCACAAACACTGGCGTGCCTGCTTCTCTGTCTCCGGCCTATCCTACACATCAGTTACCCAAATTCAATGTAAAGTTGCAGTAAAGGTTCACGGGGTCTTTCCGTCCCGTTGCGGGTAATCGGCATCTTCACCGATACTACAATTTCACCGAGCTCACAGCTGAGACAGTACCCAGATCGTTACACCATTCGTGCAGGTCGGAACTTACCCGACAAGGAATTTCGCTACCTTAGGACCGTTATAGTTACGGCCGCCGTTTACTGGGGCTTCAATTCGAGCCTTCGCGTTGCCGCTAAGCTCTCCTCTTAACCTTCCAGCACCGGGCAGGTGTCAGGCCTTATACTTCATCTTTCGATTTGGCAAAGCCCTATGTTTTTGTTAAACAGTCGCCTGGGCCATTTCTCTGCGGCCTCTCGCTCCCGCGAGGAGGCGCCCCTTTTCCCGAAGTTACGGGGCTATTTTGCCTAGTTCCTTAGCTGTGAATCACTCGAGCGCCTTAGTACGCTATACTTGACCACGTGTGTCCGTTTGTGGTACGGGTGCTTGTAAAATATGCTTAGCGGGTTTTCTTGGAAGTCTGATTACATCCATATCCGATTGTACAAGTACGCCCGGTACTTTCAGGTTCGACTCAATCTGCGGATTTGCCTACAGATATCAACATCTACACCCTTCAACCAGCTATTCCGTCAGCTGGCAGGATTGTCACTCCTTCGTCGCCACATCGCTCTTACAAGCAGTACAGGAATATTAACCTGTTCGTCCATCGGCTTCGCCTTTAGGCTATACCTTAGGTCCCGACTAACCCTGATCCGATTAGCGTTGATCAGGAAGCCTTAGTCTTCCGGCGTGCGGGTTTCTCGCCCGCATTATCGTTACTTATACCTACATTTGCTTTTCCTGACGCTCCAGTGTGAGTTACCTCAAACCTTCGACGCTGACAGGAATGCTCCCCTACCACGTATTACTACATCCATAGCTTCGGTAATATGCTTTATGCCCGATTATTATCCACGCCCGACCGCTCGACTAGTGAGCTGTTACGCACTCTTTAAATGAATGGCTGCTTCCAAGCCAACATCCTAGCTGTCGCTGCAGTCAGACTTCGTTAATTCAACTTAGCATATATTTCGGGACCTTAGCTGATGGTCCGGATTCTTTTCCTCTCGGACATGGACCTTAGCACCCATGCCCTCACTGCCGAGAAACATTTATAAGCATTCGGAGTTTATCAGGACTTGATAGGCGGTGAAACCCTCGCATCCAATCAGTCGCTCTACCTCTTATAAACTTTACTCGACGCTGCACCTAAATGCATTTCGGGGAGTACGAGCTATCTCCAAGTTTGATTAGCCTTTCACCCCTACCCTCAAGTCATCCGAAAGCTTTTCAACGCTTACCGGTTCGGTCCTCCATGTGGTGTTACCCAAACTTCAACCTGCTCAAGGGTAGATCACTTGGTTTCGCGTCTACTCCTGCTGACTATCCGCCCTGTTAAGACTCGCTTTCGCTTCGGCTGCAGACCTGAAGTCCTTAACCTTGCCAACAAAAGTAACTCGTAGGTTCATTATGCAAAAGGCACGCCGTCACATCACTAGGATGCTCCGACCGCTTGTAAGCGAACGGGTTCAGGGTCTATTTCACTCTTCTGTTCGAAGTACTTTTCACCTTTCCCTCACGGTACTGGTTCACTATCGGTCTCAAGGGAGTATTTAGCCTTACGGGATGGGCCCCGCTAATTCACACAGGATTTCTCGTGTCCCGCGCTACTCAGGATACTGCTATCATCTCTAATTCTTACCTGTACGGGACTATCACCCTCTATGGTACAAAGTTCCATTACGCTTCCAGTTCAAATTAAAAACAAATATCGCAGTCCTATAACCCCATACTTGCATTGCTACAACTATGGTTTGGGCTACTGCGCGTTCGCTCGCCACTACTTGCGCAATCACTTTTGTTTTCTTCTCCTCCGGGTACTTAGATGTTTCAGTTCCCCGGGTTCGCCTCCCGACTTGCGGGATAATGCAGCTGCACTGCATTGGGTTGCCCCATTCGGAAATCTGCGGATCGAAGGTTATTTGCACCTACCCGCAGCTTATCGCAGCTTATCACGTCCTTCATCGCCTCCTTGAGCCTAGGCATCCACCGTTCGCTCTTGTTTGCTTTTTTATTTTTTTGCTCGTGTAAAATTGCATTAAAATACTGCGCATCAACACGGCAACACCTTTTCTGGTATCGCTCATAGTAATGCTATTTTATTGCTTCTTTAGTTTCTGTTCAATATGTCAAAGATCGCTTCACTACCTTTAAAAGAGAAAACTCTTCAAAAAAAACGGCAGTCTCCTGTCGTTTCCCCGCAAATCAATGCAGAAAAACTCTCTTAACTTAACTTTTTCTCATCTAACGCCGCATAAATATCAGCCCCGCCGGGCACAACAACAACGCTTAGATATACCTAAAAAAACTGTGGAGAATAAGGGACTCGAACCCTTGACCCCCTGCGTGCAAGGCAGGTGCTCTAAGCCAACTGAGCTAATCCCCCGTTATCCAGATTCATTCTCCTGTAGTCCCAGGCAGAGTTGAACTGCCGACCTCTACATTATCAGTGTAGCGCTCTAACCAACTGAGCTATAGGACTGGCATTCCTCAATACGGTGCTCACTTCCGCTATACGGCCGGAGAAAACAAACAAACATCATCACAAAAAACTTCCGGCTCGAGCATCTTATGAAGTAACAACTCCCGAGGCTACGCATTCTCAAGCCATACAAGGCTCGAAAACGTATTTTAATTTAAAAAACATACAACAGAGAGCATGCAATACAAAGCTCTTCGGCTCAAAAGCATACCACAGATTATCTCTCGTATTCACAAAAAAACAATCTACAAGTCCATAACCGGACACCATCACTCCAGAAAGGAGGTGTTCCAGCCGCACCTTCCGGTACGGCTACCTTGTTACGACTTAGCCCCAGTCACCGATTTTACCCTAGGACGCTCCTTTTGATCGGTTACGTACTTCAGGTACCCCCGGCTTCCATGGCTTGACGGGCGGTGTGTACAAGGCCCGGGAACGTATTCACCGCGCCATGGCTGATGCGCGATTACTAGCGAATCCAGCTTCACGGAGTCGAGTTGCAGACTCCGATCCGAACTGAGAGAGGTTTTTAGAGATTGGCATCCCGTCGCCGGGTAGCTGCCCGTTGTACCTCCCATTGTAACACGTGTGTCGCCCCGGACGTAAGGGCCGTGCTGATTTGACGTCATCCCCACCTTCCTCACACCTTACGGTGGCAGTCTCATTAGAGTCCGCAGCTTGACCTGTTAGTAACTAATGATAAGGGTTGCGCTCGTTATGGCACTTAAGCCGACACCTCACGGCACGAGCTGACGACAACCATGCAGCACCTACACAATCGCCATTGCTGGATAAGATGTTTCCACCTTAGTCGATTGCATTTCAAGCCCGGGTAAGGTTCCTCGCGTATCATCGAATTAAACCACATGTTCCTCCGCTTGTGCGGGCCCCCGTCAATTCCTTTGAGTTTCATTCTTGCGAACGTACTCCCCAGGTGGAATACTTAACGCTTTCGCTGTACCGCTTACTGTATATCGCAAACAGCTAGTATTCATCGTTTACGGCGTGGACTACCAGGGTATCTAATCCTGTTTGATACCCACGCTTTCGTGCTTCAGCGTCAGTTGCATCCCAGTAAGCTGCCTTCGCAATCGGGGTTCTGTGTAATATCTAAGCATTTCACCGCTACACTACACATTCCGCCTACCTCATTTGCACTCTAGAATAACAGTTTCAACGGCAATTTTACAGTTGAGCTGCAAACTTTCACCACTGACTTATTATCCCGCCTACGCACCCTTTAAACCCAATAAATCCGGATAACGCTCGGATCCTCCGTATTACCGCGGCTGCTGGCACGGAGTTAGCCGATCCTTATTCGTAAAGTACATACAAAATACCACACGTGATACATTTTATTCCTTTACAAAAGAAGTTTACAATCCATAAGACCGTCGTCCTTCACGCGACTTGGCTGGTTCAGGCTCTCGCCCATTGACCAATATTCCTCACTGCTGCCTCCCGTAGGAGTCTGGTCCGTGTCTCAGTACCAGTGTGGGGGACCTTCCTCTCAGAACCCCTAATGATCGTTGCCTTGGTAGGCCGTTACCCTACCAACCAGCTAATCATGCGCATGCCCGTCCGTTACCGATAAATCTTTAACAAATATCTCCATGCGGAGCCCCTGTGTTATGAGGTATTAGTCCGTCTTTCAACGGGTTATCCCTCTGTAACGGGTAGGTTGCATACGTGTTACGCACCCGTGCGCCGGTCGCCGACAGGTATTGCTACCCTCGCTGCCCCTCGACTTGCATGTGTTAGGCCTGTCGCTAGCGTTCATCCTGAGCCAGGATCAAACTCTTCGTTGTATCTCTTTTTTTTGCTCGGATGATATCCTTTACTATTTATTGACCTGTGTCATTGACGTGGCATAAAATCTTTTTTACCTTTTACTTTATACTACATCTCCTGTTGTCTGTTCTTTCAAAGATCGCTGAAAGTTTATCCGTAAAGAATTATATCACATAAAACCTAAATATACGGACAACATCGTGACCCCAATTCGTCATCTTCTTCCTTATGGGGAGAATCGAAAATCAAAAACTCTCAATCCTGTCGTTTCCTCCGAAACGGGCTGCAAAGATAAAACTTCTTTTCATTCCTCACAAATCTTTTCCAAGATTTTTTTTTCGTCCCATCGCTTCGGCAACTGCGCTCTTTCTCTCAAAAGCGGGTGCAAAGATAGAGCTCTTTTATTATTCCGCAAAATATTATTCGAACTTTTTTCAAAAAAAGACAACCCGAAAACCGCAAAACAATACAAAACAAACACTTATAACATGAAAAAATCTTTACACAAAATACATCCGAAACCAAAAAACAACAAAAAAATCACCCAAAAAACAAAATGAAATATTTAAAATAAAGAGAAAATAGGGGAAAATTCGCCATAATAAAGCAATACAAATTCGCCCTTCAGAAGCCCTACGGTTTGTTAATCATTTATAATGCAAACAGAGTTTCGGAGCAGTGTTTCCGAGAGCTTCGAAAAAACACGTACATTTGCAGCAACAAAAATTCATTCCACAATCACGTGAGTTTATATTCAAAAACATGGTGTAACCTGATATTTGAAGGGCGCAACAAAGAGTACGGTGCCTACAAAATGCGCAGGTCTTCATCGCGAAGACATGTACTGGCTTTTTTGATCACGGTTGTTTTTGCTGCACTTGTCACTTCTATTCCTGCTTTAATAGAAACGATATACGAACCGCGATACAGCTCCATCCAGCTGAGCGAATCACATCAAGTAAGCCTGCTGCCGGTCAACGAATCCGAAACATTGCGGAAATATCTTGAGCAAAACAAAGCATTAGCACCTCAAGAAGCAAGCAGTCCTGTTCCGGGCGACGCCTCAAGCTCTAACAATCCGGACAGAAAAACGACGGCTCCCGAGAAGAAGGAGAAGGAGTCTAAGAAAATAATCGATTTAGAAGTAGAAATCCCCCTCGAAGCTTCGGATATGTTGGAGGAAGAGTACATCGATCCTGAGAAGACATACTGGATCGTAGAAGAAATGCCTGTCTTCCCCGGAGGAGAGGGAGCGTTGCTGCGCTTTCTGACGGCCAACTTGAATTATCCTCCGCAGGCAACCCAGCAAAAACAACAGGCGCAAGTCCTCTGTCGCTTCATAATAAATAAAGACGGAAAAGTAAGCGATATAGAAATAATCGAAAGTGGAGGCGAGTTTCTGGACGAGGAGGTCGTTCGAGTGCTGAAGCTCATGCCGCAATGGGAAGCCGGCCGACGGAAAGGGAAGCCCGTGAAAGTGCGGTTTAGCTTACCGATCCAATTCGGCCTGTAGTAAGGCAAACACAAAACAACACATATATATTAATGTATTTATTGGAAGTAGAAGATGTGGTAAAACAGTACTCCGGCCATCGGGCTTTGGATGGCGTCAGCCTCAAAGTTCCCGAAAACTCGGTCTATGGATTATTGGGGCCCAACGGAGCCGGAAAGACGACCCTGATACGCATCATCAATTGCATAACCGCTCCCGACTCGGGAACCCTCCGTTTCAACGGAAAGAAGATGACCTCGTCAGATGTACAGTTCATAGGCTACCTGCCGGAAGAGCGAGGCTTATATAAAAAGATGAAGGTCGGTGAGCAGGCAATCTATCTTGCCCGCCTAAAAGGCCTGTCGAAACAGGATGCCCTGAAGGAACTCAAATACTGGTTCTCGAAATTCGAAATAGAGGCCTGGTGGGACAAAAAAATTGAAGAGCTCTCCAAAGGGATGGCTCAAAAGATACAGTTTATCACCACAATTCTACACCGCCCCAAGCTATTGATTTTCGACGAGCCTTTCAGCGGATTCGACCCGGTAAATGCCGAGCTGCTGAAAAGAGAAATATGGGAACTGAAGCAAAACGGAGCAACCATAATTTTCTCAACACACAACATGGCCTCAGTAGAAGAGCTATGCGAGAACATCTCCCTGGTCAACCGTTCGAAAATCGTACTGCAAGGCAGCGTAGCCGAAATACGGGCAGCGCACACCACACGCAGCTTTTTAGTCAAGACGAAAGAAAGCCTCGGAACCTGCGAACTATTTTCGATACAAGAGAGTAAAGAGACGAGAAGCGGAAGGATAGAAAGCAAAATACAGAAAACAAGCGACTGTACAAATAACGAACTACTCAAGGCAATCAGCAAACAAAGTGAAATACTGTCCTTCGAAGAACTGCTGCCAAGCATGAACGACATTTTCATAAAGGCCGTGCAATGAGAGCTGCGCATACGAAGAAAGTACTGCTTATCTCTACTCTAACCTGCCTCTGTTTCCACATACAGGCAAGAGATAATATCGGGATCAAGTTCTTTGGACTGAGTATGCACCCTTTCGGCGACGAGAACGCTTTCCTGATGCCTCGGAAATTAGACGGGAAGGGCTATTTCGTTCTGAATTTAGGCGCAATGCTTAGCTACGAAAAGTTCTTCTGGCAGGACATCCTTTCGGTAAAGGCCATACAAGCGGGATACTCCGATTGTGCCGCACGGGCAGGCGGATTTTCGCACATCGGGATACGAGGTAAAATATTCAGCACCAAGCGGCAGAGCTTATCCGGAGGAATAGGACCGACCTTGATTTACAGACGAAATTGGAACGAGCTGGAAAGATATCACGACCCGGGACGCTTCCAAGGAGGGCTGTCGGATAAATGGCAGTATCTCTTCATTTGGTATGGCGGCGAATTCGAATACAAGTACAGCTTAAATGAAACATTTGACTTTGCCCTCTGTTTTGTCCCCGGATATCCCGATCTGATAAGCTTCTCTTTAGGAATAAACTACAAGTTGAATTAAAATAGACATGAATAAAATAGGCATTATCATACAACGCGAATACAGTACCCGAGTGATGAAAAAGTCATTCATCGTAATGACCTTCCTGACTCCAATATTCTTTATCCTGCTCATTTTACTCCCCGGCTGGTTAGCAACTCTGGAGGACGACAGCCAAAAGCACATTGTAGTGATAGATCGAACGGGGCTGTATCAGAACGCATTGAAAAACAACGAGATTTATAACTTCGAGTTCACCCGGAAGAGCATCGACGAACTACGGAATGCAGCCAAAGAAAAAAGCGAATTTACAGCCTTACTACTGATAAGCGAGAATTTAGCCGAAAATCCCAAAGCCGCTACCCTTTACTACGAGAAACAAATAGGCATGGAACTAAGCACTTACATTGCCGGACAACTAAATAAGTATATCGAGGAGCAAAATCTGGGCGCCCTTAACATCCCGAACATCAAACAACTGATAGATTCCTCGAAAAGCGACGTAAGCATTACCGGAATAAAATGGAGCGCCGAGGGAGAGGAAAAAGCGGCTTCGGCCGAGCTGGCCTTTGCCATAGGGATGGTACTTGCCATGATGATATACATGTTTATCGTTATGTACGGGACACAGGTAATGACCGGTGTAGTACAGGAAAAAACGAATCGGATTGTGGAGGTCATCATCTCTTCGGTCCGTCCTTTCGACCTGATGATGGGGAAAATCATCGGCATAGCTCTGGTAGGTCTTACTCAATTTGCCATGTGGCTCTTGCTGACCGGATTCGGCCTGACGCTGGTTCAAGGCCTATTCGGAGCAGCAACAACGAATAATGCGGTCTCAGACATAGCTTTGATGCAAGGCATGGAAAATATGAATATGGCCGACGCCGAACACTTCATGGAGTTGTTCCTGTCTTTCAACTGGTTCCAGACCATTGTGCTTTTCATCATTTTCTTCCTGGGAGGATACTTGCTCTACGCCTCTTTTTTTGCTGCTATCGGATCGGCAGTGGATAACGAAACGGACGCCAATCAATTTACATTTCCGATAATGTTGCCCATTATTCTGGCGATTTTTGCAGCCATCTATGCGGTACGGAACCCCGAATCCACGGCATCCTTTTGGTTTTCAATAATTCCCTTTACATCCCCAGTGGTAATGATGGTCCGCCTGCCTTTCGACGTGCCCACTTGGCAAATCATCATGTCAATAGGCATACTCATCGCATCGTTTATAGGAAGCACTTGGCTGGCTGCAAAGATTTACCGGACAGGCATCTTGATGTACGGAAAGAAAATAACTTGGAAAGAACTTTGGAAATGGTTAAAGAACAGCTAAAAGGAGAAGTCCTGATACCGCCTCCCTTGAGTTTGTCGGACGAAATACGCATCGTATCCCCGGCAGGCTGTATCGCAAAGGAATATCTTGACGGAGCCAAGCAGGTTCTCGAAACTTGGGGGCTACGGGTTTCGGAAGGGAAATATGCAGGTGGAAGCTACGGGCGATTTTCAGGCACAAAAGAAGAGCGCATCGCCGACCTCCAAACAGCCCTCGACGACCCTCGGGTACAAGCGATACTTTGTAGCCGGGGAGGCTATGGATTGGCACAAATAGCCGATGCTTTGGATTTATCGGCTTTCTGCCGGAAACCGAAATGGCTCATCGGATTCAGCGACATCACCGTTTTACACAGCTTGTTAACGAGCAGGAACATCGCATCGATACACGGAATTATGGCCAAGCACTTAAGCGAACTAAGCGCAGAAGACGAATCGGTCAAAGGCCTGCGCAACATCCTATGGGGGGCAAGGCCAAGCTACCACATCCCGGCTCAATCTACAAACCGGGAGGGAGAGGCTCGCGGAATACTCAAAGGCGGTAATCTCTCGGTACTGATGGGATTACGGGGAAGCGACTTCGACCTCCACCCCGAAGGTAGCATACTTTTCATAGAGGACGTAGGCGAAAAACCCTATCAAGTGGATAGAATGATGCAGAACCTCCGTCTGAGCGGTATTTTAAAAAAGCTTTCAGGAGTCATTGTCGGACATTTCTCGGACTACGAAGAGGATGCTTCCATGAGGCAAAACCTCAAAGAAATCATTGCCGAGGCTGCCTCCGAATGTCCGGGCCCAATTTGTTTCGGCTTTCCCGCCGGACACGAAAACAACAACCTCCCCTTAATACTTGGAACAAACGTAGAGCTGAAAGTAGAGGCTTCGGGAGCTCAACTGCGCTTTTAGTCGGAAAGGCTGCAGAAACTGCCTTACCATAAAAAAGCCGGGATTTCAACTCAGCGGAGGAAGAAAAGCATCTTCGACATGCTCAATTCGGAAAGAATCTCCTTGGGGAATAACAGAAATGACATCAAAACGAGTATCGCCCTCCCAATCGTGCAGGAGGATATATTCGTGAGTAGCTTCCACGATGTTACGAATCTTACGGGCAGTAATGGCTTCCTGAGGATGCTCAAAGACATCGGTCGACCGGGTCTTAACCTCCACGATCACCAGTACTCCGTCCTGTTCGGCCACAATGTCGAGTTCCAATTTGCCGCAAGACCAATTTGTCGCCCGCAATTTGTAACCCTTGCTCAGCAAATAAGCTCGAGCCCGCTCCTCACCCTGTTTACCCGTATCGTTATGCCTTGCCATACATAAGCCCTTCTATTTCCGATTCAAAGATACGGAATTTTAGGATAAACAAAATGTTTTTAGTTTGTTTACCATGAGTTTACCGGGATATTTATTACTTTTGCGACGAATTTTGCAGTCCGGATATGGGGAAAAAAACCATAAAAAAGAATGTATCACAAAGAACTTCGCTTCGACGGCATCGTCAAAGCTTTATGCTGAACGATGAGGAGTACAAGGCTTTGTGCCGCTACATGGCCAAATACAAGGTTCGGAACAAATCGAAATTCATTCGGGAGACAGTCATGTTTACCATCATTCGGAAGATGGAGGAGGACCATCCGACGCTCTTTGATTGAAGGCGGCAAGCGGCCGGATCCGGCACGATGGGCTTCTTCGTTTTTCACATTTAGCCTTCGAAAACGGCACAGAACATTATGGAATACATATTAGGTTTTTTCGGGTTTATATTGGGATTTGCTCTAGCCTGGCTGCTTGCTTCCCGCAAGGCTTTAAGGCAGGAAGAGGCTCACAGACAGAACGTAAGCAATCTGAACAGCCTGCTCAACGAGGCAGACAAGACAAACACCCTGGCACAAGAAAACTTACGCACAAAGAGCGAAGAGTTGCATCGCCTTCAGGAAGAACGCGAGGCGCAACAGGAGGCTCTCAGCACACGTCGTGCAGAAAATGCCCGACTCGAATTGCAGGTACAGCACTTAGAAGAAAAACTGGAAGCAGAGAAAAACGAGCTGGAGACAGTCCAAAAACGTCTCACAAGCGAATTTGAAAACATTGCCTCCCGGGTACTTAAACAACGCTCCGAAGAGTTTTCGACTGCAAACCACAAGCAGTTAGACGAGATACTCAAACCACTGAAAGAGCGGATACTCCTCTTCGAGAAAAAGGTGGACGAGGCCTACGACAAAGAGCTACGCGACAAAATAACCCTCAAAGAAGAAGTAAGACGCCTGGTGGAACTCAACACCCGCGTAAGCGAAGAGGCCAACAACCTTGCAAAAGCCCTCAAAGGCGATGTCAAAAAGCAAGGAAATTGGGGCGAAATTATATTGGAGCGGGTCTTGGAGCGATCCGGCCTCACTCGCGGACAAGAGTATGAACGCGAAGAAGAAGTGGCAGGCTCCGACGCATCGCGCCAGCGTCCCGATGTCGTTTTACACCTCCCCGACAACAAGCATATCATCGTCGATTCGAAGGTATCTCTCGTCGCTTACGAACGCTATATAACCGCCGAAAACGAAGAACAGAAAACACGACAGCTCAAAGAGCACATCCTCTCCATCCGAAATCATGTAAAGTTGCTGAGCGACAAAAATTATCAAAATGCACAAAACATCAACACTCCCGATTTTGTGCTGCTTTTTATGCCCATAGAAGCTTCCTTTTCGGTGGCGGTACAAGAGGACATTGAGCTCTTTTCCTATGCTTGGGAACGAAAAATCGTTATCGTGAGTCCAACCACCCTATTGGCCACCCTGCGTACCATCGCTTCCATCTGGAAACAGGAAAATCAAACAAAGAACGCTCAGGAGATTGCCCGGCTCAGCGGAAGCCTTTACGACAAGTTCATCGGATTTGCCGAGGACATGAATAAAATAAAAACCAACATCGACCGAGCCTCCGGAGCTTACGACGATGCATTGCGCAAGATGAAAGAAGGGCCCGGAAACATCATCCGAACGGCCGAAAAAATCAAAGAATTAGGCGCCAAGACGGGCACTAAATCACTCCCAAACGGATTTGACAGCTAAGCATTCGATATCTAAGACAGACAAACGGAATGAGACTCTCAAGTATTTTTCTTTTATCCTTTTTTACACTAATAACTCTGTGCGCTGCCGCACAGGCAACAACAGACCGGGAGACAGCCTTCGTTCATCCAAGCGCAAGTAAAACTGGCGTCTCCGAGCCAGAAGAAAAAACAACGGATCAAAAGCGCGTAGCAACCTCCGATTCGCTTGGTATCCGGGCGGAAGAAGCATCCAGTTCAAACAGTCCGGACACCGGATCGTCAAAAATATATCTGAATATTGATAACATCTTTCGTAATCCATCCGAAAAGCAAGAGCAGGCCGACACTACGATAAAAGACAAGGTAGTGCCAAGTCCGGCAACGCTAGCGAAAGACAGCACAGCGATGCTTCCGCAAAAAGAAGAAAAGCTCGAAACACAACAGCATTTCAGCAACTACATCAACGAATTATGCCACGAAGCTCGAAACGATCTTGCCATACAGCGCGCCTTGGAAGAAACACGAAAACTCAGCCTTTCGGAAGGAGATACCGCAGCTTATTTTGGAAGTCCTTTCTTCATCGAACTCATTTATACGGGAATCCCCCTCCGCATCAACTGGAGAGTCCCTAACAAATTCACAGAGATGCTGCACGGCGCTCCGGCGGCCACCATCAGCAGTTTCGGCCGGAAGTCCTCTTTGCGCGCAGCCTCTCTGTACGACCTGCGCAGAGATGCCCGTAACGAAATATCGAGAAGCCGTATAGACCTGTATGCCTCAATCTTCACCAAGCTACCCAGTCCCAGTAATAACAAAAGCAGGATGATTTCTACCAAACCTTTACAGGAAGTCAAATTCGTAGAAGATATTTCTTCGAAATTTGAGAAAAGACTTGAAGTTGCCCGACCCGTCATGGGCCCCTGGCAGAAAAAAGCAAATGCACTGGTACAGTTTTCACAAAACTACGTGTCGGACAACTGGCATCAGGGAGGAAGCGGAAATATGGCCGTATTGGGCATATTGACAGGCGTACTCAACTACAAAAATAAAGAAAAAACGATACAGTGGGAAAATAACGGCGAGTGGCGCGCCGGCTTCATGAATGTGGACGACAGTACCGCTCTGCGAACTTTCAACACCAGCGACGACATTCTAAAAATCAACAGCAAACTGGGCATAAAAGCCAGTGGAAACTGGTTCTATGGTGCCACATTTCATTTCTCCACACAGTTTTTCGACAACTACAAATCTCTGAATTCAAAAGTATTTAAAACACGTTTTCTCACGCCGGTACGAATGGATTGGGGTTTGGGTATGGACTACAAACACAAAGATGTCTTATCCGTGATGCTGGCTCCCATTACTTATAAATTCATCTACGCTAACGATACAAGCCACGTAAATCCGAACAGCTTCGGTATTGAAACCGGCCGAAACGCCCTCCATCAGATAGGTAGCTCCTTCTTTGTCCAATACAACTACTCTCCATTCAGAGAACTGCAAATAAACTCAAAACTGAAATTCTACACCAACTACGAAAAGGTGGAGATCGATTGGGAAATAGTGGGTAGCTTCATGGTCAACCGCTTCCTGACAACCCGCATCTCGCTCAACCCCCGCTACGATAATACGGTTATACTTAAGGGCGGCGAAAAGGCACGCATACAGTTCAAGGAGCTGATGAGCTTCGGCTTCTCTTTCCGTTTGCGTTAGAAAGGCGAAGCTTCTCGGCACAGCGCCAAGGAGTTCTTAAAACGAAAAAACATAAGACTTTTTCTTTCGGATTATTGTTCATCCCGATTTAATGATTTATCTTTGCAAGCGTAAAAGAATTAATCATGTTTCATAACATTGTCATTCTCATCTCCGTCCTTCTACTTTGGGTTATAGACTTAAGGTGGTGAGAGTGGTTATGTGATATGGTTTTGTTTTAGTTGATTTTGTTTTCATAAAAAAACCTTTCTCGCCAAAAACGAAGAAAGGTTTTTTTATACCGGGAAAACTCAAGAAGTAATAATGAAAGACAATAACTTAAGTATGAGTAAAGAACTAAAGAGCGCCACCAGCACACAAGGGCGCCGTATGGCCGGAGCCAGAGCGCTTTGGCGGGCAAACGGAATGAAACCCGAACACTTAGGCAAACCCATTATTGCCATCGTAAACTCATTCACTCAATTCGTACCCGGGCACGTACACCTCCACCACATAGGTCAACAGGTAAAAACCGAAATAGAGAAACTCGGATGCTTCGCTGCGGAATTCAATACGATAGCCATCGACGACGGGATAGCCATGGGGCACGACGGCATGCTCTACTCCCTCCCTTCGCGCGATCTGATTGCCGACAGTGTGGAATATATGCTGAACGCACACAAGGCCGATGCCATGATTTGCATCAGCAATTGCGACAAAATAACACCCGGCATGCTCATGGCAGCCATGCGCTTGAACATACCTTGTATTTTTGTATCCGGCGGACCGATGGAAGCCGGGAGGCTAGATGGGAAACAGCTCGATCTGGTCGATGCTATGGTTAAAGGAGCCGATCCGAAACTCTCCGACGAAGAAATAGCCCGCATCGAGAATGCCGCTTGCCCCACCTGCGGCTCCTGTTCGGGGATGTTCACGGCCAATTCGATGAACTGCCTCAACGAAGCCATCGGCTTGGCATTGCCGGGCAACGGAAGCATCGTAGCCACACATGCCAATCGTATGAAACTTTTCGAAGATGCTGCCAGACTGATCGTTCACAACGCCTACCGCTACTATCGCGATGGCGATACAAGCGTATTGCCGCGAAACATTGCTACGCGTCAGGCTTTTCTCAACGCCATGACCCTCGATATAGCCATGGGAGGCTCCACCAATACCATCCTCCACCTCCTGGCCATAGCCCGCGAAGCGGAAACGGAATTCAACATGGACGATATCGACGCGCTCTCCCGAAAAACACCATGTATTTGTAAGGTAGCTCCCAACTCCGAGCGCTATCACATACAGGATGTCAACCGGGCCGGAGGGGTGCTCGGCATACTGGGCGAACTGGCAAAAGCGGGCCTGGTCGATACTTCGGTAATGCGAGTCGACGGTTTGAGCTTAAGTGATGCTATTGCGCGCTACGACATCCTTTCCGAAAAAACAGCCCCTGAGATCATCGACTTGTACAAAAGCGCTCCGGGCAACCGTTTCAACCTAAGTATGGCCTCGCAAAATGCTTCCTTCGAAACACTCGACACCGACCGGGAAACAGGCTGCATACGAAGCCTGGAACACGCCTACACAAAAGACGGAGGACTCGCTGTGCTAAGAGGGAATATTGCTCCGGACGGCTGCGTGGTAAAAACCGCCGGCGTAGACGAGAGCATCCTCCACTTTCGAGGCAAAGCGAAAGTTTTCGAATCACAGGATGCAGCCTGCAAAGGCATACTCGACGGTAGCGTGGCAGCAGGCGATGTGGTGGTGATCACCCACGAAGGCCCGAAAGGCGGCCCGGGCATGCAGGAAATGCTCTACCCCACCTCCTACATCAAATCGCGTGGACTGGGCAAGACCTGTGCCCTGATCACCGACGGGCGTTTCTCGGGGGGGACTTCGGGCCTATCCATCGGGCACATATCTCCCGAAGCCGCCGCCGGAGGAAACATCGGCCTTCTGCGAGACGGAGATACAATCGAAATAGACATCCCGAAACGCAGCATCAACGTTGTACTGAGCGACACGGAGCTGGAAGCTCGAAGGAAACTGGAAGAGGCACGAGGCAAAGACGCTTTTAGCCCCAAGACACGTAAACGTTACGTTTCAAAAGCCCTGAAGGCCTATGCAAGCCTCGTAAGTTCGGCCGACAAAGGTGCGGTACGGATTATTTAAAGAATATTTTTTCGAAATAAAAACTACGAATCATAACGATAAAAACTTTTACGATGAAACTAACAGGAAGCGAAGCTTTGATACAAGCACTGAAGCAAGAAGGGGTCGACACCATATTCGGATATCCGGGTGGCGCCATTATGCCTGTGTTCGATGCGTTGTACGACCACAGTCGGGACATAAAACACATCCTGATGCGCCACGAGCAAGGAGCCACCCATGCCGCACAGGGCTACGCCCGTGTATCGGGCAAAGTAGGCGTATGCTTCGTAACATCGGGGCCGGGCGCCACCAACACCATTACCGGTATAGGCGACGCCCTGATGGATAGCACCCCCATGGTAGTCATCACCGGACAGGTAGGCGCTGCTCTACTGGGCTCCGATGCCTTTCAGGAGATCGACGTGGTCGGCATCACGCAGCCCATCACCAAATGGGCCTACCAGATACGTCGCGCCGAGGATGTAGCCTGGGCCGTGGCACGCGCCTTCTACATAGCACGCAGCGGGCGTCCCGGCCCGGTAGTGCTCGACTTCACAAAAAATGCTCAAATCGAAACTACGGAATTCCACTACCAAGCCTGCAACTTCATACGGAGCTACAACCCTTTCCCCGAACTGCAAAGCGAACAAGTCGAGAAAGCCGTCCGGCTTATCGACCGGGCCGAACGCCCCTTCGCGTTGGTCGGACAAGGCGTGGTGCTATCCGGCGCCGAAGAAGCCCTGCGCAACTTTCTCGAAAAAGCCGACATACCGGCAGCTGCAACCCTGCTCGGACTCTCGGCCATGCCCTCCGACTTTCCTCTCAACAGAGGCTTCCTCGGTATGCACGGGAACGTAGCTCCCAACCTGAAAACCAACGAATGCGACCTGTTGATTGCCATCGGAATGCGATTCGACGACCGCGTTACGGGCGACCTCAACAGCTACGCCCGGCAGGCCCGTATCATACACATCGATATCGACCCTTCCGAAATCAATAAAAACGTAAAAGTCCATGCTCCGATATGGGCCGATGCCCGGGAGGCCCTCGAAGCCCTTACCCAAGGTATCCGCCCGGCCAAACACAGCGAATGGATAGCCTCCTTCGAGCCTCACGACCGCAAAGAGTTTGAAAAGGTAATCGAAAAGGAAATCCATCCTGAAGAAGGGCCCATAACAATGGGCGAAGTGGTACGCCTTGTCTCCGAGGCCACGGAACACGACGCCGTGCTGGTAAACGACGTGGGACAGAACCAAATGATTTCGGCGCGCTACTTCCGTTTCAAGCGCACACGCAGCATAGTTACTTCGGGCGGACTCGGCACCATGGGATTCGGGCTGCCGGCAGCCATCGGAGCCAAGACCGGAGCGCCTGAACGTCGCGTATGTCTCTTCTGCGGCGACGGCGGATTCCAAATGACCTTGCAGGAGCTCGGAACCATCATGCAGGAAGGAACGGGCTTAAAAATGATTATACTCAACAACCAGTTTCTCGGCATGGTACGTCAGTGGCAAGAGCTCTTCTTCGACGAGCGTTACTCATTCACCCACATGCAGAACCCGGATTTTGTGGCTATTGCCAAGGCCTACGGCATCGAAGGCTGCGAGGTGAGCCTCCGCGAAGAACTCCCGCAGGCCATCGACCGCATGCTGGCCGACGACAAACCCTACCTGCTCGTCGTTAACGTCGAACAAAAAGGCATGGTGCTTCCTATGGTACCGGCCGGAAGCTGCGTAACCAACATCTTATTCTAACCAACAACAGCAAGCATCATGGAAGAAAAACTCTATACCATCACCGTATTTTCCGAACACAGCGTAGGTATCCTCAATCAGGTAAGTATCATCTTCACACGCCGCGGACTGAATATCGAAACCCTCTCCGTATCGCCCTCAGCCCTGAGCGGCATACACAAGTTCACCATCACCCTCTTTTGCAGCCGCGAGATGGTCGAGAAAGTCGTCAAACAAATCGACCGCCGTGTGGACATACTCAAAGCCTATTACAACACCGACGAAGAGCTCGTGCATCAGGAAATAGCCCTCTACAAGGTGGCTACCGACAAACTTATCGCCCTCGGCGGCATCGAGGAGCTGATACGCCGCTACCACATCCGCATCCTCGAACTGAACGAAAGCAGCGTAGTATTCCAAAAAGCCGGACACTACAACGAGACACAGGAGCTCTTCGAAGAACTCAAAGAACAGGTGGGCGTACTCCAGTTTATCCGCTCGGGACGCGTAGCCATCACCAAGTCGAAGGTAGAGCGCCTCAGCGACATGCTCGCCGCCATCGAGGCTAAACGCAAACCCGATACGGATTAAGTAAAGAACAGCAGGTCTCCAAAGGATGGGCTTACGAAAGTCGGAGAACAAGATTTCACAAGCCAACAACCGAGAGCAGAGACAGCAGAAACAGAGTATTTCAGCCTTTGTAAAAAAGTAAGTACATTTGCAGTCAGAGATTTTAGACCCAAATGAATAATTCTAAACCCAAAATAATATGTTAATCCGCGAATTTCACCCGGTCGGACAAGGAGCCTTTTATACAGAAAAACACAAATACGGTAAAGACGGAAATTTTACCATAGTTTATGACTGTGGATCTACTACTAAAGGAAATGCATTGAAAGAAGCAATAAACTCAACTTTCGAGTGTAACAACATTATTGATGTGCTTTTCATTTCCCATTTTCACGAGGATCATATTAACGGAGTAAAACGCCTTTCAAAGAAATGTGAAATAAAAAACGTTGTTCTACCTCTGCTTGATGAATCCGAAAAAATCTGGGCAATAGCCAAAATATTATGTGAAGCAGAGAGCGAAAAAGAAGAAGAAAAAGAAAGAGATGCTTTAATTCAATTGATTATCAAGCCGAAGGATTTTTTCAACGAGGGAACTAAAATTACAGTTGTCAACCCATCAGGGGATAATAATCAAAATTCCATTAATCTACAGGATCCAGAGGATCCAGAGATTCCCGAAAAAATTCAAAGTGGAACAAAACTTAGTATCAAAAAGCAAGATCTTATATGGTGTTTTATTCCGATTAACTATAAAAACGAAGAAAGAAAGAACATATTAAAAGAAAAAACACAAGACATAAATATAAATAACGTTATAGAAGATATAAAGAGCGGAAATCAAACGACAATAAACAAAATCAAGGAGGTGTATAAGAACATTGACAAAGAAACTAAAAAAGACTTGAACACGACTTCAATGTTGTTGTTTTCCGGAATAGATAAAAACGAGATCATTCTTTCACAACAGAACCTCAAATCCTGCTCACATTCAAATGCGGGTTGTTTGTATACGGGTGACGCTAATTTATGTGAAGAATTAATTGAAGAGCTAAAAAGAATACTAAAGAACTTCTTTCCTTATATCGGTACTTTACAAGTGCCTCATCACGGATCTACCCGCAGCTATAATAGAGATATACCCATACTCTTAGAAGAAATCCGTTATGCAGTAATTTCATATGGAACAAAGAATAAATACAAGCATCCATCGTGCGATGTTATATGCGATCTGATCAAGCATAGACTCATTCCCTTTTGCGTGACAGAAGATAAGAACACCAAAGTAACACAGGAGATCAAATAACAAAGCCCAATGCAGAAAAGACATTCGGACAGAGAACGGTATTTTCAGGAGCTGGCCAATACCTCGCGGAGCTACTACCTCGACTATCTGAAGCCCTTTAAGGAAATCGGCGACGGATGCCGCGTGCTCGAAGTCGGTTGCGGCGAAGGCGGGAACCTCCTCCCCTTTGCTGAGAGGGGCTGCAACGTAGCCGGCATCGACCTTTCGGAAGGAAAAATTGCACATGCCCGTCGGTTTTTCGAAGCGGCAGGTCAGGCAGGAAGCTTCAGGTCGGGTAACTTTCTGCATCTACCCGCTCCCGCGGACGAAGCCGAACGCTACGATCTGATACTGATTCACGACGTAATCGAACACATCGAGGCGCCTCAAAAAAAAGACTTCATGCTGCATACAAAGAAATTTCTACGACAGGACGGCATCGTATTTTGGGGCTTTCCGGCCTGGCAGATGCCTTTCGGAGGGCATCAGCAACTCTGTCGGAGCCGCATCTGTTCGGCGCTACCTTTCGTCCACCTCCTGCCCGGTGCTTTATATCCCGCTTTTCTGCGACTTTTCGGGGAGGCGCCTGCCAGCATTAAGGAACTGATGAGCATCAAGCGCTCGAAAACCAGCATCGAAAGCTTCGAAAAACTCTCCGACGTTTGCGGATACCGCATCCGAGACCGACTTCTGTGGTTTATCAATCCGCATTACAAGCAAAAATTCGGCCTGCCTCCCATCCGCTTAGGGATATTCTTTTCAAAACTCCCTTATTTTCGGAACTTCCTGTCGACATCCTGCTTTTACATAAGCACAATAAAGGAGGCAGCATAAAACCAGCAAAAAACGAACATTAACAAGCAAAAAAGAAGAATATGGCAACAATGAATTTTGGCGGTGTGAACGAAACGGTCGTTACCCGCAATGAGTTTCCGCTTGAAAAAGCGCGCGAAGTATTGAAAAACGAAACCATCGCCGTTATCGGTTACGGAGTTCAAGGACCGGGCCAGTCGCTAAACCTGCGCGACAACGGCTTCAACGTCATTGTAGGTCAGCGCAAAGGCGGCAAGACCTGGGATAAGGCCGTGGCCGACGGTTGGGTTCCGGGCGAGAGCCTCTTCGAGATAGAAGAAGCCTGCCAACGGGCGAGCATCATCCAGTACCTGCTCTCGGATGCGGCGCAGATTGAAGTATGGCCGCGCATCAAACCCCTGCTTACGCCGGGTAAGGCACTCTACTTCTCGCACGGCTTCGGAGTAACGTACAAGGAACGTACGGGCATCATCCCGCCGGCAGACGTGGATGTCATTCTGGTAGCACCCAAAGGATCAGGCACTTCGCTGCGCAGGATGTTTGTCGAAGGACGCGGTCTCAACTCTTCCTTCGCGATCTTCCAAGATGCCACCGGACGGGCCTGGGAGCGTTGCGTAGCCCTCGGCATCGGAGTGGGCTCGGGCTACCTGTTCGAAACCACTTTTAAGAAAGAGGTTTACTCCGACCTAACGGGCGAACGCGGAACTTTGATGGGAGCCATACAAGGCCTGCTGCTGGCACAATACGAAGTACTGCGCGAAAACGGGCACAGCCCCTCGGAAGCTTTCAACGAAACGGTTGAAGAACTGACCCAGTCGCTGATGCCTCTCTTTGCCGAAAACGGTATGGACTGGATGTATGCCAACTGCTCGACTACGGCGCAGCGTGGCGCATTGGACTGGATGACTCCCTTCCACGATGCCACCAAACCCGTATTCCAAAAGCTATACGCCGAAGTAGCCGCCGGCAACGAAGCCCAACGCTCCATCGACAGTAACTCGCAAGCGGACTACCGCGAGAAACTGGAAAAGGAATTGAAAGCCCTCCGCGAGAGCGAGATGTGGCAAACAGGAGCCGTAGTACGTAAACTCCGCCCCGAAAACAATTAGCAAACACAAAGACAAGAGCAAGCGGCGAGAAGGCTGTGTTACACAACCTTCGCCGCTTTTGCTGCGTAAAAAGACAAGCCCAACAACACAGACACACGACAATACAGCATGAAACCCGAATATATTTTCGAAAACAGCTGGGAGGTTTGCAACATGGTAGGCGGTATCTACACCGTACTATCGACTCGTGCAGCCACCCTGCAAGCCCAACATCAGGATAAACTCATTTTTATAGGCCCCGATCTCTGTCCGGGAAGGGAAAATCCTCTTTTCGAAGAAGACGACACGCTCCATCCCGGTTGGGCTGCCTTCACAGCCGAAAATTACGGCCTGTCGCTACGCAGCGGACGCTGGAAGATACCCGGACGCCCCATAGCCGTACTGGTAGACTTCATGCCGCTGATGTCGCGTAAAAACGACATTTACGGACGCATGTGGGAAGATTTCGGCGTAGATTCCTTGCTGGCCTACGGCGACTACGATGAAGCCTCGATGTTTGCTTACGCATCGGGCGTGCTTATCGAGAGTTACATCCGTTTCTTCCATCTCAAAGCAACACAACGCATCGTGGCGCACTTCAACGAATGGACTTGCTCTTTCGGGGTCTTCTACTTGCGAAAACGCCTGCCTTTCGTGGCCACAGTCTTCACTACCCATGCAACGTCCATCGGCCGCTCCATAGCCGGTAACGGGAAGCCCCTCTACGATTATCTGAACCAATACGACGGCGACCAGATGGCTCGCGAACTTAACATGCTTGCCAAACATTCCACGGAAAAAACAGCTGCACATACGGCCGACTGCTTCACTACGGTAAGCCACATCACCGCCCGGGAATGTGTACAACTCCTTCGTAAGGAGCCCGACGTGGTAACACCCAACGGATTTGAGGACGACTTCCTGCCGGCAAAGAAAGATTTTTCCGTCCGCCGCAACGAAGCTCGGGCAAGCCTCATCCGGACAGCCGAGACCTTATTGGGATATACCCTAGCGGAGGATATCCTGCTGATTGCCACATCGGGACGCTACGAATATAAAAACAAAGGGATCGATGTATTTATCGAAAGTCTCAAGCGTTTATCGGAAAGGCAAGATACTCAGGTTTTAGCTTTCGTAATGGTTCCGGCCTACATCAAAGGCCCCCGACACGACTTGGCATCCGCTTTACAGCGCCCGGACAGCAAGCTCTACTCGTGGAACCGCTTTACGACACACGAATTGCATGACTACGACTCCGACAGCGTCATGGGAGCCATTCGCTGGTTCCATCTCAACAACATGGAATCCGAAAAAGTAAAAATCATCTTCGTACCCTCCTATCTTAACGGACAAGACGGGATTTTTGATAAAAGTTACTACGAACTGCTCATCGGGATGGATCTGACGGTATTTCCTTCCTATTACGAACCTTGGGGTTATACACCCCTCGAAAGCATCGCTTTTTCGGTACCGACCGTCACAACCGATCTTTCGGGTTTCGGGCAATGGGCGGCTGCTTCGGGCATCCAAAGCATCGAAGAGGCTGTAGCCGTAATAAAACGCTCGGATTACAACGCCTACGAAGTGGCTTCGGAAATCAGCGGCATCGTGGCAAACTATGCGCAGATGTCTGAGAAGGAGCGTGAAACAATCCGTAAAAAAGCCGCTAAACTTGCCGAGAAAGCCCTTTGGAAACACTTCATTGCTCACTATGCCGAAGCCTACGACATAGCTCTCCAAAAAGCCGCTTTAAGGATGAAGGAAATGCGTTAAGCACAAAGAACGCCCGCAAACGATACGCAGAGATTCCTGTCGAATCCTGCGTCGTTTTTTTTCGACATTCTGATTATTTGCATTATTTTTGCACAAGAAACAGCAGAAAACTGTTTTACAACATAAACAAACCCTTGTTTTGCTTCGGAAAAGCAGCAGAGATGCAGGAAAGCAGCGCGACGGCAGAACAACTAATAACAAAGAAATGAAACTACAAACCAGCAAAGTCAACGAATCGCACTGGAAGGAAGTGAACGTAAAATCGAACCTTCCGCAAAACCTCAAGAAACTTGAAGAGCTTGCTTACAACCTCTGGTGGGTATGGGACAGCGAAGCCAAGAACATGTTCCGCCACATCGATCCTGAGGCTTGGGTGGAAGCCAGTTCCAACCCGGTACACTTGCTCAACATACTCAGCTACGAAAAGCTTCTCAAAATGGGGCAGGACAAAGAATTTACCGCAAAGCTGGAGCGGATTTACAACAACTTCAAGGCTTACATGAAAAAGCCGATGTCAAAAGACAAACCCTCGGTAGCCTACTTCAGCATGGAGTACGGCCTGAGCCATGTATTGAAAATTTACTCCGGCGGTCTCGGTGTCTTGGCCGGCGACTACATAAAAGAGGCCAGTGACAGCTGTATCGATATGACGGCTATCGGCTTCCTCTACCGCTACGGATACTTTACTCAATCCCTCTCGGTGGACGGACAGCAAGTGGCCGTGTACGAAGCGCAGAACTTCAACAACCTCCCCATCCGCCAAGTGAAGGACGAACAGGACAACCCCATCGTGCTGGAAGTACCCTACCCCGATCGCATGGTATATTCCTACATATGGGAGGTTGCCGTAGGACGTGTGAAACTCTACCTGCTCGACACCGACAACGATATGAACAGCGAATACGACCGTTCCATTACCCATCAGCTCTACGGTGGCGACTGGGAGAATCGTATTAAACAGGAAATTATGCTCGGCATCGGAGGGATGCTGGCCCTCAAAAAGCTGGGCATCAAGAAAGAAGTCTATCACTGCAACGAAGGACATGCTGCTCTAATCAACATACAGCGCCTGACGGACTACATCGCCGAGGAACAACTCAGCTTCAACGAAGCCCTGCAGGTGGTTCGCGCCAGCTCACTTTACACCGTGCACACCCCCGTACCGGCAGGACACGACAGTTTTTCCGAAGATTTGTTTGGGAAATACATGTTCGCTTACCCCGAAAAACTCGGTATCAGCTGGGACGAACTGATGGATATGGGACGCGAGCATCCCGGAAACCGCGACGAGAAGTTCAGCATGAGTGTATTTGCCTGCAACACCTGCCAAGAGGTGAACGGCGTCAGCTGGCTCCACGGAAAAGTATCTCAAGAAATGTTCCAGCCCATATGGCCGGGCTACTTCCCCGAAGAACTGCACGTGAACTACGTAACCAACGGTGTTCACCTACCCACTTGGACAGCCTCGGAATGGAAGAAGGTTTACGAAAAATACTTCGGTCCCGACTTTTACCAAGATCAGTCGAATATGAAAATATGGCAAGGCGTTTACGAAATACCCGATGAGGTAATCTGGCAAACCCGTATGCACATGAAGCAACGACTGGTAAACTACATCAAGGAACAGTTCCGCGACAGTTGGCTCAAAAATCAAGGCGACCCTTCGCGCATCGTATCCATACTCGAATCCATCAACCCCAATGCGCTGATTATCGGATTCGGACGACGCTTTGCCACTTACAAGCGAGCCCACCTGCTGTTTACCGACCTGGAACGTCTGGCGCGCATCGTAAACAACCCCGCACAACCCGTACAGTTCCTCTTTACCGGAAAGGCACACCCGGCTGACGGAGGCGGACAGGGACTGATCAAGCGCATTATCGAGATATCGAAAATGCCGCAATTCCTCGGGAAAGTAATCTTCCTCGAAAACTACGACATGCGCTTAGCCAAACGCTTGATCTCAGGTGTGGACATCTGGCTCAACACCCCTACCCGTCCACTTGAGGCTTCCGGTACTTCGGGCGAAAAGGCGCAAATGAACGGCGTATTGAACTTCTCCGTATTGGACGGTTGGTGGCTCGAAGGTTATGTGAAAGGAGCCGGATGGGCGCTCACCGAGAAACGCACCTACGAGAGTCAGGAGTTTCAAGACCAGCTCGACGCAGCCACCATATACAGCATGCTCGAGAACGAGATACTACCTCTCTACTACGCCAAAAACACCAAAGGTTATTCACCCGAATGGATTGAATACATCAAAAACTCCATCGCACAAATCACCCCTCGCTTTACTATGAAGCGTATGATCGACGACTACATCGAACGCTTCTATCTGAAACTTCGCAAACGCTCCCTCTTGCTGCGCGAAGACAACTTCCGGAAAACGCGAGAGCTCAGTGCATGGAAAGAGAAAGTAGCCGCCGGATGGGATGGTATCGAAGTGGAGGAAGTAAACCTGCCGGAAGCCCTCATGCACAATCCCAAAGCAGGTGAAAGTCACGACATCAGCGTAGTAATCGATACTGCATCGATTAACGACAAAGGAATCGGTGTAGAGCTGGTACTCACACAACGAGATGCCAACAACCACGACAAGCTCTACGACGTAGAGGAACTTAAAGTCGTAAAATGCGAAGGTTCACGCATCCATTTCGGCCTCAATTACCGGCTGGGTCATGCCGGAGCCTTTAAATATGCCTTCCGTATGTTCCCAAAAAACGAAGATCTGCCTCACCGGCAAGATTTCTGTTACGTACGCTGGTTTTAAAAAGGCTCGGAATCGCCCCGATAAAAAATGAAACAGGCCCTGTTCAGTTTTTGAACAGGGCCTGTTTCATTTTTCCGAGGCAGTAGTGAAGCTGCAACACTCCTTAAGCCTTTCATATACAAAATTCAACCCGAAATCCGGAAATACAGATTTCGGGTTGAACAGCAAGAAAAGCTGTATCCGGCCTTTCCGAGCGGATGTTTCAAGACCGGTTAGATCATTTCCTTCTTAAAACACGTTGATATCGTAATTCGGCTCGTCCACAATTTGCTCCACCAATTGGCTGTAGACTACTTTCCCGTTCTCGTCGATGGCTACCACAGCACGGCTCATCAGACCTTGAAGCGGGCCGTCAACAAGCATCACGCCGTAAGCATCGGCAAAACTACGATAGCGGAAGTCGGATGCGGTTATGACATTATCCAAACCCTCGGCACCGCAAAAACGAGCCTGTGCAAAAGGTAAGTCCTGAGATACGCAAAGTACCGTAACGTTGGGCTTCTCGGCAACCCATTTATTGAAACGACGTACCGAAGCAGCACAAGTTCCGGTATCCAGACTGGGGAATATATTCAGTAAGAGTCGTTTACCCTTGAAGTCGGAGAGGCGTATTTCCTGCAAATCCTTTCCTACCAAACTGAAATCGGGAGCTGCATCACCCGGCTTGGGCAGGTTTCCGTTGGTATGCACACTCATGTCTTTAAATTTTACTGTAGCCATAGTTTGTATTATTTATATTTAAGAAATTACTATCGATATTGATAACGCATTTCAGGCGTTTTTGTTTACTTTTGTCCGCAGAAAGAAGAAAGATTTTCTTCGAAGAGACCTAAGAATAAAACACCTTAACCCGGATTTTCTCTAAGTTTTAGATACAGCATGTCGAAATTTGTTATTTACGAAGTCCTACCCCGCCTTTTCAACAACTCCAATACCCGTAACAAACGCAACGGCAGCCTCAACGAAAACGGTTGCGGCAAATTTAAGAACTTTACATCGAAAGCCTTGAAATCCTTGAAAGAGCTTGGTGCTACGCATATCTGGTACATGGGAATCTTGGAACATGCCACCTGCAGCGACTACAGCGCTTACGGCATCCGGCCCGACCATCCGGGGGTAGTGAAAGGCCAAGCCGGATCGCCCTACGCCGTGAAGGATTACTACGATGTAGATCCCGATTTGGCCGAAAATGTCGACCGCCGCATGAAGGAATTCGAGGCCCTCGTATCACGCACTCATAAAGCCGGTCTGAAGGTCATCATCGACTTTGTCCCCAACCACGTAGCCCGTCAGTATGCCTCGGATGCGAAACCCGAAGGAATAAACGACCTGGGACAAAACGACTATCCGGAATACGCTTTCTCGCCGCTGAACAACTTCTACTACCTGCCGGGAGAGAACTTTACTCCGCAGTTTGACGCAAAAGGCTACCACGAATACCCCGCAAAGGCCACCGGGAATGACCGCTTCAGCGCCTCGCCGGACAGCAACGACTGGTACGAGACCATCAAACTCAACTACGGTGTGAACTATGTTGAAGGCATGCAACAGCAATTCGACCCAACGCCCGACACATGGATTAAGATGCGGGATATCCTGCTCTTCTGGGCCGACAAAGGCATAGACGGTTTTCGCTGCGACATGGCTGAAATGGTTCCCGTCGAATTCTGGGGATGGGTTATCCCTCAAATAAAACGTAAACACCCGGAACTGATTTTCATTGCCGAAATTTACCAGCCCGACCAGTATCGCAACTACCTTTGCAACGGAAAATTCGACTACTTATACGACAAGGTAGGCATGTACGACAGCTTGCGCAATATCATGAGCCGCAACCACTCGGCACAAAACATCACCTACAGCTGGCAAAAGCTCGGCGACATCGCCGACCACATGCTCAACTTTCTCGAAAACCACGACGAACAACGCATCGGTTCAGGCTTTTTCTGCGGAAGCGGTCTCTATGCACAACCCGGCATGATCGTATCGGTCACCCTCACACGAGGGCCGGTGATGATTTACTTCGGACAGGAATTGAACGAGCTTGGTATGGACTCCGAGGGTTTCAGCGGAGTGGACGGACGCACCAGCATTTTCGACTATTGGAGCCTAAAATCCGTGCAAGACTGGGCAAACGGAGGCAGCTTCGATGGAGGAGCCCTCTCCGATGAACAGCGGAAGCTCAGAAACTTCTACAGAAGACTATTGAATGCCATACACAGCGAAAAAGCCATCAGTCAGGGAGTTATGTACGACTTGGTATACGCCAATCTCGACAATCCGAATTTTGCTGTTCATCAGGAGTTTGCTTTCTTCAGAAAACACGAAGAAAATCTGCTGCTGATCGTCGTCAGTTTTCATGACAAGGAACTTCATTCCGAAATACGCATTCCGGCGGAAGCTTTCCAGTACCTTGAGTTGGAAGAAGGTAATCAGTGGCATTGCAAAGACCTCCTCGACCCGGAGACGAACTATACGCCGGTGTTGCTAAGCTCAGAAAAAAAGTTTGCCCTAAACCTGCAAGCCTGGAGCGGCAAGATATTCAAACTCGAACGAATAAAATAAGCGCCAATTTCGCAGTCAGCAGAATTATTAATATCTTCGCAGCACAAACATAAAACTAAAAAAATGGGAACACTTTTATTATTAGGCCCTATCGGAACCCCGGAGATCATCCTCATCGCCATCATTGTGTTACTTATCTTCGGAGGGAAAAAAATACCGGAATTGATGAAAGGTATCGGCAAAGGTGTAAGAAGTTTTAAAGACGGTATAAACGGTATCGAAAAAGAGCTGAACGAAGAAAATAAAAAGGAAGAGAAAAATTAATCCCCTATGACGGAGAAAGATCCGGAAATGTCGTTTTGGGAGCATCTGGAAGCGCTCCGGTGGACCATCTTCCGTTCCGTAATCGCCTTACTCGCCTTTGCTATAATCGCTTTCGTGGCGATGCCCTATTTATACGACAGTGTGATTATGGCGCCTACGCGGCCCGATTTTTTTCTCTATAATTACTTATGCAAACTCAGCTCCGGGCTCAGTTTCTTTCCTAATTTCTGCGACGAGAGCTTCCAACTCACGGTAATCAACATCAACCTCACCTCACAGTTTTTCCGGCACATGAGTACAGCTTTGTGGCTGGCTTTCATCTGCAGTTTTCCCTATATCATATTCGAGATATGGCGTTTCGTCAGCCCGGCGCTCTACCAAAACGAACGCAAGAACTTGAAGTGGGCTTTCCTGTTAACGACCTTGCTGTTTTTTCTGGGTTGTGTCGTCGGTTATTCCGCCGTATTCCCCATGACACTGCGCTTTCTCGGAGGTTACCAGCTGAGCGAAAGCATTATCAATCAGATATCGCTCGACTCGTACATGGACAATTTCGTCCTCCTTATCTTTATGATGGGTATCGTTTTCGAACTGCCTGTCCTCTCGTGGTTACTCTCCAAACTGGGATTTATCGACCGCTCTTTCTTCCGGAAATACCGGAGGCACGCCATTGTGGTCTTACTGATATTAGCAGCCGTAATAACCCCCTCGGGCGATCCCTTTACCCTGTCGGTAGTCTTTATTCCGCTCTATTTTCTCTTTGAGCTGAGCGCCTTTTTCGTCCGGAAGCAACAAGGTTCCGAGGCGGAAGCTACGGCTTCTTAGGCCGGTGCATCATTTTTATGCTTAAACCTTTCTTAGCCGACCAGCCCTCTTTGTCCGTAAGGCTAACGAAAAAATGATAGTCGCCTTCGTCGAACAATCCGAGAGCATTCCCCGACGGAATAAAAACAGACTCCTGCACCCGGATTTCTTTCAGGCCCGATGCTAAAGAAAAGTCTTGAATCATTAAGAATGCATTCTTCGCCTGTTTCGCAGCATCGAAGCTGCAAGCACTAAGCTGCTCCGTACTGTGCGAGTGATGATCAAAATTATGATGAATATCGATGCTATAGGCCCTTAGGCTCCCCAGCTCAACATTATCGGTAAATAAGGCAATAAAATCGAAAGGCTCCCCGAAGTACAGCGTATCGCAGTTTCTCGGAAAGGCTCCGGGTATGCTCAAGGCAATCACAGGCTTTTGCTTGTCGATGTTTTCAATCCTCCGGCACCCCGAAAACAAGGCCCCAAGCGACATTAAAATAAAAAAAGTATATTTCATCATTTCGGAAGTTATAGCGTGTAAGGCCGAAGTCGCATCAAAGATATTACTTCTCGACACGGCCTCAGCCTTTGCTGTTTGTTTGTTAAATCACATCCACAACGAGGGGATAATGCTCCGAAACAACAACATTACCCTTTAAGTCGGCTGTTTTTACAACTATGTAATATTCGCCCGAGCGCCAAGCATTTTTTCCACTTATCGGGCGTGGATTGCTGCGATTATCCTTTTCGGCTCCCACCACGATCGACACATCGAATGTATGAGAATTGGGGCTATCTAAATCGTGCGTACTCTTCATTACAATGATCGACTCGTTACGCCCCCTCACATCTTTATCGGCAATGTTATCGGATTTCTTCACCAGGGCTATCAACATACCGCCCAATACGGCGTCATCTTTTATTTGTCCCGTAATGCGTATACTTTCTCCTTTTGAGAATTTTTGTCCCAATTTCGGAGCCGAAGTAATGCTTATTGTTGGTTTTTCATTATCTACCAACTCCTTAAAAACAAGCTCTGCTTCCTTGCTCGTAGTGTTTCCCAATTGATCGATTACGGTGAAATGCAAATGGTATTCTCCTGCTTTTGCATCATTGGGGATGTCAATATGCTTGTGGAAATTCACATTTTTTTGTCCGGAGAACTCGCTGTATTCTGCCTTAATTTCTTTTCCTCCTCCAGCTTCAGGATGCATCTCTACGATAATTTTATCTATCTTCCCTTCGGCGACCACCTCTGCTTCCATATGGAGATCGGTCCCGATATAAGCTTGATGGCTGTTTTTAAGTCCTAATTCCAAATTGCTGATAACAGGCTTCGCAACAGGGCTTTCTTGTTGTTTGCAAGAGTTAAAAGACATAAGAGCTGCAGCAATAATCGCTGCAAAGAAAATCATTGGTTTATTCATAAATTTAAAAAATTAATTGGTTGGTTTTTATTAATTGTATTCATACATCGCCTTCAATTAAGGCCTTTTTCTCAACACAAAAAACACGTGTTATTTACATTATTATTATTTCATTTTCCCGGCAAAAGGAAGCGAGATGCTCAACACGAGATTCCTTCCTGGTTCGGGCACATTAATCAAACGATAATAGCTGGTGTGATTAAAATATTTTTTATCAAAAAGATTTTGGAGTTGCAGCATAAAGGAAATTTTTTGTTTCATCCAATTAAGGTTTCCTCCTAAACCGACATCAACGACCTGATAGGCAGCCGTTGGCTCTTCAGGAGGCACGACAAGGGTCTGAGCAGCTGTCATACGCAAATCAAGCGTAAAGTAAAACTGCTCAAAACAAGCCAACTCCGCTCGGCGGTACTTCACATTAAAAATAGCCGAAAGAGGCGGAGAAAAAGGCAGGGTAAAGCCTTTTTTTGCGCCCGAGAGCTGCTCCGAATATACGTATTCGGCAATTATTCCCAATTGGAGGTGCTTGAACAACTGATAGTGTGCATGCATTTCTCCTCCGTAGCGTAGCACACGACTCTGCTCATAGCGATACACCTGATTCCCATTTCCGTATTGTCTGTCGTGTTCGGCGGTAGGATTCAGATAGATGTAGTTTGAGAAATAATTCAGAAAAGGGCTTAAGCCTATAGCTAAATTCTTACTTGCATAGTCCACTCCTCCATCCAGCTGGTAGGAAATTTCGGGAGATAAGGCGGCATCCCCGACCTCATAGCTGAAATGGTGGTAATTCACTCCATTTGCAGCCAACTCCTTAGCGATAGGAACTCGGAAGCTCTTTCCTGCATTCCCTTTAAAAGACCACCTTTCCCGGTTCAGGTTGTAACCCAAAGACCACGAGAGATTCGAAAAAGAGCGGTCAATGGCCTGAGCTCGTTGCAAATATCGCAGCTCCGTCAATCCATCCGTATTAACAGGCGAGGGAAACCAATCTTGATAAGCCCGTGTAGCAATCCGACTGAAATCGTAACGCAACCCCACTTGAATCAAACTGTTTTCTGACAGCGAATACTTGGCAAAGCCATACGTTCCGAAACCTACTTGCCGGTAGGCAGGAATAATAAAACCGCGTCCGTCAATCCGATTCTTCTGATAATCGCCGCTCAAGCCCAAACGAATCGAAAGCTTTTCGGCATCATCGTAAAAAAACTTCAGACTTCCCGATACGACCGTTTTGTCGAACTGACGCTCCAAGTCGGCAGGGAAGCTCAAACTATCCGGGAAAAGAGCAGGCATATAACCATGACTAACATAAGGACTCCATTCCTGCCGAAAGTTTCGCTGAAATCCCAGATTCGACTCAAACTTCATGCTTCCCAAACGATAATGGCTTGTATTGATCAGTTTCAAATGGCTTACATTCTGGCGCGGATCTTGTATATCCCGATTGGAAGCGTCGTGCAAGCGGGTATCTACATTCCGCGGCTCTAAGCCGTGAGCATTAGCAAAAAAACCGGCCCTTGCATTGGTGCTGCTTACATAAAAACGACTTTGAAAAAGCTCTCCCATCACACCGAAGGACAAATGCAGGTTATGCTCCTTACCGGCGGTATTCCGCAAACGCCTCTCGTGTAAAGGAGCGCGATACGAGTAGATATCGACACTGTCTGTAGGCACTTTATAATCACCATAGTTCAAAAGACTTGCACGCAAATTCGCAAAAAAAGAATTTTTCCGGGCATACAAAGCGGCAAAAGCTCCTATGAAATCATTGTTGCTCTTTGCCGAGAGTTCCAAGCTCCCTCCAAGCGTCTTATCCTGCGGAGGACTTTCACTCTTCATATCAACAACCCCTCCTATAGCATCGGAACCATACATGAGCGAGGCCGGCCCTTTTATCACCTCCACCCGGTCTACAGCATACTGATCGATTTCGAGTCCATGATCGGCTCCCCACTCTTGTGCCTCGTGCTTTATGTTGTTCTCAACAACCGCCACCCGATTGAAGGCCAAGCCACGGATAACGGGTTTTGACAATCCGGCTCCGATATCGATGCTGCTCACTCCCGGCAATCTGTCTAAGGTCTTCATGAGGCTGCCGGAGCGGTGCTGCCTCAAATAATCGGCGTTCAGTGTTTCTATGCTGAGCGACTCTTTCTTTTTTCTCAATTCATCGTAATGATCCGTAACGACGACTTCCTGTAAACTAAGAGCCAAGACCGAAAGCCGGGCCTCATAGGAAAGGTCCCCTTCAATACGTAGCGTATCAAGCAAAGGGGCATAGCCAAATAGAGATATTTGCAAAGGATAAACACCTTTGGCAAGACCATCTATCGAGAAGAGTCCCTGTGCATCGCTACCGGCATATCGACCTTCGGAAGGCAAAGCAATCACGGCGCCGGCCAAGGCTTGTGCATCGCTGTTAAGCACCCTGCCGCTAAGACGGTAAAGCGCCTGTGCCGGCAAGAAAGCACAAAACATACTCACGCTCACAAAAAGCATGAATCTTTTCATATGAAACTTGTTGTATAAACAGAAAAAAATTAAATGGAGAAATAAAACCGAAAGAGCTTACAAAGAGCAGGAAGGAGGCGCACGGGTTTGGCTGAAAAGCTCTACGGAGGCAGCATCTGTCAGCAAGTAAGCAGACAGATAGGTAGTTAAAAGGACGGAAATAAAGTTACAAGTAGGCGCATCGCTTGCCGTAGCCGGCAGCAACAGCATCTGACATATGAAGCAGGTCTCATGCCCGCAATCATCCTGATCGCTATCGCCGTAGGGCAGGGCACAGCAAGCCGAAGAGCCTTTCCCTCTCATATCATCATGAAAATGAAAAGCCTTGAGCAAATAAAACGCAGCTATTGCCACCACCAGCAAACCGGAGGTCAACTGTAACAATGCGGGAAATCTATTTCTTCTTCTCAAAAACAAAAGACTGTCTTTTTATGGTTTCGAGTGCTGTTTCTTACATTTGTTGCAGGTTCCACGAATCAGTATTTCGGCCTGCGCATACTCGTAATCCTGAGGCAGCGAAGCTTTCTCAAGAGCGACGGTATTCAGGCAGCGCACCGAATTGCATTCCACACAATGAAAGTGCGCATGTCCCAAAGACGAAAGTGCGGAAGAGTCGAAAGCATACTTCACCAAATTGTTATCCACAATTATTTTATGAATGATCTTATTCTCTTCAAGCGTCTTGAACGAGCGATAAAAGGTCGTCCGGTCGTAGCAACCCTGCAAGCGGTCACGTATCTCTGCCTCCGAGAGCGCCTCGTCCGAGGACATAACCACATCTATGATACCTTCACGACAACTCGTACGCTTAAGGTGGTGGTGATTCAAAACTTCGTTAGCTTTCACAAGTGCAATGTTTTTTCAAATGCAACAGCGTTGCAAAAGTAGAGAAAAGCAGACAGATCACAAAACAAAAAAAGTAAAAAACACGAGCAAAGCAGTAAATCTACAGAGCAAGATCTTCATAATACAATCAAATTCAAATAATTAAAACAGATGAAGCAAGAAACGCAGACGAAAAAACAAGAGGGAAAAAGCAACTCAAAAAGTTAATTAGTTTTAATTATATCATTTTTCTTCCGAAATATGTTGTACAGCATAAAAAAAGCCCTTATCTTTGCATCGTGTTTTTCATGGTATTAGATTTAAGGTTAACAGAAGATTGGGTTGTCGTGAGACAACCTTTCTTTTTTTCTCCCCTTTCCAACTTTCCCCCAACATCAAACCGAACAATAAACACCTGAAGTACAGAAGACAAAGAACACCCTCCTCCTCGTTTACTCAGGCAAGGACTCAAAGTTTCCACTTCTTTATTACACAATACGGCAGATAAATGCTTTTACTAAAGCAGAGCTCCCAAAAAACGAGACAGCAACATCCGAAAAGAAGATTTGCCTATTCCCGGACTATATTATTTAAATCGATGAGGACGATTATTGAAGTGTTTCGAATACGAAACGCATCGGACATGATGAGACACAGGATAAGAGGCAGGCTAATCCCAATAACGGCATACCCAATCCCAGTCAGGGTTATATAAAAAGAGAGGCGTCCTTCTCAGAACCCCTCTCTTTCGTCAGAAGAAAATCAAGCAGAATGTAAAAAACAGATAGAAAGATAGTTAAGGGTTATTCTTCATTTTCTTCAAAGGAGCTTTTGCCATCGGAAAAAAGCTAAGCTCTCGCACCGAATTCAAATCGGAGTAATCGTACTGATAAATTCCTTTGTCGGCAATCAGCATCAGAAGTTTCTCGTAAGCTATCACATCGAAAGCATCCATGCCGGGATAGTGAGCTACGAGGTTAGCCAAAAGCTTTCCCGGTTCAGTAATACGGTAAATCTTCAAACCATCGTCGCAGAGAAATAAAGTTCGGTCATCGACTGCAAGTCCCTTCGGATTTTTCATTGCATACGAAACAAGCTTCCGGGGCTTCCGCACATCGCTGACATCGATAATAATCAGCTCGTTATTACTCTGTCCGCAGATATTACCGGAACGAATGCTTACATAGGCTAAGTTATCGGCAACAACAACCGGATCGCAGCCATAAACATGCTGCAAGGAAGACTCGAAGTTCGGTTGCAATAAATCTCCCTTCAGCGAATAAATCAGCAAGCCCGTAGGAGTTCCCAAGAAGAGATTATCGCCGTAACTGAATATAGTTTCAACATTCCAACCGACAGCTATTTCGTTTTTTTTCTCAGGGGTTCCGTCCGACAGGCGAAAGATGCTCATCCGGTTGTTGGCAACAACGTAAAGATGGCTTTTATGAAGACCGAATCGCGACATGGATCCGTTCAATCCCGAGCTATGCCCCTTATCGGAATCCATGATCATTTCTGTGTATTCATTACCTCCCCAGTGCCAGATCATTCCCAAGTCGTTGCGAATAAATTCCTCGCTACGCTCTCCCAAGTTCCAAGCCACGACTACGGAATCTTTAGCTCCCGAACGACACCTTTCGTAATCAAACGCATATCCGTTTTCGATGGCCGGACGTGCATCCGGGAAGGCATCCTCCAATCGCCCTTTAACAACGGGCTTAGCGGGATTTGACAAATCGAAATAAACCATATCCACGTAAGAATCCGCATAAAGCACATCGTCCTCAATTGCCAGGTCGGCATTTCCCACTATTTCGACAAAGGCAACAAGCTTCGGATTTTCAGGTTTCCTGTTATCCAGAACATGAAGTCCTACACCCGGCTCGGAGATATAGAGGAATCCCTTATGAAAACAGATTTTACCGTAATTCTCAATTTTTCGAACTTCGGATGTCACCTGTACCGATTGCCGAAAATCTTTCTTCGACATAAAAACGGGTTCGTTGATCTTGTACGTTACAACCTCCCGGGTCAGGCTGTCGCTACATGCACACAAGCCGACCAGAGAGAGGAGTATCAGAAGATTCTTTTTCATAATTAGGACTAAAAACTACAAAATCATAATAAGAGGATCACAAGAATTAGACTCTAAGCCCCTATTGGACACGTTCTAAGTTCTCATATATACCAACGGGTACCGATAACTCTTCAACCTTTAACAGTTTTCCGTACTTGTAGGTAAAATCATAGGTCTTTTCCTTGGTCATATTGTATTCCTTCGTATGTATAACCAGCCTCACACTGTCGCTTTCGCTTTTTTGCAAAGACCGTAAATCGAAAGAGACAATGCCTCGACGCAGGTAAGACGGATAATCCTTATTGGAATTATGTCTGAACTCCAGATGAATTTTCCCATCAGAATAGGTCTTTGAAGCGTCTGACACCAAGTTGATAAAATGCGTTTTGTTATAGGAGTAGAATGTAAAATCCACATTCAAATAGTCACGACGCAACCAGATATCCAGAATATTAATAGGTTCGTTTCCGATACTATCCTGTGTTTGCGGAGTTATCGGAAAAATCCCTTTGGTAAGGACTTCATACAATGAGTTGATACGGACATCGTGATTGTAGGCGCTACCTTTCGGTTTATCACTCAAAACGGTGTAGTTGGCAATGATTCGCTGTCCGTCTTTAGGGCGGTAGTTATGGGGGAGGCGCGATTCTGCCGTCCAGAAACGCAATCCGTTATCTCGAACAAAGGTGAAGGAAGCTTGATTGTCGGGGTTTTCAACCGTAGCAATAGCTTGCCAATAGTCATTGGGATAGTCATCATTCTTGCTGCAGGATTGAAATAAAAAGGGAAGAGCAAGTGCTAATACTAAAACATTCTTTTTCATAATTCTAATTTATTTGGTGGTTAAAGTTTTCTTTATTTATCGGTTGCAGGTATTCTGTACTGCAGCCCCAAGCTCAGATTTACGGTCAGGGGCTGCTTGGTACGTAAGCTCGTCGGCTGCTTGTTATCAAAATAATAAGTCAGGCTGGGTTCTGCATAAAGTTCAAAATTTCGATATACGGTATAACTCGTCCCGAATGAGACATTCCCCGACCATTGAAGTCCTTCTATCCATCCAGGGCCGGAGGTTATGGTTCTTTGGAGGTTTCTGTATCCGGATATCCGCTGCTCGTAAGTTTCTACACCTTTCTCAACAGTGGCACCGCCGGCAAAATAAACATGCCATCTGGAATTGTTATACAAGTTATAAGTAAGATTGAGAGGGATCCCCAAATAGTGCAATTGCAGAGATGCATCATTCGAAACAAAGCGATTATCCTTAAAGTGTGTTTCCAAATAGCTGTAACGAAGCCCCGTAGCAATTCCCAAACGCTTACCGATGTCTTTTCGCAAACTGAAACCCAAAGACAGGGGAGGCGAAAAACGAATATCCGAGAATTGAGATTCCTCCAGAAACGCGGCCGAACTGCTTAGCGATTTTCTGCGTATGGCATAGCGCAAACTTCCAGCTTCACGGGGAATATCTCGAGGCACTTCTTTTGTTGTGGATCTCCCGTTTGAAGAAGCATAAGACAGAGCCAGTGTCCAGTTATTCGCTTTCTTACGAGGGCGTTCAAAACTTCGCTCTGTAAGGGCAGCTCCTCCTTCAAGCGCTTCTGCATAGTTCTGAGACCTTTCTTCTGTTTTTTCAACTTCCGAGTTAGAAACCTCAGGGGCTTCTTTCGTTTTTTCTTCCGGCAGGTCGGAGCTTGGTTCCTCAACAGCTTCTCCACGCGATACGGGAGCATGTTCAGCAGGCTCATCATAAAGCTCTTGTGAGACAGAGGAAGGACTAATGACCGGCAGGGAAGCATCGGACCGAGCAGACTGTTTTCGCCCGGTCTTACTCAGGACCGCAGCAAGCTCTGGCTCTTCTTCCGATAAGTTTGAAAGTGACGTCGAAGCGGATTCGGAACTTGTTTCTTCAGAAGAGGTTTCAGGCAAGGCCTTTTGCTGCTTGGCAAGGATGGGAGCACCGGCATCTTCGTACAAGGGGAAAGGATCAAGCATAAAAAGCAAAGCTAAAATTGCAGCGGCTGAAGCTGATGTAAGCCAAATCCACAAACCGGCTTTTCGTTGCTTCGGTAGTATGCGCTTCTCCAGCTCCCTCCAGCAGGCATCGTCCGGCGCCGGGGAGAAGTTTCTCATCTTCTCTCCAATGAGTTTACTAAACTCATCTTGCACTTCCATAGGTCGTTTATTCTTTTCTTGCATGTTCCTGCAATAACTCTGTTAATTTTTCGCGCAATAATTTTCTTGCTCTGGCAAACTGCGAATACGATGTTACTTTCTGAATATTGAGCATATCCGCTATTTCGTCGTGTGTATAGCCCTCCACCGCATAGAGGTTAAAAATGGTTCGACAGCTGGGTGGCAATTCTTGCATACAAAGCTGTATGTCCTCGGCCGATATCGATTCGAAATCTTTTGTACTCTCTTTCTCCACCTGATTCTCGACTTCTTCGAAAGCGATACTGTCTTTCAATACATTGTTTGTTCTCAAATATTCCAATGACGTGGTAACAAAAATCCGCCGAACCCATCCTGCAAAACTTCCCGCTCCGGAATAAGTATCAAGCTTGGAGAACATTTTAACGAACCCATCCTGCAAAACATCTCGTGCGGCTTCTCTGTTACCTATGTAGCGAAGGCAAAGCCCCATCATAGCAGGAGCATAACGATCATACAGATCTTTGCATGCCCAAGACTTTCCTTTTATACATTCAGCAATCAGTAGCTGTTCATCCATTGCTTGATTTTCTTGTTTATATTGATGCAAAAAAACATGGAATTTTGCACAAGATACTCGTTGCAACAAGTTAATTTTTATTAAAGCGCTTCTCTTGATGCAAGGTCATAATCCTCAGAAATGCCCTAAAATCATCTTCATAATTACGACTATAAATAAACTATCACGGGCGAAAACTGTTATATTCTATACTTATAAACCGGAAAGACAGTTTGCATGAAGACTGAAAAATTCGACATCACGGGTATGGGCTGTGCCGCTTGTGCCGCCCATATAGAAAAAGAATTGAAAAAACAGGACGGAGTACATTCCGTACAGGTAAACCTGCTCTCAAACAGCATGACAGCCTCTTTCGACGAAAACGTCTTGGATGCAAGAGGAATAGAACAGGCTGTCTCACAAGCCGGTTACAAGGCTTGTTTGAGAGCCGAAAAGAAACAGGATGAATACAATATTTCTCAGTCAAATATTAAGCAGCAAAAGCTAAAAAAGCGCTGGAGGATCTCTCTTGTCCTCCTGATCCCTCTCCTATACCTTGCCATGGGCCCCATGGTCGGACTTCCACTGCCGGCATTTATTTTACCGACATCGAATCCCTTGTCCTTTGCAGGTCTGCAGTTGCTTCTGACCCTGATAATCGTAATTGTCAACCGGAGTTATTTTGATCGAGGTTTTGCTGCAATGCTCCGCCTATCTCCCAACATGGATACGCTTGTGGCTTTAGGTACTTCGGCTGCCATTACCTACAGTTTGGTCGTCGTAGTACGTATGGCGCTTGCTTGGCTGGAGTCGGACAGCGCAACGACAGCACATCTGCTACATAAACTCTATTTTGAGTCGGGCGCTACTATCTTGACATTGGTCACACTGGGAAAATATCTGGAGTCCCGATCAAAGCAGCAGACCTCCGGGGCCATCACCAAATTGATGAGCCTGACTCCCCAAACAGCCATTGTTTTACGAGATGGCATACAAATAGAAAGCGCTATCGACGATTTGTGTGTAGGCGATTTGCTACTCGTCAAGCAAGGGGAACGAATTCCGGTGGACGGTATTGTCAGCGAAGGAGAAGCCTCTGTGGACGAATCGGCGCTCACGGGAGAGAGTATATTCGTATTTAAACGTCCCGGTGACAGGCTTCTTTCGGGCAGTATCAATCAATCGGGCCTACTTATATTCCGAGCCACAGCAGTAGGGCAAGACAGCACCCTGTCACAAATCATACGTTTGGTGGAGAATACTTCTTCATCCAAAGCCGCCATTGCCAAAACAGCCGACAAGGTAAGCGCCATCTTTGTCCCTACGGTGGTCGTTTTAGCTCTTGCAACGCTTTTCATCTGGCTGGCCAACGGAGAAGCCTTCAGCATGGCACTTGAAAGAGCCATCGCTGTGCTCATCATATCCTGCCCTTGTGCCCTTGGCTTAGCCACACCGGTGGCCATCATGGCCGGTACCGGCCGAGCAGCCGAGCTGGGCATCCTTGTGAAGACACCCGACTTTTTCGAATTGGCTCGAAAAATCAATAGCGTAGCTTTGGACAAGACCGGAACCATTACTCAAGGACAAGCTCAGATAAGCGGCAGTTACACCGAGGATGAAAATTCGGAAGAAGAAATACTGCAAATAGCCGCCGCTCTCGAAAGTCTGTCCAATCATCCTTTAGCGAAGGCTGTAAGGGAAGCGGCAGAACAGCGCGGTCTGACACTTCCGGAAGTCTCCGATTTCGAGACACAGCCCGGCTTAGGCTTAACAGGTAAAATACGGGGAGAGAGTTATGCCGTAGGGAACCAACAACTGCTTTCAAAGCAGGGGATATACCTGTCAGAAGCCTGCTCCTCGAGCGCTCAACAGGCAGCGAAGCAAGGAAAAACTCCACTCTTTGTTGCACAGGGAAATCGAGCCATTGGTTTTCTTGTGCTTGCCGACAGCATTAAAACCGGAAGCCGCGAAGCCATCAAACAGTTCGTAGATATGGGCTGCGAGCCCCTAATGCTCACCGGCGACCGAAAGGAAACAGCCGAGGCCATACGCAAACAAGCCGGCATCGAGCGGGTATTCGCTGAAGTTCTACCTCAAGATAAGGACAAAGAAATAGCTCGTCTGCAAAACGAAGGACGCTGTGTCGCTATGGTTGGAGATGGCATCAATGACGCTCCGGCTCTGGCACGAGCCGATGTTGGCATTGCCATCGGATCGGGTACGGACATTGCGATAGAAACTGCGGATGTAATATTGATGAGAAACGACCTGAGAGACGCTGCAAAGGCTTTACGGTTGGGACGCGCAACGCTCAATATCATCCGCCAAAATCTCTTTTGGGCTTTCTTCTACAACCTACTGGGAATCCCTTTAGCGGCCGGCATGTTCTACCCGATATTCGGATGGCAACTGAGCCCCATGTTTGCAGCAGCAGCTATGAGTCTCAGCTCCGTAACGGTAGTAAGTAATGCGCTTCGGCTCACGAAGTTTAAATGAACCTTCAGCCTTTATATCATCCATTCCGGCAAGACAAGTATTCGAAGAGATACTCTTGCTCGGGCTGACCCGGTGTAGGCCGAAGCTCCGCTTTCGATAAACATCCCAGGACTACCAAATCCATAAGCGTAGAATACCCCGAGCGTGAAATAATCCGATCCGCCCCGAGCATACAAGCTGCCAACTCATCGTCAGGCAAGTGCGAAACAAGGCATACATCGCCCAAATGCTCCTCCCGTCTTTCTCCTTTGGGCTTACCCTGTACAATCAGAGCAGGACGACCGGCACAGCGGAAGCGTTCAATTAATTCTGCTTCCATGAGGCTGCGCTGCGGCTCAACCCCGGAGAGTATGCAAAGAGTATGATAGCTGCTATCCGGCAACAATCCTTCGAGGCCTTCGAAGCGCGAGAGAAATCCGACAAATTCAGCTCCGGAAGGCAAGCGACGCCCGTGAGACAAAGCTCCCGAAAGATTTTCCTCTGTCGCTACATCGGGGATCCAGCAGGAAGCATGACGCGAAATGAAACTTGCGTGCAGTTTGCTACACAAAGGCTCCAGGGCCTTTAAGCCTTTCGGTAGCTTTATGTTTAACTGGTGCGTTATATAAACCGAGGGCAGGCCGCGTTGCCAAAGGCCGAAACGGTTATCGGAAATCAGCAGATCAATATGCCTGCGTCTCAGGTAAGCCTTTAACCAATAGTGCTCGCGTACAATACCCCGAGCGATACGAGGCAAATTGCTCAGCATGGCCCATACCTGCGACTTCCCTTTGGCATAACGAACCCCATAAGGCGGCAGCTCCTCATAAGCCAAATCGGGAAATTCCTGCCGCAGAAAGCAAAGCGGGTAACCGTCCGATGCCACAACCACATCATAGCCTTCACGCAAAAGCATTCTGATTACGGGCACACAACGTGTAGCATGCCCAAGTCCCCAATTTAACGCACATACAAGCGCTCGCATCGCCTCAACACCTCCTGATCTCGTCTGTCCTCAAGTAGTAAAAAAAGTGCTTTTCTACTTTTTTCGTGAGCACTTCGATATTCAACATATCCGAAGCTTCGGATACATCCAGTACCCGACCATCCTTATAAAGAATATTAATACGGTCATCTTCGGCATTATAAGTATCCGTACTCACCGTTTTTTCTCCCATAAAGTATGCGGCCTCATGCTCCGAAAAAGCAAAATCGCGGACATAACTCCGGGTGTATTCTGCACGCTTCTCTTCGGCAGAGATACCGGAGCGCCCGTCCAGCTTAAAGAGTCGCCGTCCGACAAAGGCACGGCATAGGGTCGATAAAACCCGATCGGTGTCGTTTTCCCAGATCTTTACCGCAGCAAGGATATCCGCGTCATCGAGCCTTACGAAATGATCCAATGCATCGTCCGAACGTTCCAGCTCGACCGCATCCACCTCGCGACGGAGGAAATACTGCAAGGCCGGCGAAGCAAACAGTGTATGCCCTCCACGTACCAGCTCTTTGGCTCGATTGAGAATATTCAGCAGCAGTTTCTCTGCGCCCACGGAGGTTTTGTGCAAATAAACTTGCCAGTACATAAGGCGGCGTGCAACGAGAAACTTTTCAATGGAATAGATACCTTTAGCCTCCACCACCAAGTCATCAAGACAGACATCCAACATCTTGATGATACGTGCTGAGCCAACCATCCCTTCGCTAACTCCACAGAAGAAACTATCTCGGCTCAGGTAGTCCAAACGATCCATATCCAACTGTCCCGAAACGAGCTGGTGGAGGAAGTGTTTCGGATATACGCCCGTAAAAATCTGCATAGCCGTTTCCAATTCGCCGCCCAACTCAGAGTTCATGCGCCGCATCAAAGCCAGTGACAACATCTCATGCCTTACTCCCGGGATGAGACTTTCCTCCAGCACATGCGAAAAGGGACCATGCCCAATGTCATGCAGCAAGATGGCTGCACGAACGGCATCTGCCTCTGCATCGAGTATCTCCACAGCTTGAGAGCGTAGCTGATGGACAGCCTCTCCCATCAAATGCATTGCCCCTAACGAGTGCAGCAAACGCGTATGCCGCGCTCCCGGATACACGAAAGACGACAATCCCAACTGACTTATCCGACCCAAGCGCTGAAAATAGGGGTGCTCGATGATGTTCAGCACAAAATTGTTCGGAATATTGATAAACCCAAAAACCGGGTCGTTAATTATTTTACGTTTATTTTCTTCCATTAGCTTTTTGGTAAATTTGCTCTGCGACTGAGAGCGTCGCCTGACAAAAAACGGAACAAAGATACGCAATTTGAGTCAAGCAATATCCTAACAACAGGCCATGAAGATAAAAACGCCCCAAACGCAGGGGCGAAACTCAAACGCAAAAAGCCGGCAACTCCTCCACTGTGCTAAAAAAGCAAAGGAGAAAACAAGAAAAATCAAAAGGAATACGTATCTTTGCCGGCGAAACAAATGCGGCAATAGCTCAGTTGGTAGAGCATCAGCTTCCCAAGCTGAGGGTCGCGGGTTCGAATCCCGTTTGCCGCTCTTGATTACAAGCTCAAAGCAAGCTATTTCTCAAAAGCCAACCCACCCTCTTGGAAATAACGCCTTATCTGAGAGACATCCCTTCTCTTCCAAGCTTGATACGGAGCCGATTTCGTCAGCAGATATCTTTTTATTAGGGGGGCAAACAAACAAGCCAAAAAGCGTTGATACCGAGGAGTAGCCCGACGAACCATTCGATAATAGTCCTCCAAGGCAATGTTGTCCTAAATATTTTGATAAACATCAAAAAAAGAAGTAGAGCTAAGGAACA
>BDEJ01000018.1 GCA_001653155.1 Porphyromonadaceae bacterium H1
GACTGCTGAATAATGAAGGGCTATTATGGGGCTTTTTAATCATAAAATCTGCAAGTTTCCTGTTACAAAGGTAAGAAAACTTGCAGATTTATCAAAGGGTTTTGCAGATTAATTTACTGAATATCAGATGATCGATGGTTTTTAAGGGACGACTATTTATCAATTCCAACGCGATTGAGAATAAAAGCAAACTCGAAGGCCGTATCTTTTATCCCGTCGTAACGCCCGGTAGCCCCCCCGTGTCCCGAATCCATATTCATTCGAAGTAACAAGAGGTTGTTGTCTGTCTTGAGCGAACGCAGTCGGGCTACGTACTTGGCCGGCTCGTGAAAAAGCACCTGTGAATCGTTAATGCCTCCCGTTACGAGTATATTCGGGTAGTTTTGTGCACGAATGTTGTCGTAGGGCGAGTAGGAGCGCATGTAGCGGTAGTATTCTTCTTCGTTAGGATTGCCCCATTCTTCGTACTCGCCGGTAGTAAGAGGCAGGCTTTCGTCGAGCATGGTATTTATTACGTCTACGAAGGGAACCTGCGCAACGATGCTTCGATAGAGGTCGGGACGCATATTGGCTACAGCACCCATCAGCAATCCACCGGCGCTTCCACCCATGGCAGCTAATTTTTCGGCTGAAGTATATTTTTCGTTGATGAGCAGTTCACTACAGGCAATGAAATCACTGAAGGTGTTTTTCTTCTTCAACATCTTGCCGTCCTCGTACCATTGTTCGCCCAAATCGCTGCCACCCCGTATTTGGGCGATAGCCAAAACAAAGCCGCGATCTATCAGGCTGTAATACGAAGCACTGAAATAGACATCCGAACTGTAGCCATAACTACCGTAGGAATAAATCAGAGCCGGATGTGAACCGTCCTTCTTTAATCCTTTTTTGTAAACAATAGCCATAGGAACGCGGACTCCGTCGGGAGCTGTAGCCCAGAGGCGTTCTACGCTGTAATCCTTGGGCTCGAAGCCCGAAGGCACTTCTTGTTCTTTCAGCTTCGTACTGCTCCCGCTGAGAATGTCGTATTCATAGAGTGTCGAAGGACGGTTAAGCGAAGTGTAGGTGTAGCGGAAGGTTGTAGCGTCGTACTCCGGATTTCCTCCCAACCAAGCCGAGTAGACAGGCTCGGGAAAGTTGATGGCGCTCGTCGAATCGCCGGCCAAAGAGCGTACTTCAAGGCAAGTCAGACCATTTTTGCGCAGTTCCAGCACAAGGAAGTTTTTCAGTACATCAATACCCTCGATGCGTACTTCGGGACTGTGCGGTAAAATTTCCTTCCAAGTATTTCTATCCTGATACTCGTTCAGAGGAGCCTCGTAAATTTTCCCATTGAGGTTTTCTCGATCTTTGTAATGGATGAAGAATTTTTCTTTGTGTTCGTGTACTGAATACTCAACGTCCTGCACACGAGGAAGAAATATCTTGAAATCCGCTTTCGGGTGATTGGCGTCGATGTATCGCTCCTCGGATGTGGTGGAGCTGGCGCTGACGATGAAGATATATTGGCGTGTTTTAGCGGAGGATACGTAGGTCGAAAAACGGGCGTCTTTTTCCTCGTATACGAGAGAAGGGGCTTTTTCGTCAAGGTGTCGGCAGAAGATCTTATTCGACCGTAAGGTTTTGTCTATTTGACTGTAAAACAAGGTCTCACTGTCGTTAGCCCAAGCCACAGAGGCAGCTCCTTCAACGGAAAATCCTGTGTCCTTACCCGTTCTGAGGTCTTTTATCTTCATTACAAATTCAGCGTAGGAGCCGTTTTCGTTATAAAAATAGGCTGCTTTCGAGTTGTCGGGACTGATAGTATAGCTGCTGAAAATAAAGGCTGTTTTGCCTTCGGCCATCTTATTTACATCGAAAAGTACCTCCTCCGGAGCTTCCATCGAAGCTTTGCGGCGGCAATACGAGCGGTATTGCTTCCCTTTCTCACTGCGACTGTAGTAGTAATAACCGTTTTTGAAACTGGGGTAGCTTTCGTCGTCTTCTTTGATGCGGCCGATAATTTCTTCGTAAATTCGTTCCTGCAAGTCGCGGGTAGAGGCCATTACCGTATCGGTATAAGCGTTTTCGGCTTTGAGATATGCCAATACCTTCGGATTGTTTTTATCTTTCAGCCAATAATAGGGGTCGATACGTTGTTCTCCGAAGTTGACGAAGGTATCCGGAATCAGCTCCGCTTGAGGTGGAGCCGGAAAATCGTTTTGTTTCAACATGGTTATTTTCTCTTTTTTATCTGTGTGGCATGCTGTTATAAGCACTGTAGTACATATAATTAGGAACTTAATTACCTTCATCGCGATTTGTCTTTTTACTCTGCAGATTATGTGGAGCTGTTTTCGAGGAACAAAAATACGTTTTTTCTGAGGGAAGTGTGTGTATATTTATGAGAACATAGCTTGCCAAGCCTCAAATCGGGCCAAAGCTCCGGATCCGAATCGAGCCAGATCCTGCTTTATTTTTTCGACAGAGTGTTCGCTACCGAGGCGGGTCTTCGAGTAGAATTTATCGGCATAGCAAATGAGCTGCTCTTCGAGGCTTTCGGGCTCCATTGAGCGAAGCGGTAGCGGTAGTTTGTTGCGAATGATCTCGTTTACACTGATACCCGTTCCGGTATGGCGTTCAGCCACCAAGGCGTGTCGAGGCAGGCCTTCGCTGCGAAGCAGGTCGGCGCCCAAGTAACCGTGCTCGATATACTGAGCCTCTCCGAAACAATGGATGCGGGGAGCATGACAGCGAAAAATGCCGATATCGTGCAACATCGCAGCCTCCTCCACAAAGCGGCGGTCAATCGACAATTCGGGATGACGGTCCGCAATTCGTAATGCCTTTTCGCAGACCTGTCTGCTATGCGTTATCAGCACTTGGTAGAGCGGACTGCCTGCCTCGTAATACTTCTCGATGAGCTGTTGCGGATCGATCATCCGATAGCAATTGAAGGATACAAGCTTACTTTTTTGTTTTCTTCTTCAAAAGAACCGTGTCAATGGCTTCTTTGAAAACCGATTTGGGCAAAGCGCCTTGTGCTATTTGCGGCTGTTCTCCCATGGGACAAAACAACAGGGTGGGGATGCTCCGGATGCCAAAAGCAGCGGACAATTCAGGTTCTTTCTCCGTATCCACCTTATAGATGTAGATCTGGCCCTGATACTCCTTGGCCAACTCTTCCAAAACAGGAGCTATCTGCTTGCAAGGGCCGCACCACGAGGCATAAAAATCGATGATGCAGGGTTTGTCGCCGAGGTAGGTCCACTTGTCAGGCTGGCTTTCGTAATTGGCCACTTTCTTTAGAAATTCGGCTTTTGTCAGTTGGAGGGTGCCTGCCGCTTTTTGTGCGTTAGCAGAGAAAGCCAGAAGAAATGCTCCCAAGAGCATGAAACTACGTATTGTCTTCATTCTTTGTTTTTAATTCAAACTAAGTATGCTTATCAAAACAGCTTGCGAGGAAAAAAGTTCAATTTTCCCCCTTGGGCGATGTTTTTCTCTTGAGGGCTGATTGTTTTATTTTTTGTGAAGTGCTTGTAAGTAGAGCTCCTTTACTTTTTAACTACGCTTTATTATCCTGTCCTGTAATGTTGAAGATTTTTTCGGTGACGAATGGCTATCCTTTATGCTCATACTCAGAAATGCAATAATCCTCCTTGCCGGAAGCCATTCTAGGAATCTCATCTACAAATTTTACTTCAATCTTGAAACCGGAAAAGTTTTTTGTGAAGTTTTCCACTACATAGTCAAAAGTTTCTATCGGCTCATTACTGTCAAGAGGCTTTATCAGAACACTGATATCTCCGTTTTTGTGTTGCCTTACTTGAAATTGATCTATTTTTTGATAAATCTTCTCATGCTCTACCCTGTGATAGTCCATATTTTTGAACATCATATTATCTACGACAATAGAAGTAAACGCTTGTCCTTCTTTATTGAATAAAGTTTTTCCCGTTCTGCCAATAATCTGATCAATCATTCGGGATTTCCGCCCGCAAGAGCATTTTTCTTTCTTCATTGTTGCCAAGTCGCCGACTTGATAGCGTATAAAGGGGAAAACGTAGTTATCTAAGTCGGTTGTAATTACAAAGCCGGGGGAACCATCATCGACAAGTCTTCCATCTTTATCTGTAATTTCAACGATGCATTGTTCCTCGGTAATATGTAGCCCTTCGTGCATATAGCACTCATGTGCAATAACCCCTCCGTCTCCGGCTCCGTATCCATCGTATACAGGAGCTCTGAAAATCTGTTGAATGCTTCTGCGGTGAAGCGGCAGTAACATCTCCCCTGTTGTCAATACCATTTTTATTTTGGGGCTCGGCAGGTTGTGTGACTCAATGAATTTAGCCAGGTTATAAATTGCAGCAGGATATCCTCGTATAACTTCCGGTTTGTAGTTCATCATCTCTTTATAGGCTTTGCGCAAGGCTTCTTCGGACATATCGGAGCAATCGCATTTGAGTGTGTTCATGATTAGCTTGTCGAAAATATCTTTCTTTGTGATTTTGCGTCTCTCTTTTTCGCTTTTTACCAAAGAATTACCTCCATAAGTGAAAATTTTACCACCGTATAAAAAGCCGTACCAACTCCATGCTCTGAATGTAGATGACCATTTTATACCCCATTTATCTTTGTCGGTCATGAATTTGAGCGGTACGCCGGTACTCCCTCCGGAGGATTGATGAGCCGGTTTTCGCTCATCTATATCTTTACTGATTAAATCCTTGTAGTTATCCCGTATGATTTGTTTGGTTAATATGGGTAATTTCGATAAGTCTTCTCTGCTTTTAATATCTTCCGGTTTCAGGCCGAGTTGGTCGAAAACCTTGGTATAATATGCTACGTTTTGATAACAATGAGTCATCAGCTTTTGGAGTTTTTCATTTTGAATCCGCATTAACTCCTCTTCCGAACACCAGTCGGTCGATTTTAAATATTTATACTCTTTGAGTATGGCCGATTTCTGCAATTTTGCTGCGATAGGAAATAAAAGCCCTCTTACTAATTTTGAATAACTGAACATTTTTATCCTTAGAGTTTGTTTGCAATGGTCTTGAATACGTTTCTTATGAGCATGCCTTTCTCCTTTGTTTTGATGGAAAAAAAGAGTGGTATCAAAGAGATTTTCATAGATATTCTTTCTATAAGTCGTCTCTTTCGTCGCTCTTTCTCGTAGTTTTGTGCATAATTTTCCATACTTATACTAGCGAGGTAGCTGTTTTGTATCTTAGAAAAGTATGACTGAAATGCAGCGGGTTTCATTTTAACAACTAACTTTTTGTCTGATAGTTTTACTCCTGAGAGGGTGAAATCTTGTATTTCTTTTTTCTCCGTATCAATCTCTAAAGAAACAAGCATTCCTATTGAGAAAGCTTTGGATTGGAAGGAGTTATTGAAACAAAAATTTCCCAAAGAATAAAAGACGTATCCCGACTTGTATTGCTCGTATGGTTGAATCACATGCGGATGATGTCCGATAATGATGTCCGCCCCTGCATCTATGAGGGAAGTAGCAACTGTCCTTTGATTCACAGATGGTTTCTGTATATACTCGTTGCCCCAATGAAAGCAAAATATTTTGATGTCTGCTTGTTGGGATTTCATGGCGTCAAGGGCCGCCATTATATTTTCCTGACTAAAAACGGACAATGTGTTGTCGATGCTTTCGTCCAGCAGGTTTGCATCACAAAATCCGGCAATGGCTACGCAACATCCGTTTTCTCTTAAGTATAAAATCTCTCCGGAGTTGCCAAGGACTTTTATCTCCTCTCTTCCTAGTATTTGTATCGTTTCTTTGTAGCCATTTTCACCTTGCTCCAGAATATGGTTGTTAGCGACGTTCAGGACATTAACTCCAGAATCTTTTAGGAAAGAGGCAAAACGCGGATGACCATAAAAATCATCCGTCATTGCTCGGGATGAGTCTATAAGCGGGCTTTCGAGGTTGCCGATGACATAATCGGCACCTTCTGTGAAGGCACGGATGTTATTTTTCCATGCTGCTCCCCAATTCTTTTGGAACTGAGAGTGTATTCCAAATCCTACACAGAAAGACTCATCCGCCGGAAATACATCCCCGATAAAAGTTAATTTCATTTTTTATCTATAAGCTTGGAAAACACTCCATTCCAAATTTCACTATTTCTGTCCACAGATATTTTGGTGTTTATTCTTCGGGCTTTCTCACTCATTTTCATCAAGCTCGAATCATCCTCGAATAGTTGACATAAATACTCCGCCAATTCCGCAGGATTATCGGTATCCTCGTATACATAACCATCTACCCCCTGTTCAACGGCATCTACAATATCTCCGACGTTAGAAATTACAGGCACACAACCACAGCACATGGCTTCGATTAAAGAAACCGGGAAGCCTTCACCTTTTGAACAAGAAACAAAGATCTTCCCTTTTTTATAAGTGGCCATCTTCTCTTCAAGCTTGGAAACGTATCCTTTAAAGTCTACGAATTCCGTTAATCCTAAGGTGGATACAAGCTCATGCATACGCTCTAAGTCCGGTCCATCTCCAACGACCCAAACAGAGGGGGAGTATTTTCTTTCTTTTAGTATGGACAATGCTTTTAACAATAATTCGAGATTCTTGTTTTTGTCTATGCGAGACATAAAAATAATATCGCACTCTCTTTCTTTGATGGAAGGAACGTGGCTTATATTTAAAAAAGCATCATCCGGAATATTAGGCAATATAACAACCCGCTTGCTGTCAAAGCCTTTGTCGAGAAGATATTTCTTTGTCTGATTTCCTGTCACCATCACAAAGGCGGCACGCTTAAAAAGAAAAGCATTTAGTTTTTCCATAAGCTTTCCTTCAAGCCAAAACTCCCTATGCCCGGCAATAGTAACGTGGATGTATGGTAAGCGGGTTAGTATGCTGATCGCTTTACCGATGTATCCGTGGGGGGTGTTTAAAACCCCCAGTACTGCATGGATATTGTACTTGCGACAGTAAGCTACTCCTTTGAATACCTTAAGGATATGCCTGATTATTCCTTTAGTCGCTTTCTTGGGGTAAAGGTATGTTACTCTGTCGTTGAAAGCGATGCCCGGAAAGTCTCTCAAAACATATACATGCTCTATATGGGGAGCTTGTAGCAGGGGGCTTAGTTTCTCTTTTAACTTGCTGTCGCTAAGCCGGCAAACGTATAGAATGTTCATAATCTTGCTTATTTCAGATTTTTCCAGTACCATTCACAAGCCTGCTCAAATCCCTGTAAGGCATTGTATTGAGGCTTGTAACCCAAGATTCTTTTGGCTTTTTCTATAGATGCTTGCGAATGGGGTATGTCTCCCTTCCTGTTTTCTCTGAAAACCGGTGAAATTTGGGCTATCTCCGGATCGAATTTAGCCAAATTGCTCCGCAGGCAATCAAAAAGTTGCAGCAAGGTCGTGTTTCCTCCGTAGGCTATGTTAAACACCAAATCTAAGGATGCGTCTAAGGGGAGATTCATGTTGTATAGGGTAGCATGCTTGATCAACTCTTCTTTAGGGGTGGTCATTGCCAGCTCATTGGCCTGTATTACATTGTCGATGTAAGTGAAGTCTCGCGAATAACTACCGTCTCCGTTGATAACGGGAGATTCGTGGTTGATAAAAGCTTTGACCCAGAGTGGAATAACGGCGGCATAGGCTCCATTGGGATCTTGCCTGCGACCAAATACATTGAAGTAACGCAGTCCGATTGTTTCCAGTCCGTATAAATCGGAAAATACGTTGGCATACAGTTCGTTTACGAACTTTGTTATGGCGTAGGGCGACAAGGGACGACCGATGCGATGCTCTATCTTCGGAAGCTCTTTGCTGTCTCCATAGGTTGAGGAGCTGGCTGCATATACGAAACGTTTTATACCGGCATCGCGTGAAGCAACCAGCATGTTTAAAAAACCGTCGATATTCGTCGTATTGGTAGCAATCGGGTCGTTGATGCTACGCGGTACCGAACCCAGAGCTGCTTGGTGAAGAACCGCATCACAACCTGCTACGGCAGATCTGCATGTGGAAAGCTCGCGGATATCACCCTCTATAAACCGAAACGAGGGGTGCTTTAGCAGGCCTTCGATGTTTTTAAGAAAACCCGTCGATAAATTATCCAAACAAACAACTTCGTGTTGCTGCTTGACAAAATAATCGCATAAATTGCTCCCGATAAACCCGGCGCCCCCGGTAATTAGTATTTTCATTATTTTCAATCTTTTATATCCGATATTATGTATCTAAATTTTCCGGATTTGTCGTTTTCTAAATGCTCCACGATCTCTAACTCTACATGCTCTCCGTACTTTTGAAGGACTTCTTTGAGCTTATCTTTTTCTTTTTGAGGCAGATCTTTTGATGTTTTTTCCAAGCGGCAAATGAAATCTCCTTTTCTCTTCTGGTAGATTTGAAACCGCGTAAAATACTCAAAGTTACTATAACCTAACTCATGGAAAATATCTGTAAAGAAAACTCCATGTACGGAACTTCCGTCTTTAAGGTAAATAACATCTGCTGTTCTTCCGGAAATTGATTTGAGAAGATGAGACGACCTGCCACAATCACAGGCTTCAGTTTTTAGTATTGCACTATCTCCATTTTCATATCTGATAAATGGGAATGCATAATTATCCAAATCCGTTAGAATAACTCTCCCCGGCTTGTCGTAGCAATAATTTCCAGATTCATCCAAAATTTCTAATAAGCAGTGCTCCTCGTTCACATGAAGACCTTTATGAGCAGTACATTCGAAAGCCATGCCATTGCATTCTCCACAGCCGTATTGATCGAACATTTTTACATTGAAAGCCTCTTCTATATAATCGCGATAGATCGGAAGGAGTGTTTCTGTTGTACTCGAAATGGCTTTCAATGAGGGTAAGGATAAGTTGTGCTCCTTAAAATATTTTGCCACTTGCAGGATGGCGCTGAGGTATCCTCGTAGAATGATTGGCTTAAAAGAAATCAGTTGCTCTGCAATGGACGGAAGAATTTTTTCGCTCATTCTGAAGCTGTTAATGAACAATGTGTTGGAGATCCGATTTACGAAGTGTGATTTTAGCTTCTGCTGCCAACTTTCTTTTAGTACAATTGCGCTTCCCCATAAAACAGCTTCCCTATCTCCATCTCTTATCCCCATCCAATTGTACCAGCGGTAGTAGGCGCCCCAAGCATAGTCTCTTGTTTGGCTGTCTTTATAAAAAGCTAAGGGCATTCCGGTAGTCCCTCCGGTTTTTGCCTTTTTTATTTTACGGCTGCTTGCATCTACGTTGTCGGCAAATAAGTTAGCATGTTCTCTTCGCACAATTTCTTTCGTCAATACGGGAATCTTTTGAATATCTTCCAAGTTCCGGATATCATCCGGTTTTAACCCGATGCTATCAAACAGCCGGGAATAATAAGGCACATGCCGGTAACAAAAAGAGATGAGCTTTTGTAGCTTTTGTAACTGGTAGGTTTCTAACTGCTCTTTAGTCCAAAAGTCGGACTTCTCTAATTCTTTTTTTGTTTTTATAATTCGAGTACCCCGAACTAAGTCTTGTAGATGTAATGCTAAGTTCATATTATCTTTATGCTAAATTTATAATCTTTATCTTAAATTCCAAATAAAAGAAAGAGCAAGAACCACTATAAACCAGGCATAAATAACGTTAGGAGGCAATTTTAGCTGCAATTGTTTGTAGTCATACTGTGCCAACCACCAAAAAGCAACGATATAAGCCATGGCTAAATGCGGATATGTTATCCGGAATTCGAGGCCTTTTACCGAAACAGCAACGCCCAGCGCATTGATTAAGAAGAAAATAACCAGAGGATAGAGCTTTTTATGCCTGAGGCGAAAAACATAGTAAACCCCTAAGAGAAACGGAGCGGCTAATAAGAGTCTGTATAAGAGTCCTGGAGCATACAGAGAGGTTTTTCCTATGTGTTTTACCGCTATGGAAGGAAAAGGTCCCATAAAAGCTGCTAAGGGGTCCACAGCATGATTAATCATGCCTCCTCCTTTAGAAAGCTCTTCCTTTCTTTGCATCATCAGCTCTACGTTTCCGGATCTTAAATAGCGTTCATAAGTTATAGCAAAGTAAGAACTAGTAATCACTAGTGTTGAGAGACAAACTCCCAGGATAACAGATGCTATTCCTTTCAGATATAAAATAGTTATTGTTATACTTAATGAGAATATAAGTAAAATCGCTACCGGTAATCTGAAAAAAGCTATTGAGGCAGCCAAGAGAAATGCCATTATTAAATGGATCATCTTTCGACTATCCCAAAAGCGGTAAAAGGTGTGGAAAGCTGCGATGATAAGAAATACAAAAAGACTTTCTTTTAGTACTACCGTATGAAATACCGCAGAAAAAGAGGCCATGGAAAATGTCAATGCGACTATATAAGCATACCTGCGAGGCATAAAATAACATGCAATGCCAAAAAGCAATATTGCCGACCAAGCGCCTACAATAATGTGAATTAATTTGACAAAAATCAGCGATGGGAAAATCCGAAAAATCGTACTGAACCAGATAAAAGCGCCCCAATCGTCAAAGGAATGCTTTTGTGATAAATACTTAAGGCTTTCGCTAAAACTCATTTCTCTCATTTTTATAGACTCTGAGAAATAAATAATAGAATCTATTTTTGAGAATAAAAACAGGTCACCATCAATGGAATAGGACAACAACGATAACATTACAACTTGAATAAAGGAGGCGATAAGTACCGCGAATACCAAATTCTTTTTTGTAAAGAAACTTGCTTCCCTTTTGAAGCTATTCGAGAGAAAAATTCCAAACAACAAGAAAGAGATAAACGAAACAATATGCATATACAGGTATTTACTTGCCTCTATGTTTTTGTATAGAAAAAAAACATAGAGCAATATGCCTATATACCAATACGCCTTATTTATTTTTTTTAGCAACATAATATTTTGCCATTTCCCTTATTTTTTCGATACCTCCTGTTAATTTTAATACATAAAAAGTATAAAGTGATAACAAAAGAAAAAGAACTATTCTAACCACCAAAGGTTGAACATATATAATGGCTAACTCTGCCAGGAACAGAAGTCCTATTAAACCTATTTCATAGGAATTGTGCATGGATATAGGATACTTTTTGTAAGTATAAAATGTAAGTATAATGTAATTGATAGCCTCGTAAAGAATCATGACCAAACCAATACCGATAATACCCATTTTATCTTTAAGTAAAATCATTATCAGACAACAGGTTATAAGGGATAAGATGTTGGAAATACTCACTACGTGAGTTTGATCTGTGAGATACGGGGCAAAGCCCCTTAAGTTAGTTAATGCCTTGATGGTAGTAGCTAAAGCGAGTAATCCGGTGAATGCTATACCTTCTAAGAATTCTCTTTTCCCAATAAAAAAAGTTATTTCTGGAGAAAACAATGTGAGTGTAATGCCAAAAGAAAATGAAAGAAAAGCCATAATTCCAGAAATACGTTTGATATAATCAGTTTGTGTCAAAATATTTTTATTCTCAAATAACATAGGATTCCAAGCTATGCCTAATGATGTGTGAATAATTGAGTTTACTGAGATGATGCGTGAACTGAAAGAATAATAACCAATAATAGCAACAGGGAAAAAAGTTAGCATAAAATATCTTGACAAGGGAGCCCACATCCCCATTGCTAATACTCCAAACATTAATGGGAATGAATAGGCAATTGCTTTTTTTGCCAAAATCATTGAAAATCTTAATATAATTAGTTTTCTTGCTATAAAAAGATAGATAAGACTCGAGAGACTACTACCACAAATGTATCCCCAAAACACACCTTCTAAGCCCATTTCGAAGACAGCAACAAATAATACTGCTGAAACTAATTTGATTGAGATGCTAATTAAACTAACAATAACATATTGTTTTGGCTTATTGTCGTATCTTGGAATAAAACTAAGATAGGTATTGATAGAGGATATAAACAGCCAAATGAGAGATAAGCGGAAAAGTGAACGATATTGATAGATGCCAATGTAATAAGTCAATATCTGCTCCTCAAAAATTAATGTTAAAAAGGTAAACAGGCTTGTTGTAATGAGTGTTAGGTATAGCCCAGTACTCACAATAGCCTGTTTATATTTCATATCCGGGCTATCGTAAAAATATCTACCCAATGCTGTAGGTATTTCGAAAGAAGTTAGTAATAAAAGAAAGAATACCAACACATCTATTACGTCTATCATGCCAAACTCTTCTACAGAAAACATTTTTGCATAAAGTGGTACTAAGAGAAAGCTTAGAAATTTCCCCATTACCGGCAAAATGCCGTAAATAGACATGTTCTTAAAAAATTCTTTCAACATAAACTGCTTCTTAATTTACCCATTGTTTGTCACTCAAAAAAAAACGCTGATACTATAAAGGATAAGTAAATATGCCATTCGCTTAGTAGGGAATTCCTTATGTTGCTTTTATTTAGGATTCTTAATAAGATACTTCAAAAACCTTTTAGAGTTTGTTGTTTTATATTTACCGAAAGGTTCGACATTTCAGAATTTATGATGATATTTTTTATAAATATCCGAGTGTCTTCCTGTTTGAATACTTTTCTGTTTTTACTTGCTTTCCTATTCCTCCGATACCATTGATACAGGTGTTTGATACCTTCTTCAAGTTCTACGCGGTGTTTCCATCCGAGCTTGCGCAGGTCTTTGGGGGCTTGTAGGTGTTGAAAATTACTTCGCTTGAGAACCCCCATCTCATATCGGGACCAGACTTTGCGATATTTTGGGCGACAATAAAAAATTTTGCGATCCTGTGAGTATGAACTCTCCAGCTCGATTGTTCTCATCGCTAATCGTTTGGATATAAGAAAATAATTCAGGAAACAGTTGGACTTCGTCTATGATTAAACCGTTGGTATGGCGACTAAGAAATAAACGGGGATCAGACTGTGCGTCGGCGAGCGTATCCGGATTTTCTAAATTGACATAGGAATAACTTGAGAAACACTTCTTGGCTAACGTCGTTTTGCCCGATTGACGTGGTCCTGTAATAGAAATGATGGGCATTTTTGTTGCCATCATCTTTAGTCGTTCTTCTATGTCTCTTCTTATCATTACACAGCAAAGATAACATTTTCCTTACAAATCAGCCGGTCGACTACCTGATTTGTAAAGCCTCCTTTCTCTGCAAAGTTTCGCTCTTCCTCAGTTTGATTTTCTTTGAATTTCTCCTAAATACCACTGATACAGAAGTTTGATGCCTTCTTCAAGTTCTACGCGGTGTTCCCATCCGAGTTTGTGCAGCTTGCCGGGGTCGGTGAGCTTACGCAGGCTTCCGTCGGGCTTGTCGGTGTTGAAAACAATCCGTCCTCCGAAGCCCACAAGCTCTTGGGTTGTTGCTGCCAGTTGGGCAATGGACACTTCTTTACCCGTTCCGATGTTGATGTGGCAGTTGCGAATCTCCTTTGAACCCGGTGAGACGGATAAGCGTTTCACGTCCTCGAAGTCGACTTGCTCCATCAGGAAGACGCAGGCTTCTGCCATATCCTCGCTCCAGAGGAACTCCCGCAAGGGCCGACCGCTGCCCCATATTTCGACACAGACCGACCCGGCCCTACGAAAAATGCCGTAACGGGCGAGTATCTCTTCCAGTTTTTCGGGCTTGGCATTTTCTTCCAGTTCCGGAACCGGGCGTCGCGCCAAATCGCTACGAAGGGCTTCGAAATCATTTCGTTCCAGACATTTGGCCAGGTGCATTTTGCGCAGTATGGCAGGCAGTACGTGGCTTTTTTCAAGATCGAAGTTGTCGTTTGGCCCGTAGAGGTTGGTGGGCATTACGGCTATAAAGTTCGTGCCATATTGTATGTTGAGGCTTTCACAAAGCTTCAGTCCCGCAATCTTAGCGATGGCATAAGGTTCGTTGGTGTATTCCAATGGAGAAGTCAGAAGACAATCCTCGGACATAGGCTGAGGAGCCTCCCGAGGATAGATGCAGGTGCTCCCGAGGAAAAGCAATTTTTTCACACCGCAGCGGAAGCTCTCGCCGATTACATGCTGCTGAATTTGCAGGTTGTTGAAGATGAAGTCGGCTCGGTAGCTGTTGTTGGCCATGATGCCGCCCACATGGGCTGCTGCCAGAACGACGTATTCGGGGCGCTCCTGCTCGAAAAAGCTCCTGACGGCGGCGGCATCCTGCAAATCGAGTTCGCTGTGTGTGCGACCGATTAAGTGGCTGTAGCCTCGCTCGGACAGGGTCTTCCAGATGGCCGAACCTACCAGCCCGCGATGTCCGGCAACGTATATTCTTGAATTTTTCTCCATAAAAACTTACAGCTGCGAAGCTTTGCTTACTGTTATTTTTCTTTTTCAACCAGAGCCATGTCGGCTTTTACCATGATGCGAACCAGTTCCTCAAAGGAGGTTTTGGAGGGGTTCCAACCCAAGAGTTTTTGAGCTTTGCCGGGGTCTCCGAGGAGCTGTTCCACTTCTGCCGGACGGAAGTATTTCGGATCCACTTCTACCAGAACGCTGCCGGTTTTTGTGTTGATTCCTTTTTCCTCTACGCCCTGACCTTCCCAGCGCAGGCTGATACCAGCCTCAGCAAAGGCCAGGGTGCAAAACTCGCGCACGCTGTGCATTTGTCCCGTAGCGATGACGAAATCCTCGGGGCTGGGATGTTGCAGCATCAACCACATGCACTCCACATAATCCTTAGCATAGCCCCAGTCGCGGCGGGCATCGAGGTTTCCGATGTAGAGCTTGTCTTGCAGACCTTTGGCTATACGTGCAGCCGCGAGGCTTATCTTCCGGGTTACGAAAGTTTCGCCGCGGCGTTCGCTCTCGTGGTTGAACAGGATGCCGTTCACGGCAAACATGCCGTAGGATTCGCGGTAGTTTTTCGTAATCCAGAATCCGTATTGCTTGGCAACGCCGTAGGGTGAACGGGGGTAAAAAGGCGTAGTTTCCTTTTGCGGAACCTCCTGTACCAGTCCGTAGAGTTCCGAGGTGGAGGCCTGGTAGATCCTGCATGCTTTTTCGAGGTTGAGGATGCGCACGGCCTCCAGCAGGCGGAGCGTTCCTATGGCATCGGCCTCGGCCGTATATTCGGGGACGTCGAAGCTTACTTTTACGTGGCTTTGCGCAGCCAGATTGTATATTTCGTCGGGACGGACCTCTTGAATGATACGAATCAGCGAGCTGGAGTCGGTCATGTCGCCGTAATGGAGGTTTACGGCACGGCTTTTCTTCATGTCGCGCACCCATTCGTTCAGGTAGAGGTGCTCGATCCGCCCCGTGTTGAAGGAGGAGGAACGGCGGATGATGCCGTGTACTTCGTATCCTTTTTCGAGCAAAAATTCGGCTAAAAAAGACCCGTCCTGACCGGTAATTCCGGTTATCAATGCAACTTTCATCTACAAACTTCAGATTGTGGAGTTATTAACTTTATAGGCTTAATTTTGCCCTCAAAGGTAGTTTATTTCTTCGTAACCCGAAAACATCTTTGCTCGAAAGGGAGGGGAGAGGGCTGCGGGAAATTTCTTTAAGAATCGGCTGAATCCCCATAAAGAGGAAGCGGAGAGGGGGCTTCAACCGGAAACCCGGAGGGAGGAAATATTTTTCTGCTTTTTTGTTTTGGCGCTGCATTTTAGCTACTTTTGCCGGAAAATACCTCAGTCATGAAGCGGATACAAGTTATAAACGGCCCGAATCTGAACCTGCTTGGCAGGCGGGAGCCCGATGTGTATGGGACACGCTCTTTCGAAGATTATTTCGAAGAGCTAAAAAGCCGCTTCCCCGGAGTGGAGCTGGACTATTTTCAGTCGAACCACGAGGGAGCGCTCATCGATAAGTTGCACGAAGTCGGATTTTCCTGTGCGGGTATTGTGCTTAATGCCGGCGCTTATACCCACAGCTCGCCGGCGCTGGCCGATGCGCTGAAGGCCATAACGGCACCCGTGATTGAGGTACATATATCGAATGTTTTCAAGCGGGAGGATTTTCGGCATCGCTCTCTTTTGGCGCCCGTATGCAGGGGGAGTATCGTTGGCCTGGGTTTGGACGTTTACCGCCTGGGCGTTGACGCCATTCTGAACATCTGAGTCTTCAAAACTGTTTAAATGCTTCCCTGGCTCTCCGCGAAGACTACCGGGCGCCCGGATTGGCTGCTGTTCGGAAGGCTGGCGGGGGACTTGAAAAAACATGTTTAGTTATAGATTGATAAAAATATGCCTAAGTACACAAAAATAGTTGCTACGATAAGCGACAAACGTTGCGATGTGGACTTCATACGCGAGCTGTATGAAGCCGGAATGAATGTGGTGAGGATGAACTCGGCTCACTTGGATCGCGAGGGATTTCTCAAAATCATCGGGAACGTGCGTGCCGTGAGTGATAAAATCGCCCTGCTGATTGATACGAAGGGGCCGGAGGTGCGCTCCACGGTGGCTGAAAACGATGCCATCGAAATCAAAACGGGCGATTTGCTGAAGATTGTCGGACAGCCCGACCGGCTATCGACCAAAACCTGCATATCGGTGAGCTATCCCCACTTCGTCCGCGATTTGCATGTAGGGGACGACATCCTCTTCGACGACGGAGAGATAGACCTCCAGGTCGTATCCAAGGACGAGGATGCGCTTTATTGTCGAGCCTTGAACGATGGAGTTTTGGGCAGCCGTAAGAGTGTCAACGTACCCGGAGTACGCATCAACCTGCCTTCGCTGAGCGAGCGCGACCGCAAAAACATCCTCTTTGCCATCGAGCAGGACATCGACTTTATTGCTCACTCCTTCGTGAGAAACAAGGAGGATTTGATAGACATCCAGCAGATGCTTGACGAACATCGCAGTCCGATAAAAATCATCTCCAAAATCGAAAATCAGGAGGGGGTGGACAATATCGACGAAATATTGGAGCACTGCTACGGTGTGATGATTGCCCGCGGTGACTTGGGCATCGAGGTTGCGCAGGAGAAGATACCGGGCATACAGCGGCGCCTGATTCGCAAGTGCGTGATTGCCAAGAAACCCGTGATTGTGGCTACGCAAATGCTACATTCCATGATAAAGAACCCCCGCCCCACCCGGGCCGAGGTGACGGACATTGCCAATGCCATTTACTACCGTACCGACGCCCTGATGCTGAGCGGCGAAACGGCTTACGGGAAATATCCCGTGGAGGCCGTTCGTACAATGGCTAAAATTGCCGAAGAGGCCGAAAAAACCAAACTTGCCGAGAACGACATCCCCATTCCTTTGAACACGAAGGATATCACCATGTTTCTGGCCAATGCTGCGGTGGAAGCCGAGTCGCAGGTGGGCAGCTGCGCCATCATAACCGACAGCTACAGCGGACGTACCGCCCGTTGTCTGGCGGCCTACCGCGGTAAGAACCCCATCTACTCCATTTGCTACCACGAGCGACCCACCCGCGAGCTGGCCTTATCTTACGGGGTGTTCCCCATCTACCAGGCCGAAACCGAGAATACGGAAAAATACTTCTTCCTGGCTCTGGAGATGCTGATGGGGAAAGGGCTGATTAAATCCGACGACATCATATGCTATCTCAGTGGCAGCTTCGGCGAAGGAGGAGGGACAACCTTCCTCGAAGTAAACCGCATCCGGAAGATATTTGAGATGCGGGGCAAGTACCTGCTTCCAAACTTTTAAGGCTTGAGTAAAGGAAAGCCTGCCGCGGGCTTGTCCGAATCTACGGTTCTTAACTTCTTCCAAATAATGTCTCCTTGTGTTCGGAGGCATGAAGTCAATTTTTTGCAGCCTGCTTAATTCTCTCCTCGAATGTCCCCTTATGCTTAAGGGGACGAGGGCGTAGCCCGGAGGGGTTAGACAGTAATTCGTGCTTTTCCCAAACCCCTCCCCGCTGCGCGGTACTCCCCTTTAACTAAAGGGGAGATTCGTAGTGCTACTTTGTCGCCTGCTTGATAATTGGCAATTGAATTATTCGTATTTTTGCAGACTTGCTATCTGACTGCTATGTATAAGCTATATCTGTGCTTGCGGGAGCGGATTTCGGCTCATTGGAGGGCTTGGGGCGGGGTCCGTATGCTGACGGCATTTTTGCTGTTGGCCTACTTGCTGTGCTTACCGGTGGAGCTTTTCGACCTGCCTTATGCGACGGTAGTCTCCGACCGCCGGGGTGAGCTCTTGGGCGCCCGCATTGCAGCGGATGGGCAGTGGCGTTTCCCGCCGTCGGACAGTATTCCCGATAAGTTCCGCCGCTGTATCGTAGCTTTCGAGGATCGTCATTTTTACCGCCACCCCGGAGTGAATCCCTTGGCCATCCTCCGCGCTTTGTGGCAGAACATCGAGGCGGGACGGGTGTTGAGCGGCGGCAGTACCCTCACGATGCAAACCGTCCGGCTGGCACGCAAGGCCGAACGTAATCTGAGCGAGAAGCTTCTCGAAGCCTTGCTGGCTACCCGCCTCGAGTGCCGTTACACGAAGGAGGAGATTCTCTGCCTCTATGCTTCGCATGCTCCTTTCGGCGGTAATGTCGTGGGCCTCGAAGCAGCGGCTTGGCGCTATTTCGGGCACTCGGCCGCAGAGCTCTCCTGGGCTGAAGCTGCCACCCTTGCCGTATTGCCCAATGCTCCTGCGGCGATACATCCGGGCCGTAAGCGCGAAGCCTTGCTGGCTAAGCGCAACCGTTTGCTGGCCTACCTCCACCGGCAGGGCCGGCTGGACGACCAGGCCTACGATTTGGCTCTGAGCGAGGAGCTGCCACCTGCAACGCGCTCCTTGCCGCAAAACGCCCCTCATCTTGTAAGCGAACTCAGCCGCCGGAAACCGGGTGAGAACATCCACACGTCGATAGACAAAGACCTCCAACAGCAAGTCGAAGCCCTGCTCGAACGCTGGCATCGTAACTTTGTCCGCAACGACATACGCAATCTGACGGCCCTCGTGCTCGACGTTTCCACCATGCGCCCTCTGGCCTATTGCGGCAATGTGCATTTCGACCGCCGAAGCTCGGCCAATCAGGTGGATATCGTGCGTGCCCCACGCAGTACGGGAAGCATTCTCAAACCCTTTCTCTACTACGCTGCGCTGAAGGAAGGTACGATACTGCCCCACTGTCTGCTGCCCGACTTGCCGATGAACGTGAACGGTTTTGTTCCTCAGAATTTCAATAAGCAATATGCCGGGGCGGTACCGGCTTCCGAAGTATTGGCACGCTCCCTGAATATCCCCTCGGTTTATTTGCTCCGCCGCTACGGAGTGGCTCCTTTCTGCCGGCTCCTGAAGGAGATGGGACTGACCACCATCACCCGTCCGGCTTCGGACTACGGACTCTCGCTCATCCTCGGAGGGGCAGAGGCCACGCTCTGGGATCTCTCGCAGGCCTACGCCGCTATGGCGCGTGCCTTGCAGGGGCTCGAGCCTCTGTGGGGCAGTCCCGTCGCAGGCGAGAAACCCGCAGCAGCGGCTTTCGCCTTTGAGCCCGGAGCCGTGTGGCAGGTCTTCGACGCCATCAAAGAACTGAATCGCCCCGAGGAAGTCGATTGGCGGCTCATCCCCTCGATGCAGACCGTAGCCTGGAAAACGGGTACGAGCTACGGCTTTCGCGATGCTTGGGCCATTGGGGTTACCCCTCGCTACGTGGTGGGGGTCTGGGTAGGAAATGCTAATGGCGAAGGCAAACCCGAACTCATCGGAGCGCGTACGGCCGGCCCCGTAATGTTCGACATCTTCAACCTCTTGCCCGCTTCCCCTTGGTTTCGAATGCCGGAGGGGGCTTTCACCCGGGCCGAAGTATGCCGCCAGTCGGGGCAGCTTCGCGGGCCTTACTGCGACGAGGTCGATACGGCTCTCGTCCTTCCTGCCGGCCTGCGCACGGCAGCCTGCCCTTATCATATCCCCGTTACCCTCGATCCGAGCGGACGTTACCGCGTATATCAGAATTGTATTGAAACCGGACAGAGCCTTCGGAAGCGGCATTTCTTCGTCTTGCCTCCGGCCTGGGAGTATTACTACAAGCAGCAACATCCCGACTACGAAAGCCTGCCGCCCTTCCTGCCCGGTTGTGGGGGCGAAGGACAAGTCCCCATGGCCTTTATCTATCCCGAGAATCATGCCCGTGTTTATTTGCCTCGTCAGCTCGACGGGAGCGAAGGCCTTTTGACTCTCGAACTGGCGCACAGCAATCCGGCTGCTACCGTCTTTTGGCATATCGATTCCGAGTACCTGGGAGCCACCCGCGATTTCCATAAATACAGCCTCCGACCTGCGGCCGGAAAACACAGCATTACCGTGGTGGACGATCAGGGTTATAGCCTCTCTCTTTCCATCGAGGTGGAATAAAACCCCGGGCTTGTTTGCTCGAACTTTTGAAGGCTCCCTGCTGTTATTCACAAAAATCTCGTACCTTTGCAGGCAAAAACCGGAAGCCCGACACCCCCAAAAAAGAGCATTGGGAAAGGATCTGCCTCCGCCGAATGAAACCACAGGAAAAAATATAAGAAGATTATGAATAACAAGAACGAATTCCGCAAGTTTGCGACCCAACACCTCGGCATGAACGGCCTTGCCCTCGACAGCTATGCCAACATTACCAGCAGCTACATATCGCCTTCGATACTCGAGGAGCGTCAGCTGAACGTAACCCAGATGGATGTATTTTCACGCCTGATGATGGATCGCATTATCTTCCTCGGTACCCAGATAGACGACTATGCCGCTAACGTCATCCAGGCTCAGCTTCTCTTTCTGGACTCTTCCGATCCCGGAAAAGACATTTCGATTTACATCAACTCTCCCGGAGGATCGGTATATGCCGGCTTGGGCATCTACGATACCATGCAGTTCATCTCCTCCGATGTGGCTACCATCTGTACCGGCATGGCCGCATCGATGGCCGCCGTGCTCCTTGTAGCCGGACGGAAGGGGAAACGTGCAGCCCTCAAACACTCCCGTGTGATGATTCACCAGCCGATGGGAGGCATGCAAGGCCAGGCATCCGACATGGAGATAACCGTGCGTCAGATACAGAAATCACGAAACGAACTTTATAGTATCATATCCGAACACTCGGGACAGAGCTTCGAGAAGATTGAAAAGGACTCCGACCGCGATTACTGGATGAGCTCCGCCGAAGCCCTCGAATACGGCATGATCGACAAAATACTAATCAACGAAAAAAAGAATAAATAAGAATAGTCGCAGGCCTTCCCCTGTAAACTGCCCTGCTCGGAGATCCAACTTCTTGCCCTCCGTGTTGCCGGGCAGTTGCCGGCTAAGAAAGATACATACATGGCAAAAAAGAACAGACACTGCTCCTTTTGCGGACGCCCTGATTCACAGGTCGATTTCCTGATTTCGGGCGTGGACGGAAGTGAAATTTGTAACGAATGCGCCCTTCAGGCAGCCGATATCGTTGCCGAACACAGCAAATCGAACTCCAATCCTCTGCAGCTCCGGAGCGAAGATATCCCCAAACCAACCGAGATAAAGGACTATCTCGACCAATATGTCATCGGTCAGGACGAAGCTAAGAAGTTTCTCTCGGTGGCTGTATACAACCATTACAAACGCCTCATGCAGGAGCGATCCGGAGATGATGTGGAAATCGAAAAATCCAACATCATTATGGTGGGATATACCGGTACGGGTAAAACCCTGCTGGCCCGTACCATCGCACGGAAACTTCAAGTGCCTTTCACCATTGTGGATGCAACGGTTCTTACCGAAGCGGGATACGTCGGCGAAGACATTGAAAGCATCCTCACCCGCCTGCTGCAGGTGGCCGACTACGACGTGCAGGCTGCCGAGCGGGGCATTGTCTTTATCGACGAGATCGATAAGATAGCCCGGAAGAGCGATAACCCGAGTATTACCCGCGATGTGAGCGGCGAGGGTGTTCAGCAAGGGCTACTGAAACTGCTCGAAGGTTCGGTGGTCAACGTTCCTCCCCAAGGCGGACGCAAGCACCCGGAACAAAGATTGATACCCGTCAATACTCAAAATATCCTTTTCATCTGTGGCGGAGCCTTCGATGGCATCGAGAAGAAAATAGCCGCACGCCTCAATACCCGTGTTGTAGGCTATGCTTCGGCGCAGGATGCACACAGCATCGACAAGAAAAACTTGCTTCAGTACATCGCACCGCAAGACCTCAAGGCCTTTGGGCTCATCCCAGAAATCATCGGGCGCTTACCCATCCTCACCTACCTGGAACCCTTGGACAGGGAGGCTTTGCGCCGTATCCTTACCGAACCGAAGAACTCCATTGTGAAGCAGTATGTTAAACTCTTTAAGATGGATGGGGTTGACTTGACTTTCGAAGACGAGGTGCTGGATTACATCGTGGATAAATCCATTGAGTTTAAACTTGGGGCGCGAGGCCTGCGTTCCATCACCGAGCTTATTATGATGGATAACATGTACGAAATCCCCTCCAAGAAGCTTAAAAAGCTGCTTGTTACCCTGCCTTATGCGCGCAGCATTATCGAAAAATCGAGTGTCAATCGCCTGAAAACAGCTTAAAAGCAAGCATAGTATCCTGCCCGTATGAGAAAAAGAAAACTTCCCTCTTGGATTCTTGCCCTGATGTTGGGCGTCGCGGCTGTGGCTTTAGCCTTTGTCGTATCGCTCTTTGTGCTGCTGTTCTCGGGGATGAGATTGAAAGAGGAAGCTAAGCGTAGTTATATCTATGTACGGCCGGGAGACAGTTTCTCGGATGTGTTGGCGCAGCTGCAGACAAAGGCGGACTTGGACTACCTGCCGAGTTTTGTGCTGCTTGCCAAGCAGCTGGGCTACGACAAAATGCTGCAGGCAGGCGCTTACGAAATCAAAGACGGAATGACTTGCCGCAAGCTTTTCGATCGCATCAGACAGGGAAAACAGAGCCCCATACGCTTGACCTTTCACAACATCAGAACCAAGGAGCAACTGGCCGGGCGTTTGGGCAGGCAGCTCTTTGCCGACTCGTCGAGTATCATCAACCTTTTCAATGATGCACACTTTATCGCCTCTAAAGGTTTGACACCCGAAACCTCAACGATTTACTTCATCCCCAATACTTACGAGCTGTATTGGATGGCCACCCCGGAGCAAGTGTTCAACCGGATGGAGCGCGAATATAAGAAGTTTTGGAACGAAGAGCGTCTTGCTTTGGCGGCAGAAATCCCCTTGACGCCTGCTCAGGTGTCTGTGTTGGCCTCTATTGTGGAGGAAGAAACCAATAAAAAACACGAAGCGCCGATAGTAGCCGGCTTGTATATAAACCGCCTGAGGAAGGGAATGCCTTTGCAGGCAGACCCGACGGTAAAGTTTGCCGTCAACGATTTCTCTTTGAAGCGTATTCTGAGAGTGCATCTGGCGGTAGAGTCTCCTTACAACACGTATAGGAATCCCGGTTTGCCTCCGGGTCCCATACGCCTGCCTTCGCCTTCGAACATCGATGCCGTGCTACGTTACGACAGGAACAACTACCTGTACATGTGCGCCAAAGAAAGTCTGAATGGCGAACATAACTTTGCCGCTACTTTGGAACAACACAACCGCAATGCTCAGAAATACCGCCATGCGCTCAATCGCTTAAAGATATACCGATAGGAACTGCCCTATTGCCGCAAGTAATCCGCTTCGAGCCGAATCAGCAGCAAGCCTGCATCGTCTTTCATCGAAAGCGTTTTACCGTCCTCCGATAAAGAGTAGTTTTTCACCTCTTCCAAAGCTCCGATAAAGATAGCTTCCGTTTCCATATCGGGGCAGGCCATCAGAGTGCTCCCGATGCTTTTAAAGCTGATTTTCATTTCTTTCTCATCCAAGGAATAGGCTCCGTTGAGGAAGTTGCAACCTCCGCTTCCGCTGAGTCCTCCCTCTTCGTGCAGCAGAATGTGAGGCGGACGCATGAGGCTGTCGTTTTGCATGATCTTTTTGCCTTTTAGCTCCACCAGTTTCCAGTATATGCCCCGCATTTGTTGTGTCGTTATTTTGTTTAGTATATTCTGTTCGCTTGAAGCATAAAGGATGCGTTTCCCGTTCTCGGAGAGCTTCCTCAGGCGCATTTCTTCTACCCGGTAGGTTGTTTTTTGTTCTTCTTTTTCGTCGATCAAGGTTATTTCGTTCCCGAGTTTATTCCAGGTGAATGTTCCCTGCGAATGAGTCACTTCTTCCAAATTGTTGACACAGGCGATTTGTTGCTTGTAGCGCCCGTCTTCGTATATTTCGAGCACCAGACTCAGGCCATCGCAGTCCTTCGATGAGGAAAGAAAACTTCCCCGGTAGGTTCCGCTCCAATCCAATGAGTTGCGGCTGTTGTCGCGAGCATTGCAGCTTGCGAAAGAGATGAAAAAAAGAAAAGTAGAAGCAATTAAAATTGAATTTTTCATAACGAATGTTTGTTTAGATGTGTTTATTTCCATATTTCTTTTAAAGCTCGTAGGAGCAGGTTGTTTTCTTGGGGAGTGCCAACACTTATTCGTAAGCAGTTCGTACAGAGTGGTACGGAGTTTCGGTTGCGCACGACAATACCCCGTTGTAACAGTTCGTTGTAGCAATGCGCGGCATCGTTTACCTTTACCAGTAGAAAATTGGCATCCGAAGGGTAAACGCGTTCTACCTGCGGAAAAGCTTGCAGGCTCTCGCTCAGTTTCGCTCGCTCTGCGAGCAGTATCTGTACTCTTTCCTGCATTGTGGACAGTTCCGATATGCTTTGGGCCGCATGCTGCGCAGTCAGCAGGTTGATGTTGTAGGGGTATTTGATTTTGTTCAATACGGCGATTATTTCTTCAGAGGCAAAGGCCATGCCAAAGCGTATGGCGGCTTGTCCCCATGCTTTCGATAGGGTTTGAAGAATCACCAGATTCGGGTAGTGTTTGAGTTTGCTGAGGAAGCTTCTCCCTGCCGAGAAGTCGATGTAGGCTTCGTCTATTACAACGATGCCTCTCGCATGCTCAAGCAATTTTTCAATTTCCGTAGGGCAGAGACTGTTTCCGCTTGGGTTGTTGGGTGAGCAGAGCCAGAAAAGCTTTGTCTGCTCGTCGGGTGACCGGAGCATGTCCTCTGCGGAAAACTGGAAATCCTCGCTGAGCAACACCCGTCGGTAGCTTACGCCGTTTATGTCGGCGCAAACCTTGTACATGCCGTAGCTGGGCTCAATGGCTACCACGTTGTCTTTGCCCGGTTCGCAAAAAGCGCGGTAGAGTAAATCGATCGCCTCGTCGCTCCCGTTCCCAAAGAATATCCGTTCGGGGACAATGTCTTTTAACCGGGCTATGCTTGCTTTCAGTTGTGTTTGCAACGGATCGGGGTAGCGGTTGTAAGGAGCATTATAAGGATTTTCATTGGCATCAAGAAAGACCTTAGCCTCTCCCTTGAATTCGTCTCGGGCGCAGGAGTAGGGTTGCAGCTCGCGTATGTTAGGTCGGAGGAGTTCTTGCAAATCCATAGTGGCCTTGTGTTTTATAATCGTGTTGCTCGCGTGTTTTCGTCTTCCTGTTTCTCGTCTTCTTCTTCGTCGAGGCGGAGTTCGACGGCTCGTTTGTGCGCCTCCAGCCCTTCTTCTTCAGCCATAATCATAATGGCGTTGCTGAGGTTGTTGAGTCCCTCTTTGCTCAGTTCCTGAAAGCTTATTTTCCGCATGAAGCTGTCGAGACTTACTCCGCTGTACATTTTGGCATAGCCATTGGTGGGGAGCGTATGGTTGCTGCCCGAAGCGTAGTCGCCGGCGCTTTCGGGGCTATAGTTGCCTAAGAACACGGATCCGGCATGCCGGATGTTTTCAGCCACGCCCCGGTAGTAGCGTGTGGCTATGATGAGGTGTTCGGGAGCGTATTCGTTGGTCAGCTTTACGGCTTCTTCGAGTGTTTTGACAAGTATGATGCGGCTGTTTTGTAGGGCTTTCCGGGCCATGTCTTTGCGAGGTAAGCTATCAAGTTGAGTCTGCAGCTCTTCGAGTACGGGTTCGATTAGCTCCTCGCAGACGGTGATGAGTATGGCTTGGCTGTCGGCGCCGTGTTCAGCTTGCGAGAGGAGGTCGGCTGCGACAAAAGCGGGCTTGGCCGTTTCGTCGGCCAGCACGAGTACTTCCGAAGGACCGGCAGGCATGTCGATGGCCACCTCGCGAAGAGATAGCAACTGCTTGGCGGCAGTAACGTAAGGGTTACCCGGCCCAAAGATTTTATGAACCTTCGGCAGGCTTTCGGTTCCGTAAGCCATGGCTGCAATGGCTTGAGCTCCGCCTATCTTAAAAACGCGATGGATACCGGCCTGTTGGGCGGCATAGAGTATAGCCGGGTGTACTTTTCCCGTTTTGTCGGGAGGGGTACAGAGGATTACTTCCGGACATTCGGCGATGCGTGCCGGTACGCCCAGCATCAGTACGGTGGAAAAAAGCGGAGCCGTCCCTCCCGGTATGTATAGCCCTACTTTCTCGATGGGAAGGGCTTTTTGCCAGCAACGAACCCCGGGAGTAGTTTCCACTACGGGATAGTTTTGTTGCTGTTCGACATGAAATTTCCAGATGTTGCGTCGTGCCATTTCGATGGCTTGCCGGAGACTGGGGCTGAGTTGCTTCTCAGCCTGATCTATTTCCGAGGGGCTCACTTCCAAGTCTTCGAGATTTATTTTGTCGAAAAGGAGGCTGTAGTCGCGCAAGGCTTTGTCGCCTTTTGTGCGGACCTCTTCCAGGATGTTTCGAACCTTCTCGAAAAGTGCATCGTCCGAGTTGCTTCCGGGGCGCTGCAACAAGGCAGGGATCTGGTCGCAGGAGGGGTATTTGATTACTTGCATAAAAACACGTGTGTTTTTTTAAACTAAGGTTTTTTTCGGAAAAGAAGCGTCTTTTTTGCTTCGCATGCTTAGCTTTTGTCAGCCGGTAGCCGGTGCCAATGTTCGTAGAGGCTTTGCATGCTGTCGAGCACTACCTGTGCTCCGGATTCGCTCAATACTTCGGGGGCTAAAGGGCCGGTGTTGAGTCCGATACAGAAGAGACCGGCAGCAGCTGCTGATTGTACGCCAAGTGGAGCATTTTCTACCACGAGAACCTGCCAGGGCTCCAGTCCCGATTTGCCGAGGGCCATCAGATAGGGCTCGGGATGTGGTTTCCCGTGTTTTACGTCGAAAGCTGTTACCATTCTGTCGGGGTGGAAAATGTCCGGGAAGTCGCGGTTCAAGCCGTCAATCAGATCGCGCTGTCCCGAGCCGGTTACCACGAATATCTGTTTCCCTTCGGAGCGTATCAACCTCAGCAGTTCAAGGGCGAAGGGCATAGGCCGAACCGGTCCTTGTGCGTTGAAGTAGGCCGATTTCGATGCGTATATGCTTTGCTTTTCCTCTTCTGTGGCTTCGCGTCCCCATTGCTGTACAATGGCGTTGTTGATGGTGGCGTTTCCGGTACGGCCTTCGTTCAGGTAGCAGTCCTGTGCGTCGAAGGCGAGGCCTGCGTCCTGCATGGCCTGCGTCCAGGCTCGAGCGTGCATGTGCATGGAATCGTAAAGCACGCCGTCCATGTCAAAAAATACGGCCTTGAGCTCCCAGTTGGGGAAGGCCTTGTTGCGACTGAAATTTTTTATGGGGGCTTCGAACATAATTAACGCTTCGTTTAGAACTGCAAAGATAGGGATTTTATTATGTCCTCCGAAGGGCGTAGCTACTCTGTTTTCAATAAAAACATTTTTTTGCTTTCCTTCAGAGCTCTTGTCCTCGCGAGTTGCTTCGAAGGGAAGGGGCATCCGCCCGGCTTGTTCCCGAACAGAGGCCCTCTCTGCGCTTCAGTCGGGTATCCGGGCGAATTTGGCTGCGCAGAGCAATTTTCGTATTTTTGCCAACCGTATCCCGTAAAAGATGAAAAAAGCAAATAAAACTTTCGTGCATTTTATACAGAAGATGCGCTTTAAGTACCGGGTATCAATCCTCAACGAGAACACCCTGGTTGAAACTTGGCATGTTCGTTTGTCGCGTTTCAGTGTGTTTTTTTATGTACTTCTCTTTACCTTTATCACCTTCCTGCTCCTCACGCTGCTGATACTCAATACGCCGCTTCGTCATTACCTGCCCGGCTATCAAGATTCGGGCAACCGTACGGCGATTATGGCCGAGTCCATGCGTGCCGACTCGCTGATACATCAGATGGAGCTGCAAAGCCAATACCTCGATCTGATAAAACAGGTTATCAAAGGCGACCTGAAAGCCGAAGCCGTGCAAGAGCTCGATTCGATTGAGCAGGTGAAGAAAATGACTGAAATCAAACCCAAGTCCAAAACGGAGGAGGCTTTTCTGAAAAACTTCGAAGAGAAAGAGAAATACAACGTTGCACAACCCGACCCCAGTCAAGCCCCCGACGACCTGTCCTATGTCTTTTTTCGTCCCAATAGAGGAACCATCACCTCGGCCTTCGACTTGCAGGAGCGAAAATTCGGAATCCGCATGGCTACAACCACCAATGAAAACATCCTCAGCGTACTCTCCGGTACTGTTGTTTATGCCGCTTACACTCTTGAATGGAAGTGGGTGATTATCGTGCAGCATGCCAACGATTACCTTTCGGTGTACAAAAATACCGAACGCTTGCTCAAAAGCTCAGGACAGTACGTGAAGGCCGGTGAAAGCATCGCCGTCGGTCCTGTCGTTAGCAACAACATGGCCGAACAATTTTATTTCGAACTTTGGAAAAACGGTCATGCCGTCAATCCTGAAGAATACATCATTTTTTGATACAGCCCCCTGCATGTCTCAGCACAAACAACGTATTGCCGTCTTAGGTTCCACCGGCTCCATCGGGACACAAGCTCTTGAGGTGATAGCAGCTCAGGCGGATTGCCTCGAAGCATACGCTCTTACCGCCAATAACAATGTCGATCTTCTCATCCGCCAAGCCCTTCGTTATCAACCCGAGTTTGTGGCCATCGCAAATGAGGCGCATTATCCGAAACTGAAATCGGAGCTTGCCCACCTCCCCATTAAAGTTTTTGCAGGCTCCGATGCCATTGCCCAGATAGCAGCTATGGATGCGGTGGACACAGTGCTTACGGCTATGGTCGGTTATTCGGGACTTCGTCCTACCATAGAGGCGGTGAAAGCCGGCAAGCGCATTGCACTGGCCAATAAAGAAACGCTTGTTGTGGCCGGTGAACTCATAACGCAGCTGGTCGCAAACCATCGGGCTCAAGTCCTTCCTGTGGATTCCGAGCATTCTGCTATTTTTCAGTGTTTGGTCGGTGAGAGCAGCCGCTCCATCGAGAAAGTTATTTTAACCGCCTCGGGAGGCCCCTTTCGCTGCAAAACGACAGAGGAGTTGCGACATGTAAGCTGCCGCGAAGCCTTGAAGCACCCCAATTGGAATATGGGGGCAAAGATCACTATCGATTCGGCATCGATGATGAATAAGGGCTTTGAGGTTATTGAAGCCAAGTGGCTCTTTGGTTTGGAAGCGGAACAAATAGAGGTCTTGGTACATCCTCAGTCTATTATCCATTCGATGGTTCAATTTACGGACGGTTCGCTGAAAGCTCAATTGGGGTTGCCCGATATGAAATTACCGATACACTATGCTTTTGCCTATCCCGAACGTGTTGAAAGCTCTTTCCCTCGTCTTGATTTTGCGGATTATCCTCAACTCAGTTTTGAAAAACCCGATACCCGACGCTTTCGCAATTTAGCCTTAGCCTATCGGGCCATGGAGCTTGGAGGGAATGCCGCTTGCGCCCTTAATGCCGCTAACGAAGTGCTGGTCGCTGCTTTTCTCGAAGAGCGTATTGCCTTTTTGGAGATGAGTGATGTGCTGGAGGACATTATGCAAAAAATGCATTTTATCGCAAAGCCTGTTTATGAAGACTATGTGGCTACCGACGAGGAGATTCGTCGCCAAACCGAAGAACTCATCCGCAGCCCCAGAAACAGTTGATATACATATTTGAATTAAAAAAAATATAACTCAAAAACATACAATACCCGATTTATGGAAACAACCTTGATACGTGCCGCACAACTTCTTCTCAGCCTGGCCATATTGGTCTTTTTGCACGAAGTTGGGCACTTCTTTTTTGCTCGTTTATTCAAAACCCGAGTGGATAAGTTTTACCTCTTTTTTAATCCTCGCTTCTCGCTCTTGCGGGCCAAGAAAATAAAAGGCAAATGGCAGTTTCGCTTTTTTGCACCTAATGTCCCGCTGAACGAACGCCAGAAAAAGAATCTTGATGGAAGCCTCTGTACCGATGTGAAGGGAAAACCGGTGATGGAACCCATACCCTTATCCGAGTTGCCCGATGACGACTGGAGAAAATATCCCGAAAATACGGAATGGGGAATTGGATGGTTGCCTTTGGGTGGTTATTGTAAAATAGCCGGCATGATTGACGAGTCGATGGATACCGCCCAACTCGCATCGGAGCCCCAAGATTGGGAGTACCGGGCAAAACCTACCTGGCAGCGCATGTTTATTATTTCCGGAGGTGTTTTGGTGAACTTTCTGTTGGCTATGGTCATTTACTCGGCTGTGTTGTTTACCTGGGGAATGGATTATATTCCACTTCGGAATGCGCAGTACGGATTGCAGTTTTCGCCCAGCTTGCTCGATGCGGGTTTCCGCAATGGAGACAATATTCTTGCTATCGACGGAGAAGAAATTGATCAGGAGCGCCTTGCCATAAAAAAGATACTCATCGAAGGAGCTCGCGATGTACGCATTTTACGCGAAGGTCAGAGTCTTAATCTCACGCTGCCCGAGGATCTTTCGCAGAACATTTTGGCAAACAACGAAGTGGATATCATTTCTTTACGTTATCCTTTTGTCGTGGGCAATGTGCTCGAGGGTTCTCCCGCCTCCCAAGCTGCTTTGCAAGCCGGCGATAGCCTTGTCGGCATCAATGGGAAGGACGTGAGTCTGTTTCAGGAAATTGCTCCGATACTGGCAGCCAACAAAAATGCAACAATCACTGTCGACTATAGTCGCAACGGAGAACTCCAGCAAACTACACTTACCCTGAACGAAGATGGAAAATTAGGTGTTGGCCTGATGCCTCTTTCGTCTTTCTTTACGGTTGTTCGAAAAGAATACAGCTTTTTCGAGTCGATACCGGCGGGCATAGCTTTGGGTTGGCAAACCCTGACGGACTATGTGAAGCAGTTCAAGGTCGTATTTACCAAGGAGGGAGCCAAGCAGATCGGAGGCTTCGGTTCTATTGGCAAACTCTTCTCGCCCGTTTGGAATTGGCATTCTTTCTGGATGATGACTGCTTTACTTTCGGTTATTTTGGCTTTTATGAATTTTCTTCCGATTCCGGCTTTGGACGGAGGACATTTCGTATTCTTGCTTTACGAAATGATTACCCGTCGTAAGCCCAGCGAGAAAGTGATGGAATATGCCCAAATGGTCGGTTTTATGCTGCTCATTGCCTTACTGTTTTTTGCTAATGGAAACGATTTGTATAAAGCAATTTTTAAATAACAACCGAGGAATTCAAAAAGAATTATGGATGCACCAGTAACCTTGCTTTGCTATTCGGGCTGTGGAACTTGTCGCAAAGCGGAAAAATGGCTCAAAGAGAAAGGAATTGCGTATAACTACCGGCCGATTAAGGAGGAAAATCCCTCCGAAGAGGAACTTTCCGGCTGGATTGTCAAAAGTGGACTTCCTGTTGCTAAATTCTTTAATACGAGCGGACAGGCCTACCGTGAGAAGAACATGAAAGAGAAGCTGAAAACCTGCTCGCAAGAGGCTCTTGTCGCCATTCTGGCCGAGGATGGAATGATGGTGAAGCGCCCGATTTTACTTACCGATGAGCAGGTTCTTGTAGGCTTTGACGAAAAACGTTGGGCCGATTTGCTTTTTTGAATCCTTGTCTTTACGACTGTTATTTTAACAGAAGTTTAGTAAGAGAGCAAACAGAGTTATGGAATATATAGAGTTTTTGATTGATTTCGTTCTTCATATCGATAGACATTTGGCCGAGCTGGTAGCGGCTTATGATACATGGGTTTATGTTATCCTCTTTATCATCATCTTTTGTGAGACGGGTTTGGTGGTAACGCCTTTCTTGCCGGGCGATTCGCTGCTGTTTGTGGCAGGTGCTTTGGCAGCTTTACCCTCTAATCACCTTAATGCAGGCCTACTGGCAGCTATTATTATATGTGCAGCCATATTGGGTGATTCCGTTAACTTCGAAATAGGCAAATATTTTGGAGCCAAGCTTTTTTCTAATCCGAATTCCAAAATATTTAAGCAGAAGTACTTACAGCAAACCCACGACTTCTATGAGCGTCATGGTGGTAAGACCATCGTATTGGCACGTTTTGTCCCCATCGTTCGTACTTTTGCACCTTTTGTTGCCGGCATGGGACGCATGACCTACCGTTATTTCATAACCTATAACGTCGTGGGAGCCATTGTTTGGGTGCTGCTTTTTGTCTTTCTCGGCTATTTTGTTGGAAATATTACTTGGGTTCAGCAGAATTTGAAACTTCTTATCGTTGCTATTATTTTTGTTTCTCTGCTGCCGCCTTTCGTTGAATATTACCGCAATAAATTCAAGAATCGCAAGCAGGAAGGCATTTCTTAAGGTTTCCGCTGTTAGCTGCTTGAGCGGGGGATTCCGATACTTCTTGCAGCAGGTTTTTGTAAATAAGCTGATGTTGTATTGTTGAGGCCCGGCTAAGGCATCTTGGCCGGTGAGTGAAACCTTTTCTTATTCCGTCATTCTAAAAATTTTAAATAAATTGCCGGAAAATTTGGCTTGTACGTCTCTTATTTTATTACTTTGCATTCGCCTTTTAATTAGAACAATTAAATCTCAGCTGTTTTATGTCTAAAAATCTTGTTATCGTAGAGTCTCCGGCCAAGGCCAAAACCATCGAAAAGTTTCTGGGTGAGGGTTACCACGTTATGTCCAGTTTCGGACACATCCGCGACTTGGTGGAAAAGGGCTTGGGGATTGACTTCGAAAACAACTATAAGCCGCAATATGAGGTTTCGGCCGACAAGAAAAAGCTGGTTAACGAGCTTAGCAAAGAGGCCAAGGCTGCGGAAACAGTTTGGCTCGCCTCCGATGAGGACCGTGAAGGAGAAGCTATTGCTTGGCATTTGTTCGAAACTCTAAAGTTGGATCAAGAAAAAACCAAACGTATTGTTTTCCACGAGATAACGAAAGAGGCGATACAGAAAGCTATCGCTACCCCTCGTAACATTGATTTGAATCTTGTAGATGCCCAGCAGGCACGCCGTGTTCTCGACCGGATTGTGGGTTTTGAGCTTTCGCCGGTATTGTGGCGTAAAGTGCGTCCTTCGCTTTCTGCAGGCAGGGTACAATCCGTAGCTGTTCGTTTGATTGTAGAGCGTGAACGAGAAATTCAGCGTTTTCAGCCGGAACTCTCCTATAAGGTTAGCGCAGTGTTTCAAGCTAAAGATGCCCAAGGCCTGCCTGTTGAGTTGAAAGCGGAATTACAGCAGCGCTTTCCCGATCGGAAAACAACGGAGGCTTTTCTTAAAGACTGTGCACGGGCTCAATTCAGTATTTCCGATATTGTTACCAAGCCTTCTAAAAAATCTCCCGCACCTCCTTTTACCACCTCTACTTTGCAGCAGGAAGCTTCCCGGAAACTGGGCTTTTCGGTGGCGCAAACCATGCGTGTGGCGCAGAGTTTATACGAGTCGGGAAAAATTACCTATATGCGTACCGACTCGGTGAATCTTTCCGACCTGGCACTTAATACATCCAAAGCCGAGATAATTGCCATGGCGGGAGAAAAATACTTCCAACGTCGTAAGTTCAGCACCAAGACGAAAGGAGCACAAGAGGCTCACGAGGCCATTCGTCCTACTTACATGAGTCAACACTCTGTGGAAGGTACGGCTCAGGAAAAGAAGCTTTACGAGCTTATTTGGAAGCGTACCATAGCTTCTCAAATGGCGGATGCGGAATTGGAGAAAACCAGTATTCATATTTCTGTATCGGGAAGTAAGTATGAATTTTTATCCGTAGGAGAAGTTATTCTTTTCGATGGTTTCCTGAAAGTCTATTTGGAGTCCTCGGACGATGACAATGAAAGTGAGACGGGAAGCCGTCTGCCAGTGATGAAAAAAGGAGAAATCCTGCAAGCTCTTCAGATTCATGCGCGTGAGTCTTTTTCGCAGCGTCCCCCTCGTTATAACGAGGCCAGTCTCGTACGAAAACTGGAGGAACTTGGCATCGGGCGTCCTTCGACTTATGCCCCAACCATATCTACTATACAGAATCGCTCTTATGTTGAAAAAGCAGACCGGCCTGCCGAGAAGAGAGCTTATCATTTTCTGAGCCTCGAGCATGGTGATATAAAGGAACAGATACTCAGTGAGAATACCGGAGCCGAAAAAAACAAACTCTTTCCTACCGATATCGGTGTGGTTGTAACCGACTTTTTGACGGAATATTTTCCCAATATATTGAACTATAACTTCACAGCTGATGTCGAAAAGGAATTCGACCGGATTGCCGAAGGAAATATCGAGTGGACACACTCCATCGATAAGTTTTATAAAGAGTTTCATCCGAAGGTCGAGGATACGATGAAGCACTCCGAGCGCAAAGTCGGAGAGCGTATTCTCGGTAGCGATCCGGTAAGCGGTAGACAGCTTTCGGTGAAGATAGGTCGTTATGGGCCTATTGCACAGATTGGGACTTCGGATGAAGAAGAGAAACCTCTTTTTGCTTCGTTGCGGAGGGAGCAGTCTATCGAAAGCATTACGCTCGAAGAGGCCCTTGAGCTTTTTAAACTGCCTCGTCAGATAGGCGAGTACGAAGGTAAGGTAATGACTGTTGCCGTTGGGCGCTTTGGCCCTTACATCCGGCACGATGCTTCGTTTTATTCCATTCCGAAAACAGACGACCCGATGGAAATAACAGCCGAGCGGGCGGTGGAAATTATTGAAGCAAAACGTTCGGCCGAGAAAAACCGTATTATTCATACTTTTGGAGAAGAAGGCCAGATACAGGTATTAAACGGGCGTTACGGACCCTACATAAGTTATGAGAAAAGCAATTACAAAATTCCTAAAACGCTTGATCCGGCTACATTGACCGAAGAGAAATGTCTGGAATTGATTGAATCACAGGCTACTGCAGGCAGTAAGACAAAGAAAAAAGCAACGAAGAAAACAGGAACAAGCAAAGGAAGCCGACAAAAATAGAAAGTATGGAATCATTTTTTTGTTTTTTGTCCGTTATGTAAAAGTAAAATCAGCATCTTTCATAAAAACATAATTTGTGACATTGCCATGAGAAACATCCTTCTTTTAGTCGTTTTGTTAATTTCTTTTGTTACAAAACTTGCCGCCCAATCGCAAGAACCGGAAAATGTATTGCTTTATGCTCTTCCGAAAACCGTCTTACACATTAAGGTGGAGCTTGATAAAATTACGCAGACTCCCGGACAGTTTATGCAATATTCGGAGCGCTATCTGGCAACCCGCGATGTAATTACCGAAAAGAAAACCTCTTACGTGCTGAAAAGAATCAGCCTGTCTTCCGAAGCTATCCCCGATGCAAATCGCACTTATTCCGTTTTATCCAACGACTTCAAGGATCCGGCGTGGCAGCTTGTGCTTAACGAGAGAGGCATCCTCTGTGGAATAAATTGCGACCGCCCCCAGCCGCTCGTGAAGGCCGGAAGAGTTGAAAAAGCAACTCGAAAAGCGAGTCCGAAATCCGATTTGCTCCCTATGGGAGAGGAATACATGCTCGTAGGCTCTGTGGCTAAACTGGCCGAGGGCGCTGCCAAACAAATATACCGTATCCGCGAGAATAGATTGAACTTACTTTCGGGAGATGTTGAGAACTATCCTTCGGATGGTAAGCTCTATCTTGCTTTGATGGCCGACATGGATAAGAAGGAGAAAGAACTGACCGAACTCTTCCTCGGGAAGACTGTGGTCGAAACAGAGCAGCATGAGTTTCGCTATGTTCCCGAAAATCCATCGGCCAATGAGGTTTTGTTTCGCCTTTCGCCTTCAAATGGGATTGCCGCTCAAAATACTTCGGAGGCTACGCCCTATTACATTTCCCTGCAAACCCTATCTTTGCCCGCGGAGCTCTTGTCCCAAAAATCTCGATCCGGAGGGAGTCCTTTACTCCGTTGTATCTTACCCGCCTCCACTCAGGTAAAGATAAGCGATGGTAAAAAAGAGTATGTCGCAGGATATTTTGACATTCCGCAGTTCGGTAGTGTGCAGCTCCTTACCGATCAGATGTTAAAGGGGAAGGGAGTAAAACTGGAAATTGATCCCCAGACGGGACGGCTTTTGAAATTGACCCGGGATAGCAAATGAAAAAGACCAGTATTCCAACTTTTTTAAGACCGTTTGCTTGTTGCTTTAGGCTCTTCTTGCTTCTTAGCTCTTGTATCCTCCCTTTCTCCGTTTGGTCTCAAGGCTTCTCAGCTCGTCAACATCAGAAACTCTTCAGTGTAATGTCCGCAATATCTAAAGTGTATGTGGACAGCATAAACAGTGAGAAGCTTACCGAAACAGCCATAACCGCGGTACTCAAGGAACTTGATCCTCATTCATCCTACATCCCTAAAAAAGAAGCAGAGCGTGCAAACGAAGCGCTCAAAGGTAGTTTTGAAGGAATAGGCATTCAGTTTCAGATGCTTGAAGACACTTTGGTCGTGATTCAGACCGTCTCCGGATGCCCTGCCGAAAAAGTAGGAGTTTTGCCCGGAGACCGGATTATTTCCGTAAACGATGAGGTGATTGCCGGAGTAAAAAAACAGAATTCGGATATCATCAAGTTACTCAGAGGCCCTAAAGACAGTGAAGTGACCGTGAATATAAAACGTGCTTCCGAAAAAGAGCTTCTGATGTTTAAAATTATTCGGGATAAAATTCCCATTTACAGCATTGATGCACACTACATGCTGCAAAATGATATTGCTTATATCAAGATAAATAACTTTGGAGCTACGACCCTCGACGAGTACAAAAAAGCCATGTCGGAGCTGAAAAGGAAGGGTATGAAGCACCTTATTTTGGGCTTGCAAGGGAACGGAGGAGGTTATCTACAAGCTGCCATCGGTCTTGCCGATGAATTTTTGGAACGTGATAAGCTGCTCCTATATACCGAAGGAAGGAAGGATCCTAAGAATACATTTTTCTCTTCGGCAATAGGAAATTTTGAGAAAGGCAAGCTTGTCGTTTTGGTTGATGAGTACTCTGCCTCCGCCAGCGAGATTGTCTCCGGGGCTATTCAGGATTGGGATCGAGGCATTATTGTCGGTCGCCGTACTTTCGGTAAAGGTCTTGTTCAGCGTCAGATTCCTCTTGTGGATGGCTCTGTGTTACGTTTAACCAGTGCTCGATACTATACGCCTACCGGAAGGTGCATCCAGAAGCCCTATAAAGGTATTGATTACGAAAAAGATATATCCGAACGATACAAACACGGTGAGATGCAACATGTTGACAGCATACAGTTTCCGGACTCCCTGCGCTACAAAACCTTGGTTCTGAATCGTGTGGTATATGGTGGCGGCGGTATAATGCCGGATGTTTTTGTTCCTGTTGATACGGCTTCTTTGACTCGCTATCACCGCAGCTTGATCAATAGAGGCGTGATTAATAAGACAAAGATACAGTATATGGATAAGAATCGGGAGAAGATTCAGGCAGCATATCCTAAATTCCAGGGTTTTAAAACAAGCTATGCCGTGAGTGAAGAAATGCTGCAACTGCTTAAAAATAAAGCCGAAGCGGAAAAGATAGATTTTGATGAACAGCAGTACGAATCCTCCTTGCCTTTGCTGAGACTCCAGCTAAAAGCTTTGATTGCCGCTGATTTGTGGGGAAGCAACGAATATTATCAGATCATAGACGAAGAGAACGATTTACTGCAAAAAGCCGTAGAGATACTTCAGTCTGAGAATGCTTATAGCGATATTTTGAAATAACCCGACATGTACGAAGTGCTCCGGAGTTACATTGCTGAAAATAGGGTTGAAGTTATCGGCTCAATCCTCAGTTTGATATACATTTATTTGTCGGTAAACCGGAAAATCGGTCTTTGGATATTTGGCTTTCTTTCTTCGGCCCTCTACATCGTAGTATTTTTCAGCAGTAAGTTTTACGCCGATATGACCCTCCAGTTTTACTATCTTGCCGTTAGCGTTTATGGTTTGATTAATTGGAAAAGAGGTGGTGGAGCGGACTCCGGGCATGAGTTACCCGTTGTCCGACTTCAGATTAAGCAGGGGCTTGTCTTATTGGCTGCTACGCTTGTTGTCTTTGTGGCTTATTATCTTGTTCTCAAGTCTTATACCGACTCTCCCATGCCCTTTGGCGATTCGGCTACTACTGCGCTTTGTGTCGTGGGTACGTGGATGCTCGCTCGTAAAATTCTGGAGAATTGGCTCTTTTTTATACTGGCCGATGCTGTTTGTGTAGGGCTTTATGCTTATAAACAGCTTTATCCGACCGCCATCCTTTTTGCCATTTACACCGTAATGGCCTTTGTCGGATATTATCGCTGGAAGAAGACCCTGTGTGAAGAATCCTGAAAGCAAATTTAAATAAAATAAGAACTATGTTTCGACGCATACAAGTAGAGATCATTACCATCGGCGATGAGATTTTAATTGGGCAGATTGTCGATACCAATTCGGCTTGGATGGCTGTAGAACTGAATAAATCGGGTTTTGAGGTCTTACAGATAACAACGGTTCATGATGCTGAGGAACAGATACTTGATGCTATCGATCAAGCTTTGGGCCGGGCAGATGCTGTTTTGCTGACCGGAGGCATCGGTCCGACGAAGGATGATATCACCAAGGACTGTCTGTGTAAGTATTTCGCTACCCGACTCGTATTTCATGAGGAGAGTTTGCGGAACATTGAAGAGCTGTTCGCGAGTAGAGGCATTCCGTTGAATGACTTGACCCGTGCACAGGCAATGCTTCCCGAGTCGGCTATTGTTATCCGTAATCGCTGTGGGACGGCTCCCATTACTTGTTTCGAAAAGGAAGGAAAAGTATTGATGTCCATGCCCGGAGTTCCCTATGAGATGAAAGATGCCATGCTTTCTGAAGTTATTCCTCGACTGCAAAGATATTTTCAAACTCCTCATGTTATTCACAAAACCCTTTTGGTGCAAGGCTATCCCGAATCGGCCTTAGCTCTTAAAATTGCGGATTGGGAACGGGCTCTTCCTGCCTCCATTCGCTTGGCCTACCTGCCTAACTACAGCATTGTCCGTCTAAGGCTTAGCGTAGTTTCCGATGGAGATCCGCTTTCGCTTGAATTTATGCTTAATCAGCAGCTATCCTCCTTGAAGGAGATACTGGGAAATGCCATTGTTGCTGCTGAAGATATTACCGTAGAACGACTTATTGCCGACCGGATGTGCAAAGCAGGGAAAACGCTGAGTACAGCCGAAAGTTGTACGGGAGGAAATATCGCTCATCAGTTAACGCTTTTACCCGGAGCCTCTCAGTATTTTAAAGCTTCGGTGGTGGCTTACGACAATTCGGTTAAAGCTTCTCTCTTGCAGGTCGATGCAGCTGTTCTGGAGGAAAAAGGAGCTGTAAGCCGCGAAGTCGTAGAACAAATGGCCGAAGGAGTCCGTTGTCTTTTGAAAACGGACTTTGCTTTGGCTGTTTCCGGTATTGCCGGCCCCTCCGGAGGGAGTGATGCAAAGCCTGTGGGCTCCACTTGGATTGCCGTTTGCAGCAAAGACAGCATGCTTAGTCGGGAGTTTCGCTTCGGGACATTCCGTGAGCAAAATATACGTCGTGCTACGCAGAGCGCTTTGTTGTTGCTTAACAGCCTGTTGGACGCAGATGAAGATTCCTGATTTTAAATATCTATGAAAGGAAATACCCAAGAAATTGTATTGCCGGCCGAATGGGCTGAGCAGGAGTTTGTTCAGCTTACCTGGCCGCATGCTCAGACGGACTGGGCTTATATGCTTGATGAAGTCAACGCATGCTTTGTCGATATTGCACGTGAGATCGCTTTGCGTCAGAAATTATTGATTGTTTGTGCGGATCGGCTTGCCACTCAAACTCTGCTTCGCGGATGCAATCTGGAAAATATCTTGCTGGTCGAATTCCCCTCGAATGATACTTGGGCGCGCGATCACGGAGGGATAACGATTTTCTCTAATGGGAAGCGGGTAATTTGCGATTTTGGATTTAATGCTTGGGGACTGAAGTTTCCTGCTCACCACGATAACCAGCTTACCCGTCGTTTGTTTGAACGAGGGATTTGGGGCAAGGAAACCGGCTATAAGAATTGTCTTGACTTCATTCTTGAAGGCGGTAGTATCGAATCAGACGGAAGAGGAAGTTTACTTACAACAACGCAATGCTTGCTCGCTCCCAATCGGAACTACAAAAGTCGAGAGGAAATAACTGTGCTGTTGACCGACTGTTTTGGTTTGCAGCAAGTCCTTTGGTTGACTCACGGCTACCTTGCCGGAGATGATACCGATAGTCACGTTGATACTTTGGCGCGTCTTTGCCCCCATGACACCATTGCTTACGTCCAATGCCTCGATGAAAGCGATGAACATTACGAGGAACTTGCCAAGATGGAAGGTGAATTGCGGGATTTTAAAACCCTTGACGGGAATCCTTTCCGTCTTTTACCCCTTCCGATGGCTGATGCGGTCTACGATGAGAGCGGAGAAAGGCTCCCTGCTACCTATGCCAACTTTCTGATTATAAATACAGCCGTGCTCATGCCGGCTTATAACAGTCCGAAAGACGAAATAGCGCGTAAACAATTGCAGAAGGCTTTTCCCGGCTACGAAATTCTTAAGATAGATTGTAGAGCGCTTATTCGTCAACATGGCTCACTCCACTGTGTAACCATGCAGTATCCAAAGCTTCGTTATCGTCATTAGCTTACCTTCTTTGCTTTACGCTTAGGTCTTATGCTTTCTTTGCGCGACACATATTTGATGTATCTGAGATTTGAAAAAAATTTATCGCAGAATACCATAGAGGCCTACGAACGCGATTTTGCGAAACTCGAAGCGTATTTGTCGGAAGCTAAGATAGAACCTCAGGATGCTCAGACCGAGCACTTGCGCGATTTCATTATTGAAATCAATAACTTAGGCATTCATCCCCGTTCGCAAGCACGTATCCTGTCAAGCATCAAGTCTTTTTATAGTTTCCTTGTATATCGAAATATAATACTCGAAAATCCTTGTACACTGTTAGAAAGCCCCAAGCTGGGGATGCGTTTGCCCGAAGTTTTGAGCTTGAATGAAATAAATCGTATCGTTTCAGCCATCGATCTTTCCAAGCCGGAAGGCCAACGCAATAAAGCTATAGTCGAAACGCTTTACGGATCAGGTTTGCGGGTTTCCGAGCTGGTTAACCTGCAGCTGTCAAAACTTTACATGGATGAAGGCTATATGCTAGTAGAAGGCAAGGGAAGCAAGCAACGTCTGGTTCCTCTTTCGCCTACTTCTATCCGTCAAATCGAGTTGTGGAGATTGGATCGAAACGGATGGCCGGTAAATCCGCAGGATAGTGATATTCTTTTTCTCAATCGTCGGGGAGGAAGGCTGACCAGAGCCATGATTTTTACTATTGTAAAGCGCTTGGCCGAGGCTGCCGGAATCAAAAAAAAAGTGAGTCCGCATACTTTTCGTCATTCTTTTGCAACGCATCTGCTCGAAAATGGAGCCGGTTTGCGTGCTATACAACAACTGCTGGGCCATGAATCGATAACCACTACGGAGCTATATACGCATATCGACATTCATTTCCTGAGGAAAACGGTTCTGGCTTATCATCCGATGAATAGAGGAGAGGAAGCGGATAAAGGTGCTTTGCCGGATATTTGAGAAAGTCTTTAGAAAAACCGGATTGAAAGGAGAGGGTATATAAAAAAAAGAAGGTTGTCTCGCTCGACAACCAATCTTTCTTGTTAACCTTAAATCTAATACTATGAAAAAATCACGATGCAAAGATACGGGATTTAGGATGAATATACCAAAAAAATCACCCGGAAAAACATTCTTTATAAGATAATTTAACTAATTCCGTTTTTTGAGCTTCCCGTTCTTAGAGAGTCTCTCTTGTGTCGTAGAGCTCAATAACTTCTACGTCTTCAATTTTCCCGGCATTAAGAATGAAGCGAACCATGGTTTTTATCTGATGGAAACCCTGTTTCCCCGCAGCTCCCGGATTGATGTGCAGGATTTTCAGCCTTTTGTCGTACATTATCTTCAATATGTGCGAATGTCCGGTGATAAAAAGATCCGGAGGATCCTGCTGAATAAGAGCTCGTAAGCTTGCTTCGTATTTACCCGGATAACCACCGATATGGGTAATCCAAACTCTTACTCCTTCAAGAGTAAAGCGATTGTGTTGCGGGAAATGCTTCCGAATCTCGTAACCGTCAATATTACCCCATACACCGCGCAAGGGCTTGAATGCTTCAAGTTTTTCTTTTATTTCGCTTGAGCCCCAGTCGCCTGCATGCCATACCTCGTCGCATTCCGAGAAATACTGAAGTATTCGCTCGTCCCAATAGCCATGAGTGTCCGACAAAAGGCCGATGCGTTTCATTGCGCAGGTATTTGGAAAAGCCTTAAACGGATTTCTCCTCCGCTTCCGAGCTTTCCGCCTGCTTCTTTAGCAATATAGATGCCAGGATGGAGGCGCTGAGAAGCGTCACGATAACTCCGAGTGATACGTAGTTAGAAATGTGAAAGTTCCAGCCAATTTCCGCAGCCAACTCGTTGAGACACATTTTTACACCGATGAAGGACAAGATGCCTGCGAGGGCATATTTCAAATAATAGAAGTAGCCCATAATGCCGTTGAGGGCAAAATATAGCGACCGTAACCCCAAAATCGCAAATATGTTGGAGGTGTATACGATGAAAGTATCTTTCGATACGGATAGTACCGCAGGGATGGAGTCGACGGCAAATATCAGATCAGAGGCCTCAATAACGAGCAGAGCGATGAAGAAAGGCGTTGCATATAGAACGTGATCCTTGCGGATGAAAAAATGCGGCTTCGACATGTCGTCGGTTACGGGCATGATTTTCCGAAAGAGGCGGATTACGATGTTTTTATTCGGGTCGAAATCTTTTTCGTTATCTTTCTCAAAAAGCATGTGTATTCCGGTGTAAATGAGGAAGGCGCCGAATATGTACATTACCCATGCAAACTTGTTGAGGATGGCTACTCCTGCGAAGATAAATATCGCCCGCATAACAATAGCACCGATAATTCCCCAAAAAAGAATTCGGTGTTGGAATTTGGATTCGATTTTGAAAAAACCGAAAATCATGATGAAAACAAAAAGATTGTCCACACTCAAGGATTCTTCGATAAGATAGGCAGTGAGAAACTCAAAAGCCTTGCTTCGACCGAGTTTGAGAGCTTCCTGCTCGGGGAGATCGAAAATGTTTAAATGTCCTACTACGAAATAAATACCGATGTTGAAAAGAAAAGCTAATCCAATCCAAAATATGCTCCACAGCAGGGCTGTTTTTACTTTCATGGCCTCATCCTTCTTGTGAAAAACAAAGAGGTCGAGGCTAAGCATGGTTACAACAAAGGTGATAAAACCAATCCAAAAGCTAATGCTTACTTCCATATTTATAGTCTGATAATGAAAGCTGCAAAAGTAACATAAATCGAGATAATGCGCAATAGAGTTTATGTGCAGGCTGGCTATGGATGTGGCAGAAAAGCATTATTTTTGCAAAAACATTTCGGGTGAGCTCCTTGTTTCGGAGCGCGGTAATCTTGTCAATCCGAATATGCTGTGCCACATAAATTTAGTAAAGAAAGAGATGTATATATTCAATACTACGTTTTTGGTTTCCGATCGGGTACATGGAGCCTGGAGAAAATGGTTGTTCGATGAATACTTACCTTTTGTGGAGGAGTCGAAGCTTTTATTCGACGCACAGGTCGCGCGGGTACTTTCGGGCGAGCAGCAGGAAGGGAGCTCGTTTTCGGTTCAATTTCGTGTGGCTGATGCGACTGCCTTACAGGAGTGGAGGCGCAAATATGAGCCAAAAGCTGCCACGATGTCCCGCATGCGTTTCGGAGAAGAGGTGTTATTCTTTTCTACGGTTTTGGAAATTATTTAGCGCTTTCTATAAAAATAAGCTGTTATACGGATATTAGGATGGAAAATGAGCGTATCATATTGGGAATAGACCCCGGAACCACGGTGATGGGCTATGGCTTGCTGAAAGTGGAAAAAAATAAACCCGACCTGCTCGCGCTGGGCGTGCTGGATTTGAAAAAATACGATGATCATTACCGGAAATTGCAGCGTATTTTCCTGAGAACTTTGTCCCTCATCGATGAGTTTCGCCCCGATTGCATGGCTATCGAGGCCCCTTTTTTCGGTAAGAATGTCCAGTCTATGCTCAAACTGGGGCGTGCTCAGGGCGTTGCTATCTCGGCGGCTTTGTATCGGAATCTGCCTGTAGTGGAGTATGCTCCGCTAAAAATAAAAATGGCTATAACCGGAAACGGACAGGCCTCTAAAGAACAGGTTGCCGATATGTTACGTCGTTTCTTGCACATCAAAGAGGAGCAGATGCTGCCTCAGCTGGATGCCACGGATGGTCTTGCGGCGGCTTATTGCCATTTTTTGCAGGCAGGACGGCCTGTTTCTGAAAAGCTCTATTCCGGTTGGAAGGACTTTATTGCTAAAAATAAGGAGCGTGTCCGGAAATAAGTCCGGCTTTTTATTTTCTTAGCGTATTTTATTGTACGGGCCTTATGCTGTAGCCTTTTCCTCGGAGCATCTCAAACAACCCGTAGCGTCCGGTCAAGTATTCAGCTCCAACATTGATGAAACAAGGAGCTTTGTCGATGTGTTCGACTAAGTGCTTGCTCCAAACGGTGTTTTTTCTCTTTAAATAATTGTTGTAAGTTTCGTCTGTTGAGAAGCGTTTTGCCGCCTCCTTACGTCGACTTTCAGAGAGAGCTTCTAGGGTTCCTTGCTTGTAAAGCCTCACCTCTTCCTTCAGTCTGCTTATTAGTTTCTCTTTGTCTCGTAAAGCTTCGCTTAACAATTGCGCTCCCCCTTCGGGCGAGATATTACCCCGCATCGTCTCTATTTGTTCTTCAGCCTTATCAAGACCGACTGTTTTCTTTCCTTGTTGCTGTGCAACCAGTTGGAAGTAGGAGTCGGATTCGCTATCGGCAAGAAAGCCTTCTGCCTTTTTGTATGCAGCAGCCTCGAACACCGGCAAGAGCACGATCGGGTGCATCCGCGCCACATGGGATAGCTCGATATGGAGTAGCGGAGGGATCTCCTTTTCGGCAAGGGCATAATCTTCGATACTGAGTAGATCCGAAAGAACTTCTTGGTCGGGTAATATAGATGCATTTTTTATTTTCTCAATATCTTCTATGCGGTTCAGAGCGATTTCGCTGATTACCGTTTCGCATTGCCCGAAAGCAGAAAATAAGCCCGGGATACTGTCCAAATAGGCGATAGGGATGAGTTTGTGCGTGACGAAAATGTATGAAACCTGCTTCGAAGCAGCAGATTTTATTTTCCATAAAACCTGAGCGTTTATTATTAGTCCGGTCGAGAGCAGGACAGAGAGCAGGATGAATGCGCGTTTCATAAAAGAGGATTAAAAACCTGTCGCAAAGATAATCTTTTTCAGACATCGATTTTTTCTCTCGATTTTTATTCTTGTAAATCTCTTCGCTCCATTTCTGTAGCTACGAGCATTTTTTCTAAAAAAGCCATATCTTTGCAGGAAGAAAAATTTGAAAGAAGTAGAAACCTTGATAGCAAAAAATACTTTTCTTTTTTTTGCGTTTAGAAGTGTAAAGTCCGAGTCTCTGACTCTTTGTCCAAGTCGAAAAATAAAAAAACTCCAAATATGAATCGAATCATAGTTCTGACTTTCTGTTTCAGCCTTTTATTTGTTCCGGGTTTACAAGCGCAGCAAACCCTGTCCGAAACACATCCCGATGCTTTACTCCATCGCGGGAAAGAGCTTTTTGTACAAGGAAAACATACGGCCTCGTTTCGTATATTAGAAGATTTTTTAGCCTTGGCCTCTCTTACGCAAGAGGGACAAAAATTGGAAGCTGCTTACTACCTCGCCGCAAATGCTTTCTACATGGGCTCGGACGATGCCGAGATGCGATTGAAACGTCATTTAACGCAGTATCCCTACACACAGTATTCCAATCAGGTACAATTGATGTTGGGCATCCTTGCCTATAACAACAAGCGCTATAAAGACGCGATTGATCATTTCCGCGAAGTCAACGATAAGCATTTGGACAAGCGTCAGCAGATTGATTTCATGTTTTACGAAGGGTGTACCTTCCTTGAAGAAAAAGAATACCAACGAGCTTTGCCCATTTTTCGCAGTTTGAAGAATAAAAATACGCGTTACAACGTATCGGCCAGCTACTACTATGCTTATACGGAATACGCCCTAAAGAATTATGACGAAGCTCTGACTGAGTTTTTAAAGATAGAACAGAATCCTCAGTACAAGAGTATTGTGCCCTACTACGTTGTGCAAATCTACTACGCCCAAATGAACTTTGTAGAATTAAAGCCTCGTGCTGAGGCTTTGTTGCGCGAAAATCCCAACAGCAGGAATAACGCGGAAGTATACCGTATTATGGGTGAAATCGCGTATCGCGAGAAGAACTACCACCAAGCCATCGAATACCTCAGGAAATACGAAAGCATCTATCCGCAAACTTTGCGCAACGACCTGTATTTACTTGGTATGTCCTACTATTATGTGAAAGACTACAAAAATGCCACCCGCTACCTTTCGAAAGTAACCATTGAAAAAGATGAAGTGAGCGAGAATGCCTACCTTCATTTGGGTAATGCCTACGTAAAGGCGGGCGATAAGGCAAACGCCCGGATGGCTTACGAGGCCGCACTGCAAACAAACTTCAACCGCTCAGTTCGTGAAGAGGCGCTCTTTAACTACGCCTTGACTACTCTTGAATCAACCTCCGCGTTTGGTGAATCGGTAAAAGCCTTTGAACAATATCTGTACGAGTTCCCGGCTTCGAAACACAGCGACGAGGCTTACGACTACTTGTCGTCGGTATATCTCACCACAAAAAACTACCGTGCGGCTTACGAATCCGTGTTGCGTATAAAGAATCCGAATGCCAAGATGCTCGAAACCAAACAATATCTTCTTTATCAACTTGGTACGGAGTCTTTCGCTCAACACAACTGGGCACAGGCTATTGATTATTTTAGTCTTGCCTTACAAGCAGCTCCATCCGGAAGTTATGCCCCCGAATGCCACTATTGGCGGTCCGAATGCTTCTACCGTCTGGGGCGCCCCGCTCAAAGCGCTCAGGATCTCAGAGCCTTCTTTGCTGACAAGCGTTCCCGATCGAGCCTTAACTATGCTGCCGCCAATTATGCCGCTGGCTACGCTTATTTTGCTCAGAAGAACTATAACGAAGCCTTGCGATTCTTCCAAAGCTATATTGCTGTCGAGAAGAATAGAAGAAATACGACCTATCCCGATGCGCTTGCCCGGATAGGCGATTGCTATTTCATTACTCGGAGCTTTGCTCGTTCCGACGACTACTATTCGCGAGCCATACAGGCTGCACCTAATGCATCCGATTATCCCATGTTCCAATCTGCTTATATCGACGGATTGCAAAAGAAATATTCCGAAAAAATAAAGAAGATGGAGCGATTGATTCGGAACTATCCGAAATCGGAATATGCAGACAATGCTCTTTACGAGATCGGACGATCCTATTTGATGCTTGAGAATAATAAGAGCGCCATAGCTTCCTATCGGCAGCTTCTTAGCCGTTATCCCAATTCCGATTTGGCACGGAAAGCTGCCCTTGAGACCGGAATGATTTACTACAACATGGGAGACAGCGATAAGGCCGCAGATGCTTACAAGCAAGTAATCAGCAGCTATAAGGGTAGTGAAGAGGCCTATATGGCTCTTGAAAGCATGGAAGCTCTTTATATCGAAAAAAACGATGTCGACACCTACCTTTCCTACGTAAATACCCTTGGTTCCAAGCTGGGTAAACGGAGTGTGAATCACGCGGATTCGATTTCTTACCTGGCCGCCGAGAAGCAATACATGAAAGCTAGCTACGCCGAAGCGGCAGAAGGCATGAGAGCCTACTTGTCTAAATACTGTCCGGGAGGTCGAAACTGTACTACAGCCCGTTACTATTTGTCCGATAGCTATTACCGTAACAACGAGAAAGAGAAAGCTTTGGCATCTTTCAAAGAACTTCTTGCTTTGGGAAGCAATCAATACACCGAAGAGGCTGTGATGCGTTGTGCCGAAATTACCTTTGACGAGAAGGATTATCAGACCTCGCTGGGATATTTCAAGCAACTTACCGATTTGGCCGGCACAACTCAAAACAGAAACATCGGACGTCTTGGGGTGCTCCGCTGTAGTTACTTCACCGACGATTATACGACTACCATTAACATCGTGAACGAAATAATGGACGATCCTCAAGCCTCGCAGCAAGTAAAGTCTGAAGCCCGCTATAACAGAGCAAAGGCTTATCTCGCTTTGGATCAGAAAGAGAAGGCTTCTGCAGATTTGAGTGTCCTTTCACAGGATACACGAACCGAAAGTGGTGCCGAAGCCAAATACTTGAGAGCCAAATTATATTTCGAGCAAGGACAGCTCAAAGAAGCTGAGGATGAAATAGTCGACTTTACCAAGAAAAATACGCCTCATCAATTCTGGCTTGCACGGAGCTTAGTCCTTTTGGCTGATCTGAATCTCAAGCAAGGTGATGATTTTCAGGCAAAACAATACCTTTTAAGCTTGCAACGCAACTACAAAGCCGACGACGAGATACAAACTCTCATTGCCGAGCGCTTGAGTCTTATCAACGAACGGGAGAAGGCAAAAATAGCGGAATAACATCCATTGAAAAGCTGTAGTTCCTGCAAAATAACTGAGGCATGAAGCAAGAAAAATCTTTTTCGGAGTCACTGCTTCGAGAGTCGCTTGGAGCATGGCTCTTTCCCTTTCGTGTGGCATGGCGCTACTTATATGCTAAAAAAACGCACCATGCCATCAACATCATTTCTTTTATATCTTCAGCCGGAGTCTGTGTGGGGACGATGGCTTTGGTTTGTGTGCTATCCGTGATGAACGGTTTTGAAAACCTCATTGCCTCTTTGTTTTCTGCTTTTGATCCCGACCTGAAAATTACACTGGTAGCCGGTAAAACCTTTTCTATAGATGAAGACGCCTTCGAGCACATTCGTCAACATCCGTCTGTGGTTAGTTTCACCGAAGTGCTTGAGGATAATGCCCTCTTACGTTTTAACGACAAGCAAATGCCGGTCTTGATAAAAGGAGTGAGTGAGGATTTCAAACAAATGACTCGCATCGATAGTATTATGTACGACGGAAAATTCCAACTCTTCGATGGAGGTTTTGATCGTTCCGTTCCCGGCTTGGGGGTTGCCCACAGTCTCGGACTTTCACCGCATTTTATTGATCCCTTGTTGATATATGCCCCTAAGCGTCATGCCAGAATTAATCCGCTACGTCCTGAGAAAGGCTTTAATGAACGGAAAACTTTTGTTTCGGGCATATTTTCTGTCCAGCAGGTACAATACGACGAGAGTTGCGTGTTGGTCTCCATAAACCTGGCTCGCGAACTCTTTGAATACGATAGCTTGTTTGTCTCTGCTGTTGAGCTAAAGCTTGCGGAGGGGGTGAATCACGCCGAACTGAAAGCTGAATTCGGGAAGCTTCTCGGCAGTCGCTTCTCTGTGAAAAACCGTTATGAGCAGCATGAAAGCTTCTATAACATCATGCGTATCGAGAAATGGATTACTTTTCTTATTTTGTGCTTTATATTGCTTATCGCGAGTTTTAATATAATAGCCTCATTGTCCATGCTTATTATTGATAAACAGGATGATGTTCAGACTCTCAGAGCCTTAGGAGCCGACACTGCTCTCGTGAAACGTATTTTTCTGTTAGAAGGCTGGCTCGTGTCTATCATCGGGGCTTCTGTAGGAATTGTCCTGGGTGCGGGAATCTCGCTCTTACAACAGGAATTTGGTATTATTAAAATGGGAAGTGGCTACGTGGTAGAAGCCTATCCGATGATTTTGCAGCTCTCCGATCTCTTTATCGTTTTTGCCACGGTGCTTGTCTTGGGGCTTTTGGCTGCATACTATCCGGTGCGCTATCTATCTTCCCAGAAGTAAACCTTATCAAAATGATAACAGTTATGAAAGAACAGAACTTGCTCAACCTTATGGTGTTGACGCTTTTTATTGTGCTTGTCGGCTGCAAGCCCTCTTCGGAAGCTGAGTATTATTACGAGACGAATCCTGAATACACACAGGGGCTTGAATATTTTTATGGTTCTTATTATGCAAAATACGGTAATTCAAATAACGTAGCCAAGCTCTTATTATTTACAAAGGGCTTAGCGCTCCATGCTGATAATAAAATGACGGGTTATGGTCAATACCTTGCCCTCTCGGATGTTTTTATTCCGGCATCCGATACCTTGCTCCCTGTAGGAGTTTATACTATCTCGGAGTCAAAAGAGGCTTTTACGGCTCTTCCGGGTAAAATGTTTAAATCCGTTGACTTGGGAGGGAGAGACTATCTTACCGGAGCATCTTTGCATTATCGTGAGTTGGCAGATGGGAAGTCGAAGACAGAACTTATTACCGAAGGTTCTTTTACTTTGAAACTTTCTGCAGAGAATGAACTGACTATAACTTGTCGTTTTCGGACGAAAGAGGGAAAAGAGCTTGCAGGACATGGAAAAATCCCTATAAAATCCTTCCCCGTGAATCTTGATTTGTTCTCTCTTACTAAGAAATCATCCTGCTTGTTCGTGTTGAATGGGTCTGATATTCAGGACTATGCGCATTGTTCGGAACAATAGGTTTTTGAGTTTTTTGAGTTTTTCGTCGGAAACGCATTGTACATTCAAAAAAAGGTTTTATCTTTGCAGCGAATTTATAAGATGAACCACACGGTGTGGTAGTTCAGCTGGTTAGAATACCTGCCTGTCACGCAGGGGGTCGCGGGTTCGAGTCCCGTCCATACCGCAAAGAGCCTAAGACAAAAGGTAACAAAAGAAAGACAAGCCTTTCAAGTTCACTGAATTTGAAGGGCTTTTTCTATGTGTTTTATCTTAGTCGACCGTTGAGGAAACTTTTGATTTTTATTTATCCCCTAATGGGAATCAATGTTATAGGAAGAATGGAATTTGATATGTTGGGTATTTGTTGGTATATATTGTAATTTTGCAAGAAAAACACTTTCAAGTGAAAATCTATAAAATTAGCGACATATTAGACAGTATCGAACCGGTACAGCATTATATCGGCATTTTTGAAGAGACGCCGGACGCAGATATTGAATGGCCTCACAGACACAATTTTTATTCAATCGTCTGGTTTACTCAAGGAAAAGGGCTTAATGTTATTGACTTTGAAGAATACGAAATTTGCCCTCAGCGAATTTTTACCACAAATCCTCGACAAATCCATAACTGGGAATATTCTGCTGAGACACAGGGTTATTTCATCTTGATGGAAACGTCTTTTGCTCAACAGTATAATATTGATTTTTCCACTCCCTACCGGGATATTGACAAAGAGGAAATCTCTTTTATGGAGACTGTTTTGAAGAAAATGCTTGCGGAAGAGGATAAGCAAAAGCAGGAGATAGCCATTTCCTATTTTATTTCTTTGCTTAAGAAAGGGAGTGCTATTTATAGAAGTCAGGATACCTTGATTTTTAAGTACAAAAAACTACTTATGGAAAATATCCATACGAATCTACCCATAACAGCCTATTCCGAACGGTTGAAAACAACTCCTGAGACACTAAGTGAACTATGCAAAGTGCAAACGGGGCTTTCAGCCAAGCAGTTGCAGTTGGATATGAAAATAACCGAAGCCAAAAGATTATTGTTATACACATCTCTGAACATCAATGAAATCGCTTTTAAATTAGGATTCGAAGACAACTCTTATTTTGCAAAAATATTCCGCCGGAAAACATCTTTCTCTCCAACTGCTTTCCAAAAGAAATATAGAAATACTTAAGTGAACAAAAACAAGAACCTTTTTCATAAACTAATAGTTTTCTGTTATCACATTAATAGCAGCTCTTGCTTGGGCTTCTTCATTCTGCATCGCTTCTATATAGTCTTGCAATTCGTCTTTAATAAACATATTAGAAATCAATAGAAAGCCAAACAAAAAACAAGAAAGAAAAAGGAAAGAGTGTTTATTCTTAAAAAAACATTCCGCTCGACCCCTTCATTTATTTTAAAGTATTGCATTATTCCTGCTATAGCTAAGATAAAAAAGAATATCCTCCAAAACCAATTGGTCATAAAATAGCCCCAAATATCAAGTGCCAAGATAATTTTATTGGTAATTGGTTTCTTTGCCGAAGGTAAAAAATAGCGACTGGTCTTTTTTAAATCTTTCTCCGATTTAAGACGATAAAAATAGATAGGGTCTTTAGGATGACGTTTATTATCATAAAAATCATCATCACTCCATAATAGATTCGAAAGGCCTAAAGCTTTATATTCTCTGTCATAAACTTTACCCTGATAATAAATAATATAATTTAAATTAGAGAGCGCAGTTCCTCTTATACGGTCTAATTTATATTCTTCTCCTACCGAGATTTCCACTAATTCCACATCGTTATAATATCGATATGAATAATAGAATAAGACAGAATAAAACAGAACAATAAGAATACGAGGAAAATGTACAGGTTTCATAAAAACTAATAGTTTTCTGTTATCACATTAATAGCAGCTCTTGCTTGGGCTTCTTCATTCTGCATCGCTTCTATATAGTCTTGCAGTTCGTCTGCTATCAGCGGGTTTATAATCAACTTATACAAATCGGGCAGCAAACTCATTGGCAATAAGATTTTAATAAAAGAATAAAGACAGGAACAACACTATATATATAATGGCTAATATCTTAAAAAGAAATGTATCTATTTTGTCCAATAAGCTGTTTGTACGGAGGATATTATTGCTTTTTATCTTTTTGGGCTTTTTGCTTATGCTTTTTGTCTTTTTTAGCCTTTTGCTTATACTTATATATTTTTCACTCTCCGATAACTCTCCTATGGCGACAACACTACATAAACTAAACAACATCCTCCAAAACCAATTGGTCATAAAATAGCCCCAAATATCAAGTGCCAAGATGATTTTATTGGTAATCGGCTTCTTTGCCGAAGGTAAAAAATAGCGACCGGTCTTTTGTAAATCTTTCTCCGATTTAAGACGGTAAAAATAGATAGGATCTTTTTGTACCATTTGGTTATCCATCAAATCATTATAATCCCATAACCAGTTTGAAAAACCTAAAGTTTTGTATTCTCTATCGTAGACTTTACCTTGATAATTAATAGTATAATTTTCTGTAGGATGTCTAAATCCGCCTCCTAAGTATCTTATTTTGCACTGTTTGGGAGGAATTTCCACTAATTCCACATCGTTATAATATCGATATGAATAATAGACTAAGACAGAAAACAATAAAAATGTTATTACAGCCAATGGATTTTTCATCTTAATAGTTTTCTGTTATCACATTAATAGCAGCTCTGGCTTTAGCTTCTTCATTCTGCATCGCTTCTATATAGTCTTGCAGTTCGTCGGCTATCAGCGGGTTTATAATCAATTTATATAAATCGGGCAGCAAACTCATTGGCAATAAGATTTTAATAAAAGAAAGTCATTAATAAAAGAGCGATATAACCTATAACAAATATCTTATCATACCATTTAGATTGTTCGTCTTTATCGTCTGCTTCAGACTTTCGATTATTCGCTAAAAATATAAAACCAAAAACATATAAAGCTAAATACCAAAACCAATTGGTCATAAAATAGCCCCAAATATCGAGTGCCAAGATAATTTTATTGGTAATCGGCTTCTTTGCCGAAGGTAAAAAATAGCGACTGGTCTTTTTTAAATCTTTCTCCGATTTAAGACGGTAAAAATAGATAGGGTCTTTTTGTACCATTTGGTTATTCTTCAAATCATTATAGTCCCATAACCAGTTTGAAAAACCTAAAGTTTTGTATGTTCTATCGTAGACTTTGCCCTGATAATAAATAATATAATTTTCTGTACGATGTTTAAATCCTCCTCCTAAGTATCCTATTTCGCATTGTTTGGGAGGGATTTCCACTAATTCCACATCGTTATAATATTGATATGAATAATAGAATAAGATAGAATAAAACAATCCTGTAGTTACTATAAATAAGCGATATACATTTTTACTCATTGTTAATAGTTTTCTGTTATCACATTAATACCTGCCCTGGCTTTAGCCTCCTCATTCTGCATCGCTTCTATATAGTCCTGCAATTCGTCTTTAATAAACATATTAGAAATCAATAGAAAGCCAAAGACAAAAACAACAGGGAAAACAAAGCTGTGCTAATTTTTGCAAAAACATATCTGTGACTTTCCTTTTCATCTCGAACACTAACAAATTTTTCGAAGACATAAAAAATAATTACACAAAAAAACAATATCCCCCAAAACCAATTGGCCATAAAATAGCCCCATAAAATTCGACAAATAAAATCCCAATATTACACCCTTTATGCTAATAATATTAAAGTATATTCGCAATTTTCTTTTTTATAATTATTATTTTGCAAAGATAATGAAAAATAGAAATATCCAAGAAGGTCGTAAAAGCACCCAAATAAAGGAGAAAAATCCTATCCGAACGCATTCTTGCCGAATTATCTTTGTAACCAAAAAAAGATGAAACCGATAATTGGTATTTTGTTTTTATTTATTTCAGCGTGTGCAACAGCACAAATAAAAGAAAGAAATATGGAGTCAGAACGTTTTAATAGAGGCTGGCAAAAGCTTAAAGAAATTGATGGTGAGGCTGGCAAGAAAGTAATTGAAAGTCTCAAAGAGATTTCTCCCGACTTGGGAAGATTCATTATAGAGTATTCGTTTGGAGATATTTATTCTCGTGATGGCTTGGATTTGAAATCGAAAGAAATTGCGGTAGTTGCTGCACTTACCGCATTGGGCAATGCCCGACCGCAACTGAAAGTTCATCTCAACGGAGCGCTCAATACAGGAAGCTCTGTCGATGAGCTGAAAGAGGTTGTTTTACAAATGTCTGTTTATGCCGGATTCCCTTCTGCCATTAACGGGATGAATGCATTAAAAGAAGTCTTGCAGGAACGAAAACAGTATGGCGTTTCTGACAATGAGGGTTTTGAAGAAAGAAAAAACGCCCAAGACCGATTGCAGTTAGGAAAACAGCAATTGTCGGCGATAGCTCCGGGAATGGTGGAAAAGCTGCAAAGCACTTACGATGGTTTTGCTCCTGAATTGACACAATTCATACTCGAATACGGATATGGAGATATTTTCTCAAGAGAAAATCTGGACAGAAAATATCGTCAAATAGCCACCATTGCAGCGTTAACAGCCTTGGGCAATGCCCGCCCCCAGTTGAAGTTTCATATCGAAGCAGGCTTGAATGTCGGACTTTCCGAAGAAAGCATCAAGGAAATTATGCTTTTGATGACTGTTTATTCGGGTTTCCCATCCGCCATCAACGGGATGAATGCATTAAGAGAAGTACTTGACGAAGGTAAATGACCTGTTTCCGCATGTGGCGTGCATATAGCAGAGAGTGCCATTAGAATATGATTCACAGATTTTCCATTCCGAATCGGGCAATTTCATCGATAATCGGCAGCACTTTCTCGCCCAATGGTGTAAGCGAGTACTCTACACGCGGAGGCACTTCCGGGTATTGTTTTTTTGCAATCAATCCCTTGTCGCAGAGGAATTTCAGTTCGTTTATGAGCATCTTCTCGCTTATACCCGGAATGGCACGCTTGAGCTCTCCGTAGCGGACTATTCTGCTGTTGATTTGATAAATAATGAGTAAAGTCCATTTACCTGCAAAAATCTGCATCGACTTTCGTACTGGGCATTCATTGTCTGAATTTTTTCTCTCCATAGCAATTTTTTATTATTGATTATCAATAAATCTAACAATATGGTAAGTAGCATACAATATTGTAGGTACTTGACAAATAGAGAGCAAAGGTATAATTTTGCCATCAAAAACTCAACTTTTCAAATAAAAATCAATCGGTAATGAGAAAGATAGTTTTATTAGCAGTTGTTTTGATGGGATTTGCATCTTGTCAATTCGGTGAAAACAAGAATTCATCTAAAAATAAAGATTTAAAAATGACAAATTTAGAAATTGTACAGCAGTATTTTTCTGCGTTGGAAAATGGCGATATGGCAAAAGTGGCGTCGCTTTTTGCCGATGATTTGGTTTGGCATCAGCCGGGCAAGGGCGTTCAGTCGGGTACTTTCACCGGGAAACAAGCCGTCTTTGCCCACTTGCGGAAATTTGCCGAATGGAGCGGTGGCGATTTGGGTATTAAAGTAGATTACCTTGCCGACAATGGGGCTATGGTGGTGGCTTCTATCCGTTTTGCTTTGGATAAAAATGGAGTTTCTATGGCGATGAGAGGCGTGGATTTGCTTCGTTTGGAGGACGGACTTATCAAAGAGGTCTGGCTTTTTTCCGAAAGAATCGAGGAGGAGGATGCTTTCTGGAAAGTGCAAGCCGAAAAGTAACTTCTAAAAACAAATAGGCTGTCCGAAAAGGGCAGCCTATTTGTTTGATTACCTTTTGTCTTCGATACCAAATTCTCGCCAGCCGGATTGTGGAATGGCGATTTTTACGATTTTCTTCGCCTCGCTGAGCATTGCTCCAAGTTCTTTCATTTTGGTGTCAAGAGTTTCGGTCTTGGATTTTAGCTCGGCTTTGAGGCGTTCTTGTTCATCGTTTAGAGTGATGGCATCGGTGCGTGTTTTCTCCAATTTTTTGATAAAATCGGCGTCAATTCCTCTTTTGGCAACCTCTGCGGACTGATTGTTAAGTCCTGTTGCCATTACTTGTGCTTGGGAAATGGTTTCCGCATAGCTTTTTGTTGGTTTTGTGTTGCCCATAGTTTGTAAAATTTTAAAAATTGAACAATAAAAATAAATAAAACAAGTTGTAAAACGTTCTTTTGTTTATGCAGGAGCATTTCCTTAAGGTCAAGGAATGTTTCCTTAAGGTCAAGGATTGCTTCCTTAAAGTCAAGGAATGTTTCCTTAAAGTTAAGGAGGCTTCCTTAAAGTCAAGGAGCATTTCCTTAAAGTCAAGGAGTGTTTCCTTAAAGTCAAGGATTGCTTCCTTAATATAAAACAGGTTTACCTGCTTCTCAAAGAACGAATTGTTGTGCTTCAAAATTACAAAAAAAATCAATTGGACACCATCTGTTATTGATTTTTTTCTTTGAAAATTTGTCGAAAATAAAAAAATGCTTCATTGCTAAAGTAGATACATCAAAAAAAAAATAGAGATACAATGTATTGCATCTCTACCATTAACCATTATAATTGATAATTAGTCGTCCCTTAAAAACCATCGATCATCTGATATTCAGTAAATTAATCTGCAAAATCCTTTGATAAATCTGCAAGTTTTCTTACCTTTGTAACAGGAAACTTGCAGATTTTATGA
>BDEJ01000019.1 GCA_001653155.1 Porphyromonadaceae bacterium H1
GGGTATCATGAGAGGGCATGGTATGCGTAAGCTGATGGCCGGTAAGCTTTTCGTATAGACTTTTCAATTCTTCTTCGTATTCCTCGGCATAATCTTCAATCTCATACCAGGAGGTATTGCCTGAGAGTGTAGAGAGGAAAACGATCAGGAGTAAAAAGTCAAGAGGATAAACTTTTTTACGCTCTATCCGTGGGTCCGGAACCATGCAAAGGCTTTCAAATAAAGAATCATACATAACTAACAGCTTATTTATTTAACGACTACAAAAATATATAGAAAGTCCTTTTAATGCGTCAGCCCTGTTTGAGGGCTCATTTAAGCCGAAGGGAAACAGCATAAAGAAACCGGAACTACCTATGTGTGCTGGAAGCAGGCAGTTCCGGTTTTCTTAATTCAATATCCGGCAAATATGCAATCTTGATTAATTTACTACGACCTTAGCGACCCTATTGCCCACACGAACGACATACATCCCCATGGGCAACGCTATCTGAGCTTTGAGATCTTCAGAGAGCTTCAATCTGGACAGGAGCAGGCCGGAAAGGTTATAAATACAGACATCTTCTTCGAGACAAGTATCGGAATCAATGTATAAGACTCCTTGGTCGCTCCAAAACCGCAAGCCTAAAGCTTGCATATCGAACAACGAAGTGGCGGCATCTTGCATCACGGTAATGCTTCGAATAAGAGAAGCGGCTTTCAAGGTAACAACAGCATTACGAACAACATGTTTCGGATTAGCTTGAACGGTGATCGTCAACTTAGCGTTGTTTGCTCCCGAAGATGCTGATAGCCTCAACCAGTCGGCATCCGTCTCAGCGCTCCAATTGGTGTTCGATTTCACATCGACGATTTTAACTTCCCCTTTAGCCGAGATCTTAAGCTTAGCAGGATGAAGCGAAAGTGTAGCCGAAGCGCCTGCTTGAACAACCACAATAGGTTTGACAAGTTTTCCGGCCTTGACAAACAGCGTATCGGAGCGACTCTCTACAGTAGGATTCGGAGCAACCGTAAGCTTAAAGGTAGCGTTTCCGGAGCCTGAAGCAATTGATGTCTTCATCCATCCGGCAGGCGTGTGCAGTATCCAGCCGGTATTCGATGTCACGGATATGCTCTTAGATGCACCATCGCTCGCTATAGTAAGTTGATCGGGATGAACCGAAAGCGTAGCCGAAGCGCCTGCTTGAACAACCACAATGGGTCTAACAAGTTTTCCGGCCTTGACAAACAGCGTATCGGAGCGACTCTCTACAGTAGGATTCGGAGCAACCGTAACTTTAAGCTTGGTATTATCGCTTCCGGACGAGGTAGCAGGCTTAATCCACGAGGCAGCCGACTCTGCCTTCCAATGCGTATTTGATTTTATATCAATATCCTTCGATGCCCCTTCGGCGGCTATTGTGAGTTTGTTGGGCTGTACAGTAAGCTGATACGGATCCTGTCTTAAGTTCACTATCCGGGTAATATTATCTACCTCCACATGAGCCATACCGATCCGAGTAGCTGTCCCGTTATTAGCATCAAAAGTAAAGTTTACCGTAGCATTACCATTACCCGTCACTTGTGATGCACGACACCAAGGTACAGAAGAAGTTATCTTCCATGCAGAATTGGAAGCTATTTGAATATTGCGAGTCCCTCCCGCAGGGGCAGCTTCCAGCTCCATCGGAGATACTTTGAGCGTAGGCTCTGGACTCTGTTTCACAGTGATCCGGATTTCTTTTCCGGCAACTCCTAAAACTTTTAAAACTGCTTGGCGAGAATCTGTTGAAACGTTTTTTTGCACGGCAATCGATACCGAAGCGTTACCTCTTCCCTGTCTGATAGCCAGCGTAATCCAACTGGGGTGATAAGCGATTCGCCAAGCCGAATTCGCCGTAATATTCAAATTCTGACTTCCTCCTTGATAACGGAAGTTCAACTCCATAGGATTAACCGTAAGATTCGGACTGCTTGAACCATCTGTAATAAAACCGAAATCTTTCCACACCTCAGCGTTCTGATAGGCCAAAAGAGTGCCTGAGGGCACCCTGAGAATCATCCCGGCCAGATTGAGGCCATAAAAAGCGTTGGTATCAACAGCAGCCGGTACGGTTCGGGCGACAATCACCTCCTGCAGGTTGGGAATATATCTGAGTGCCCCGTTGGCGATAGATGCTATGCTTGCCGGTATTCTTATGGTTCTAATTCCTTTACACATATGGAAAGCATCAAAACCAATATACTCCAATCCTTCGGGCAAATGGATATTTTTCAGAGATTCATTTCCTGCAAAAGCTCCAGCTTTAAGAATTTTTACTCCCGGCCGCACCCGGTAACTTTCGTCTTTTCTATTTCGGGGATATAAATACACAATACTCCCGTCTCTGCTGTAAAGCACTCCATCCACAGATTTAAGATACTGAGATCCCGGCGCGACATGAATGGAATCCAACTTGGCACCTGAGAAGGAGAAAGCACCTAAATGATAAAGGGATGCCGGCAAGTTAAGAGCGGTGATATTCGCACATCCGTAAAAAGCATAGGCTCCAATCGACCGAAGGGTGGGAGGAAATTCGACAGAGGCCAAGCCCGAACAACTTTGGAAAGCACTTGAATGAATATGGAGCAATCCGGAAGAAAGAGTTAGCTTTGTTATTCCCGGACAACTCGAAAATGAATTTCCTGTTATATCAGTTACTTGATAGGTAACTCCTCCGTACGAAACAGAAGCCGGAATAGTTATATGCCCGGTAGGTAAGTTGCTATAATAAGGATAGTTCTCTCTCTCGGTAACTACTTTTACAGTACTAGCAGACGTTTTCTTATAAAACAAACCGGACCCACCGGTAAAGTCATAGTTCTGTGCATAATTCCTAGCTAAAAAGCCAGCGATAAATAATAAGCTCACGAATAATAGTTTTCTTTTCATACGCTTTAATTTAAATTGATAAATCTAATAAGAACACACTTCCAACCTCCTCCATCGGATTGGGCAGAGTAAAAGGCGAATAAAGACAAATTGAAAAGCTCTCGCGAACGGAAGCTCAAACGAAAGAGAGACGAAAACCCTCTTTGACGGATTAAAGTCTTACGCATCAATAATCGTACCGAAGATGTGCATTGGAAGGGAATTAGCAAAAACTATCAATCTTTTGGAGAGATTCAAGGAGGGGTAATAAATCGGATACTTGCTTCAGTGGGAATGGCAACATGCTCCATGAGTAACACGGAGCCAGCAAAAGCTGATAAATTGTTCACGTACGGTACAACAAAAACTCGAAAGCAAGACCGAACCGAAGGGTTTAGCTTTCGAGTTCTGGAAACGCTTCGAAACTTCACTGTTTATGCATATCGCAGATCCAGTTTAGGGGAAATTGATCGCTTAAGTATTTACCGGATCCATTAAAGCAGTTACTACCTCAACTGAGCTCCGAGTTCCTCTTCGAAACTACGCAGTAACTTCTTCATTACAGAGTCAATTTGATTATCCGTTAAAGTTTTATCATCATCTCGAAGAACAAAGTTCACGGCATAAGATTTCTTACCTTCCTGGAGCGATTTTCCTTCATAAACATCGAAGAGACTCACCTTGCGTAACAGCTTACGCTCGGTACGGAAAGCCAATCCTTCAATTTCGGAAAAACGTACCCGCTTATCAATAAGCAGCGCCAAATCCCGTTTTACTTCAGGATATTTCGGCAAATCGCAAGTTTCGACCTTATGATTGCGGATACTGTTTAATAGAGCCGTCCAATTGAGTTCTGCGAAGAAGACCTCAGCTTCCACGTCGGCCCAACGACACACTGCCGGACGTAAAATACCGTATACAGCAAGAGTTTGCCCCGAAGCTTTGGATAAAGATATGGCCGAGCTAAAAATATCATTCTCAAACTCGGTCATGGAGAGGCTTCTTAAATCAATCCCGAGACGTAACAAGATAGCCTCAACGTAAGCTTTCAGATCATACACAGTAAGTTTTTCTTCGACGGTTATCCATGATTGCCCCCTCCGGTTTCCAGTCATCCAGATTCCCAAGCGAAAATCTTCGGAATAAGCCGTCAAGCTCTTAGCAGCATCCGAAAGCTCAGAATTGTAGCTGTAGCAATTACCGAACTCATACATCCATAAGTCGGTATTACGGTATTTGATATTACGTGCAATGCTATCCAAGCCTCCGAAAAGCAAGGTTTGGCGCATTACATTGAGATCCGAGCTAAGCGGATTCAGCAACCGAACACAGTTTTCAGCTTTATAAGAGGTCAAATGCGTGTAATAAGCTTCTTTGGTAAAGGAGTTATTCATAATTTCGTTAAAGCCCTGCCCTGTCAACTGCTCGGAGATAAGCTGTTGCAACTTGTAATTGTCGGGTTTCTCGGAATAACTCAGCGTAGCTCTCACCGCTTCGCCCAGCTCTACACGGTTGTAGCCGTAGAGGCGCAACAGTTCTTCGATAACATCCACATCCCGCTGTACATCTACGCGATAAGGCGGTACTTTCAGGCGATAAATTCCGTTTTCTTCTGCACATATCTCTATCTCCAGAGCTCGAAGCAGTGTTTCGACCTCTTGTTTCGGAATTTCCACACCTGTAAGCGCCCGTATCTTGGCCAAGGATAGATTCAACTCGAAGGCTTCCACTTCCTGCGGATATATATCTATTACATCGCTTGCGATACTGCCACCGGTGAGCTCCTGTATAAGAAGAGCGGCACGCTTCAGTGCGTAAACGGTATTAGCCGGATCGCAGCCACGCTCAAAGCGGAAAGATGAATCGGTATTCAACGCATGCCGGCGTGCCGTTTTACGCACGCTTACCGGATTGAAATAGGCCGATTCGAGAAAAACGTTTCGAGTCGTTTCGCTCACCCCCGAGTCGAGACCTCCGAAAACTCCGGCGATACACATGGGAAGATCGCCGTTACAAATCATCAAATCCTCAGCAGACAGGCTACGTTCGACGCCATCGAGCGTTGTAAACTTTGTCCCTTCCGCTAAAGTCCGAATCCGTACCTCTCCCGATGTTATCTTATCTGCATCGAAGGCATGTAAAGGCTGTCCCAATTCGTGCAACACGAAATTGGTGACATCCACCACATTATTTATCGGACGAAGCCCCACTACCAGCAGGTAGTTTTTCAGCCAGTCGGGCGACTCTCCTACCCGGAGATTCGAAATCAACAAGCCGGAGTAACGGGGACACAATGAAGTATCGTCAACCTGAACTTTTAAAGCAAGATCTTTATTTTTTACGGCAAAAGCATCCACCGATGGCTTGCGAAGTTTGATTTGAGGCTTACGTATCGAATAGTAGGCCGACAAATCACGGGCGACCCCATAATGTGAAGCGGCATCTACCCGGTTAGGTGTAATATCGACCTCAATCAGATGATCGTTCTCGATTTTATAATATTCCTTGGCCGGCATTCCTATCACCGCGTCATCGGGCAATACAATAATGCCATCGTGGCTTTTCCCAATCCCGATTTCGTCCTCGGCACAAATCATTCCGAAGGACTCCACACCTCGAATCTTCGAACGTTTAATACTAAAAACCTCGTCACCGGCATAGAGTTTGGTCCCAATAGGAGCCACTACTACCTTCTGATTGGCTGCCACATTGGGGGCACCGCATACAATCTGCAAGGGTTCCGCCTGGCCTACATCTACCGTGGTAACATGCAGATGGTCCGAATTCTCGTGAGCGACACAGGTAAGCACCTTACCTATAAGCAAACCTTCGAGACCTCCTTTTACCGTTTGCACCTCCTCTACAGCCCCCACCTCTAATCCGATGGAAGTAAGTATATTTCCCAGTTCAAATGCATCAACGTCGGGATTTATATAGTTTTTCAGCCAATTGTAGGATATGTTCATAATAACATTGTAATGGAATATGCTTTTTTTGAAAACGAAGCACAAAGATACGGTTTTCTTTCGAGAAAGACCCGCTCCAATACTCTTTCCGGGAGAAAGTATTTATTTATTTTTCCCTCTCGTTTAAATACATCCCGTATATTTGCCTTTTCTCTCTCGACAGGCAAGCGGGAAAAACCACGGATGGCTTCCTTCGAGAAAATCACAAGGGAGGGAAATAAGAACATAAGTCATTCCGAAGGCGCGTTCATCTCTTTCTATAAGAGAAGACGGCCATATACGAAAAGAGGCCATCCTCCAATCTTGCGATTTAGCGAATAGCCTCTATATTTCGATTCAAAAAAACTTACTCTGCTTTTTCCTCCGGAGCTTCTGTCTTTTGTTCTTCAACTACGGGAGCTTCATCAGCCACTGGAGATTCTTTCAAAGCTTCGGCCTGAGCTGTTTTAGGAGCAGCTGCAGGAGCTTCGGCTGCTTTCTTGCCCGAACGACGGGTACGGCTTGCCTTCTTAGCAGCTTTTTCCTTCAGCATGTTCTCGTTGTAATCCACCAGCTCGATGATACACATCTCGGCATTGTCTCCCAAGCGGAATCCTGTGCGCAAAATACGGGTATATCCACCGGGACGGTCAGCAATCTTCGGAGAAATTTCACGGAAAAGTTCCGTTACGGCTTCCTTGCTTTGAAGATAGCTAAATACCACACGACGCGAATTGGTTGTATCTTCTTTCGATTTGGTCAATAGAGGCTCAACATAAACTTTGAGGGCCTTGGCTTTAGGCAATGTTGTGGCAATCCTTTTGTGCATAATCAAGGAAGTAGCCATATTCGAAAGCATTGCCTTTCTGTGGGCCGATTTACGGCCCAAATGGTTGAATTTTTTATTATGTCTCATCGTGATTTAGTCTTTATCTAATTTATATTTAGAGATGTCCATGCCGAAGGACAAGTTCAAGCTTGCAAGCTTCTCGTCCAGCTCGGTCAGTGATTTCTTCCCGAAGTTGCGGAACTTCAACAAATCGTGGCGATGGAAAGAAACCAGTTGTCCCAAGGTTTCTACATCCGCAGCCTTAAGGCAATTCAATGCCCGCACGGAAAGTTCCAAGTCAGCCAATCTGGATTTCAGCAACTGACGCATGTGGATCACCTCTTCATCGAACTCCTCATCCACTTCACTCTCGGTCGTCTCAATGGAAATCTTCTCATCAGAGAACAGCATAAAGTGATAAATAAGAATTTTAGCAGCTTCCTTCAAAGCATCTTTCGGATGTATGGACCCATCGGTCTCGATATCCAAGGTCAACTTTTCATAGTCCGTAATTTGCTCCACACGGAAGTTTTCAATGCTGTATTTAACATTACGAATGGGAGTAAATACAGAGTCGATGGGGATAACACCAATTTCTGAGTTTGGAACAGCATTTTCCTCCGCGGACACATAACCACGTCCCTTACTAATGGAGATGTCCATCTGGAAATTAGCAGAAGCGTCCATCTCGCAGATAATCAAGCCCGGATTCAACACCTCAAATCCGGTAAAATATCTACCGATATCTCCTGCCGTAAGCTTCGTATCTCCGGAAACGGAAATCGTAACTTTCTCGTTATCGATTTCTTCTACAACTTGTTTGAAACGAACTTGTTTCAAGTTGAGAATGATGTTCGTAACATCATCAATCACACCGGGGATCGTAGCATATTCGTGTTCAACTCCTTCTATTTTGATAGAAGTAATTGCAAAACCTTCAAGAGAGGATAACAAGATCCGACGCAAGGCATTGCCTATGGTAATACCATAACCGGGCTCCAACGGGCGGAATTCGAACTTTCCGCTAAAATCGTTGGCTTCCAGCATGATTACCTTTTCGGGTTTTTGAAATGCTAATATGGCCATGTATTCAATTGTTATTTAGAGTACAACTCTACGATTAATTGTTCTTTGATATTTTCCGGTATATCTTCACGTTCAGGAAGGTGCAAGAATGTTCCCGATAAAGCAGATGCATTCCACTCAATCCAAGGATATTTGCTGTGGTTAAAACCATCCAGTGAAGTATGAACTACTTCCATCGATTTGTCTTTCTCCCGAACGGCAACAACATCTCCCGGACGTATTTGGCAGGAAGGGATATTCACAACTTTACCATTCAGGGTAATATGTCTGTGGCTCACCAGCTGACGTGCTCCCGCACGCGTACGAGCCAATCCCAAACGATATACAACATTATCCAAACGGGATTCGAGCAACTGCAACAAGATAACCCCCGTTACCCCGGGATTACGTTGTGCCTTTTCATACAAAATACGAAACTGTTTCTCCAAAACCCCATAGGTATATTTTGCCTTTTGCTTCTCACGCAACTGAATACCGTATTCCGAAGTTTTTCTCCGGCGGTTGTTGCCGTGTTGGCCGGGAGGATAATTCTTCTTTGATAAAACTTTATCCGGGCCGAAAATAGGCTCTCCAAACTTACGGGCAATTTTTGTCTTTGGTCCAATATATCTTGCCATTTCTCTTTATTTTTGTTTATTTTATTATTAACTTGCTTTCCGTCTTGCAAAACAAGGCTTGCGATATAGCCGCAAGATTACCGAGAGGTGTTAAGATAATCCGAATTTCGTCGCAGCATCATTCAACAAGCAGAAAAGCCGATTCCTGATTATACTCTACGACGTTTGGGTGGACGGCATCCATTGTGAGGAAGCGGAGTTACATCCACAATTTCAACAACTTCTATACCAGCTCCATGTACGGTACGAATGGCCGCTTCGCGTCCATTACCCGGACCTTTTACATAAGCTTTCACTTTTCTAAGTCCCAAATCATAGGCTATTTTCGAGCAATCTTGAGCTGCCATCTGAGCAGCATAAGGGGTATTCTTCTTAGAGCCTCTGAACCCCATTTTACCGGCCGACGACCACGATATAACCTGGCCATCCCCATTGGTAAGTGTTACAATGATGTTATTAAAAGAAGAATGCACATGTAACTGGCCTACGCTATCTACTTTAACAACCCGTTTCTTGGCTGCAACTGTTTTTTTTGCCATACTTAAATATATTTTATGCTTTACTAAAATTCACTGATTAACAAAGATTATTTAGTTGCTTTTTTCTTATTGGCAACCGTTTTCTTTTTACCTTTACGCGTACGAGCGTTGTTTTTGGTACTTTGTCCCCGCAAAGGAAGACCGATACGGTGGCGAATACCACGATAACAACCAATGTCCATCAAGCGCTTGATGTTCAGCTGCACTTCTGAACGAAGGTCTCCTTCCACTTTGTAACTCGCACCAATAATCTCGCGGATTTTAGCTGCTTGGTCGTCAGTCCAATCTTTCACCTTAACGTTGATGTCAACGCCGGCTTGTTCCAAAATTTTTTTTGCGCTGCTGCGACCTATTCCGTAGATATAAGTCAATCCAACTTCCCCTCTTTTGTTTTGGGGTAAATCTACTCCAACAATTCTTATAGCCATATTACTATTTTTCTAAAAATGATTTTTACTATCCTTGACGTTGTTTAAACTTAGGATTTTTTTTGTTAATAACATACAAACGTCCTTTTCTGCGAACGATTTTACATTCATCAGAACGTTTTTTAATTGAAGCTCTTACTTTCATTTTTCTTTTTGAATAAACTGTTTATCTGGTAACACTTGTAATCAATTTTTCTACAAGGGGCGATTTTCGTTTCTATCGCAGCCCTTACTTATAACGGAAAGAAATCCGGCCTTTCGATAAATCATAAGGAGACATCTCGATCTTTACCTTATCCCCGGGAAGAATCTTTATGTAGTGCATGCGCATCTTCCCCGAAATGTGGGCTGTAATAACATGCCCATTCTCAAGTTCGACACGAAACATTGCATTCGACAATGCTTCGATGATTTTTCCGTCTTGTTCTATTGCAGCTTGTTTTGCCATATTTTTACATCAAGTTTCCAACGATTGTCTTCGGATCCAAATTCTAATTCAAGTATTCGAATCTTTCGGATTCAAAACCGGAACAGGAAATTATCAGATTGCGTTCTCGCCTAATACTTCTTCTATATACTTATACGTAGATAAAATATCCGGTCTCCCCGAGCGTACCGCTACCGCATGCTCAAAATGAGCTGAAGGTTTGCGATCCAATGTACGAGTAGTCCAACCATCACGTTCAAAAACAAGGTTCTTAGTGCCTAAGTTAATCATGGGCTCGATACAAATCACCATCCCCGACTTCAACATAGGTCCGTTCCCTTTACGGCCGTAATTAGGCACCTCAGGAGCCTCGTGCATGCTACGGCCGATACCGTGCCCGATCATTTCTCGCACAACGGAATAACCTCGCGCCTCGCAATAAGTTTGAATGGCATGACCGATATCTCCGATACGTTTTCCTTCTACGGCCTGCTCAATCCCTAAAAACATGGATTCTTTTGTTGTTTTAAGAAGCGCCCGAATTTCGGGTTTCACCTCTCCTACACAAAAGGTGTAAGCAAAATCACCGTGAAAGCCATTCTTGTAAGCTCCACAATCGACAGAGACTATATCACCATCCTGCAAAACGACCTTATCCGAAGGAATACCATGTACAACCTGTTCGTTCACCGATGTACAAATGGAAGCAGGATAGCCGTTGTAGTTCAGAAATCCAGAAACGGCAGCATGATCAGCCAAAAATTCCTCCACTACCCGATCCAGCTTCTTGGTCGTAACCCCCGGAGCAATCACCTTGGCCACTTCAGCCAAGGCTTTTGCAACGAGTTCGTTACTTTCTCGAAGGAGTTCTATCTCTTCGTCTGTTTTCAGGAAAACCATTCTATCGCTGAATTTTTCATTAAAAGAAAATCAAAAAGAGTAATCGGAACACTCAAAGAAATTTTCTTAATATGCAGCAACGTTACCTGCACGCCCTTTAATACGACCGGATTTCAACAAACCGTCGTAGTGACGCATCAACAAGTGGCTTTCAATTTGCTGGAGGGTATCTAAAACCACACCCACCAAAATCAAGAGCGAAGTTCCTCCGAAGAACTGGGCAAATTCGCTACTGATACCGAGTATCGAAGCAAATGCAGGCATAATGGCTACAAAAGCTAAGAAGAAAGAACCCGGCAAGGTAATACGTGACATGATTAAATCCAAGTATTCAGCAGTTTGTTTGCCCGGTTTTATTCCGGGAATAAATCCGTTATTACGCTTCATGTCTTCGGCCATCTGCTTGGGATTTACCGTAATTGCGGTATAAAAATAGGTAAAGACAATAATCAATACAGCGAAAACAAAGTTATACCAAAAACCGGTAATATCGGCAAAGGCTCTTACAAAACTTCCGGCTGTCTCCGAATTGGCAAATCCGGCAAGCGTTATCGGCAGGAACATGATAGCCTGTGCAAAAATGATAGGCATTACACCGGCAGCATTCACTTTCAAAGGAATGTACTGACGCACACCTCCGTATTGTTTGTTTCCAACAACACGTTTTGCATATTGTACGGGAATTTTGCGCGTTCCCTGAACCAGCATAATAGCCAGGCCAATAACAATAAGTAATGCTACAATTTCCATGAGGAACATAACACCACCTCCGGTGTCACCGAAACGAGAAGCAAATTCCTGAATAACAGCGCTGGGGAAACGGGCAATAATACCAATCATGATAATCATAGAGATACCGTTTCCGATCCCCTTATCTGTCATCCGCTCTCCCAACCACATCACGAACATACTGCCCGCACAAAGGATAAGAGTTGAAGAAGCGCTAAACCAGAAACCACTCGGGAAAGCATATCCGGCCTGTGCAATCTGTACATTCAAGTTTACCAAATAAGAGGGTCCTTGAAGCAACAAAATAGCTACGGTCAGATAGCGCGTAATTTGGTTCATCTTACGGCGTCCACTTTCTCCTTCGCGTTGCATTTTTTGAAAATACGGAACAGCTATAGTCAACAACTGAATCACGATAGATGCCGAGATATAAGGCATAATTCCCAATGCGAAAATTGAAGCATTGGAAAAAGCCCCTCCCGAGAACATATCCAACAATCCCATCAAACCACCACTCGTTTGGCTCTTTAATGCGGTCAGCGTATGCGTATCAATACCCGGAAGAACAACAAAAGACCCGAATCGGTAGATCAAGACAAAAAGCAAGGTCATCCACAGCCGATTACGCAAATCTTCTATTTTCCAGATATTGGTCAGTGTTTCTATAAATTTTTTCATGCTGTTACAATTTTACAATAGTTCCACCGGCAGCTACAATCGCATCTTCAGCCGATTTGGAGAAAGCATTAGCTTCTACCTCAAGTTTCAAAGTCAAGGCTCCTTTTCCAAGAACTTTCACCAGTGTATTTTTGGAGATAAAACCGGCCTCGCACAATTCGTTACGACCTACTTTATCCAATTTTTTACTTTCCGCAAGCGCTTGAATCGTTTCAAGGTTGATTGCTTTGTATGCTACACGGTTTATGTTCTTAAAACCATATTTCGGCAAGCGGCGTTGAATGGGCATTTGTCCTCCTTCAAATCCGATTTTCTTTGAATAGCCGGAGCGAGATTTGGCTCCTTTGTGTCCTCTGGTAGAAGTACCTCCTAAACCGGATCCGGATCCACGTCCAATTCTCTTTTTTGTCTTTACGGAACCCCATGCCGGGGTTAAATTCGTTAAATCCATATCTTATATGTTATATCTTATGATCTTTTAATCAATAACTTTCACTAAGTGTCTCACTTTAGTCACCATGCCTAATATTTGAGGAGTAGCTTCGTGTTCAACTACAGCGTTCAATTTCCTCAAACCTAAAGCTTCAAGAGTCAGCTTTTGATCTTTAGGACATTTGATCTTACTTTTTACTTGTTTGATTTTTATTGTAGCCATATTCACTTCGTTTTATCCGTTAAACACTTTATCAAGCGATACACCTCTGTTTTGGGCTACCGTGTATGCATCGCGCAATTCGCCCAATGCCACAATAGTAGCTTTTACCAAGTTATGCGGATTGGATGAGCCTTTGGACTTAGCCAATACATCGGTAATACCAACACTCTCCAGAACGGCACGCATGGCACCACCGGCTTTTACTCCGGTACCCGGAGAAGCCGGTTGGATATACACCTGAGCACCTCCAAACTTAGCCTCTTGTTCATGAGGAATGGTACCATTCAACACGGGTACTTTAATGAGATTTTTCTTGGCAGCTTCGGTTCCTTTAGCTATAGCTGCAGTAACCTCACCGGCTTTTCCAAGCCCCCAACCTACGATTCCGTCTTCGTTTCCAACCACAACAATGGCAGAAAAACTGAAAGTACGTCCCCCTTTGGTTACTTTGGTTACGCGGTTTACAGCCACCAACCTGTCTTTCAATTCTAAATCGTTCGTCGATTTAACTTTATTCATATTTGTTGCCATACTCTTCCTTAAAATTTAAGACCACCCTCACGAGCTGCGTCTGCCAATTGTTTTACTCTACCATGATACAAATAACCGTTGCGATCGAACACTACTTCCGTAATGCCGGCTTCTTGAGCTGCTTTTGCAATGAGAGCACCTACTTTTTGAGCTTGCTCGGTTTTTGTAACTTTCTCTTTCAGTCCCAAAGACGATGCCGATGCTAATGTCAATCCGTTTACATCGTCAATAACTTGAACGTAAATCTGCGCATTACTCCGAAACACAGTCATACGGGGTTTCTGAGCGGTTCCCGACACTTTGTGACGGATGTGCGCTTTTATTCTTGCTCTTCTATTATTTTTATCACTCATAATATTCTCTTCTATTTACGCAAATTATTTTTTACCAGCAGATTTACCAGCTTTACGACGAACAACTTCACCTTGGAAGCGCACCCCTTTTCCTTTATAAGGCTCCGGAGTACGGAAGGTACGAATTTTCGCACAAACTTGACCCAAGAGCTGTTTGTCGCAGCTTTGCAAAATTACAAGCGGATTCTGATTCCGTTCGCTTTTAGTTTCAATTTTGATTTCGTTAGGCAACTTCAAAAAGATGTTGTGAGTATAACCTAATGAAAATTCCAATACTTGTCCTTGATTTGAAACACGGTAACCAACACCGACCAACTCTAAAGTCTTAGAGTAGCCTTCGGACACACCCACTACCATATTTTGTATCAAAGAACGATACAAGCCGTGGAAAGCGCGATTTTGTTTTTCATCATTCGGACGAGAAACAACACATTCGCTTCCTTCAACCGATACCGTTATGTTGGGATTCACTTCCTGAGTCAGCTCCCCTTTAGGGCCTTTTACGGTAACAACATTGTCTTTTACTGTCACACTTACTCCCTTAGGAAGCGATATGGGCAATTTACCTATTCTTGACATATAACTTTCCTCCTAACTCAATTAATAAACATAACATAAAACTTCGCCACCCACTTTCAAAGCGACAGCTTCTTTATCGGTCATAACGCCTTTCGATGTAGAAACGATGGCTATTCCCAAGCCATTCAACACACGCGGCATTTCTTTGTATCCGACATATTTCCGAAGCCCCGGAGTAGATACTCTGATGAGCTTTTTAATTGAGTTAACCTTGTTAACCGGATCGTACTTCAAGGCTATTTTAATAACGCCCCGTACTTCATCTTCTACAAACTTGTAGTTCAGGATATAGCCCTTCTCGTGCAATATCCGGGTCATTTCTTTTTTCAAATTCGATGCAGGAACTTCCACCACACGGTGATTAGCTTTGATAGCATTCCTCAATCGAGTCAAATAATCTGCTATTGGATCTGTCATTATAAATTGATTTTAAATTGATCCCGATAATCGGGACAATATTTAACTATATCTACTATTTAGCTTTTAGACTCAAGTTATTTCTATGGGTCTGTATTGCAAGAGCGTAGGGGTCAAAACAATTCTACCAGCTTGCTTTTTTCACTCCCGGAATCAATCCTTTGGATGCCATTTCGCGGAATTGAATACGCGATATTCCGAATTGGCGGATATAGCCTTTCGGACGACCTGTAATCTTGCAACGATTGTGCAAACGTACCGGTGATGCATTTTTAGGAATCGTTTGAAGAGCTTCATAATTACCTTCTGCCAAGTATTTTTCACGCTTAGCTGCATATTTTGCAACAAGCTTAGCTCTCTTCACCTCACGGGCTTTCATTGATTCTTTTGCCATTGTATATCTCTATATTAGTTTTTTTTGAATGGTAATCCGAATTCTCTAAGCAAAGCGTAACCTTCTTCGTCGGTATTAGCCGTGGTAACGAAGGTTATGTTCATTCCCAACAAACGGTTGATTGTGTCGATGTTGATTTCAGGAAAAATAATTTGCTCTTCAATTCCCATCGTATAGTTTCCACGTCCGTCCAGCTTATTCTCAATGCCTTTAAAGTCCCGAATACGGGGCAAAGCGACACGAATAAGACGCTCCAGGAACTCATACATCCGTTCGCCGCGAAGCGTAACACGTACTCCTACGGGCATTTTTTTACGAAGCTTAAAGTTCGAAATGTCTTTTTTGGAAACTGTAGCTACTGCTTTTTGACCTGTAATAGCAGTCATTTCGTTGATTGCTACCTCTATAATCTTCTTATCGGCAACAGCAATCCCCAAACCTTGATTCAAGACGATCTTTTCCAACTTCGGAGCTTGCATCACCGAAGTATAGCTAAATTCCTTCATCAAGATAGGAACAATGCGTTCTTTGTAATCTTGTTTTAAACTTGCAGTATTCATTATATCTCCTCTCCTGTTTTTTTAGAAACACGCACCAACTTACCGTCTGCATTCAACTTGCGTCCAACACGAACCGGTTTCCCGTTTTCAACAGGATTGAGGTTCGAGATATGAATGGCGGCTTCTTTTTTTATAATTCCTCCTTGCGGATACTTTGCGCTAGGTTTAGCATTTTTCGACACCATATTCACGCCTTCTACGATGGCACGCTGTTCTTTCACAAGAACTTGTAATACGCGGCCGGTTTTTCCTTTGTCAACACCGGTATTCACGTAAACAGTGTCTCCCTTTTTTATATGTAACTTACTCATCACTATAATTATTTTCGAAGATTACAGCACTTCCGGTGCCAGTGATATGATTTTCATGTTCGTAGCACGCAACTCACGTGCCACAGGACCAAATATACGGCTTCCACGTATTTCTCCTGCATTATTCAGCAGCACACAAGCGTTATCATCAAACCGGATGTAAGAGCCGTCAGCGCGCCGTACTTCTTTCTTGGTACGAACAACAACAGCTTTAGAAACAATTCCTTTTTTGATGTCGCTGGAAGGAATTACACTCTTCACGGCTACGACGATTACATCGCCAAGCGATGCATAACGTTTACCAGTTCCGCCCAAGACGCGAATGCAAAGAGCTTCCTTAGCTCCACTGTTATCAGCTACTGTGAGCCTTGATTCTTGTTGTATCATAATTACTTAACTCTTTCGATAATTTCAACTAATCTCCATCTTTTCAGTTTACTCAAAGGACGAGTTTCCATGATGCGCACCGTATCGCCGATATTGCAGTCATTTTTCTCATCGTGAGCATGAAATTTCTTTGTCTTGTTTACGAACTTCCCGTAAATAGGGTGTTTTTCCTTCCATTTAACAGCCACAGTAATGGTCTTATCCATTTTGTTGCTGAAAACCACACCCGTTCTTTCTTTTCTTAAATTTCTTGTTGTCATCGGGATTACTGTGTATTATTGTTGATTACTAAGTTCTCTGCGACGCAATTCGGTAGCAAAACGCGCAATTGTTTTCCGAAGGTCTTTTATCTGCATCGGATTGTCGAGAGGTGAAATGGAATGATTGATTCTCAAAAAGTTCAAGCGACTTTTTTCGGCATCCAATCTTTCCTTCAGTTCTTGAGTTGTCAGTTCTTTTATTTCACTTATTTTCATAATTCTTACGCATTTTCATTGTAATCAAAATCACGTCTTACTACAAACTTGGTAGTTACAGGCAGTTTTTGAGCAGCTAAGCGTAAAGCTTCTTTGGCGATATCGAAGGATACACCTTCCACTTCAATAATGATGCGTCCCGGGGTAACAGGAGCCACGAAACCTTCGGGAGCACCCTTACCCTTACCCATACGAACCTCAGCCGGTTTTTTAGTGATGGGTTTGTCGGGAAATACACGAATCCAAATTTGTCCTTGACGCTGCATATAACGAGTTACGGCAATACGGGCTGCTTCGATCTGACGTCCGGTCAACCATTTGGATTGCAAGGACTTGATACCAAATGAACCAAACGCTAATTGGTTGCCCCGTTGGGCATTTCCTTTCATACGCCCTTTTTGCTGTCTTCTGAATTTTGTTTTTTTCGGTTGTAACATAATTCCTTAAATCAAATTTCGTTTAACAGTTTATTTTCTTTTTTTTCTAAAGCCTCTACCTCCACGATCATTTCCGCGGTCGTTACGTAGCGAAGAATCTTTTGTAGATGTAAAGGAGGGCGCTAAATCTTTCTTACCGTAGATTTCTCCCCGGCAGATCCAAACTTTCACCCCGATCAAGCCAACTTTCGTCAAGGCTTCACCGTGAGCATAATCAATATCGGCTCTGAATGTGTGCAGGGGAGTTCTTCCTTCTTTATACATTTCCGAGCGAGCCATTTCCGCTCCATTTAAACGTCCGGAAACCAAAATTTTAATACCTTCGGCTCCTGCACGCATAGTCGAAGCGATAGCCATCTTCACGGCACGGCGATAAGCAACTTTACCTTCGATCTGACGGGCTACGTTATTAGCAACAATAACTGCGTCGAGCTCCGGGCGTTTAACCTCAAATATATTGATTTGGATTTCTTTTTCCTGTTCTTTAGCCTTACCCTTGTTGGTAATTTTCTTAAGCTCTTCTCTCAGCTTGTCAACTTCTTGTCCTCCCTTACCGATGATGATACCGGGGCGGGCCGTACAAACAGTGATGGTAACGAGCTTAAGCGTACGCTCAATGATAATGCGCGATACACTGGCCTTTGCAAGACGGACGTTCAAGTATTTTCTGATCTTACTGTCTTCAAGAATCGTATCGCCGTAATTATTACCTCCGTACCAGTTAGAATCCCATCCACGGATGATTCCTAAGCGATTACTTATTGGATTAGTTTTTTGTCCCATCGAGCAATTTAATTTTGATTATCGTTGTTAGTATTCTTTGCTTCCACAAATAAGGTTACGTGGTTAGAACGCTTACGGATCCTGTAACCTCGTCCTTGAGGAGCTGTACGCAAACGCTTCAACATGGTAGCGGAATCTACATAAATTGCGCTTACATACAGATTGGCATTATCGGCTTTTTGCTCGGTTTTGGTTTCCCAGTTGGCAATGGCCGATTTCAATAGTTTCTCGATCTTTCCGGAAGCTTCTTTTGTAGAGAATTTCAAAACACTCAATGCTTTATTCACTTCCATGCCACGAATCATATCTGCCACCAAACGCATTTTCCGAGGGGATGTCGGAACGTTGTTCAGTTTAGCAAAATAGCGCGTTGCATTAGCTTCTTTTCGAGCTTCGGCTGATATTTTTTTTCTTGCACCCATTTTTCTAAAATTTTCTTGTTTTTATTTTCAATGGATTATTTCTTTTTACCTCCGTGTCCACGGAAATTACGGGTAGGTGAAAATTCTCCCAACTTGTGGCCTACCATATTTTCGGTGATGTATACGGGGATAAATTTGTTCCCATTGTGAACTGCAATTGTATGACCTACAAAATCAGGCGATATCATTGTTGCACGAGACCATGTTTTAACCACGGATTTTTTTCCGCTTTCGTTCATGGCTAACACCTTCTTCTCGAGCTTCAAATTGATGTATGGTCCTTTTTTTAATGAACGGCTCATATTATTTACTTCTATTTTTCAATTATTTTTTCTTTCTTTCAATAATATATTGGCTTGAGTGTTTCTTCGGAGCACGGGTTTTATATCCCTTAGCCAACAAACCTTTACGCGAGCGTGGGTGTCCTCCGGATGCACGGCCTTCACCACCACCCATCGGGTGATCTACCGGGTTCATAGCCACACCTCTAACTCGAGGACGGCGTCCAAGCCAACGCGAGCGGCCGGCTTTTCCGGAACGTTCCAGAGCATGATCGGAGTTTCCAACGCTTCCAACCGTAGCTTTACAACTTGAAAGGATTTTACGTATTTCGCCTGAGGGCAATTTGATAATTGCGTACTTATCTTCGCGCGATGTAAGTTGCGCAAAAGTTCCAGCCGAACGGGCCATAGCTGCGCCCTGTCCCGGACGAAGTTCGATGTTGTGAACAATCGTTCCTAAGGGCATATTCAGCAAGGGAAGAGCATTTCCTACTTCGGGAGCCACATCGCTTCCGGAAAGGACTGTCTGCCCAATTTGCAAGCCTTCGGGTGCAAGTATGTATCTTTTTTCACCGTCTGCATAATAAAGCAATGCAATACGTGCCGAACGATTCGGATCGTATTCAATAGCTTTAACTGTAGCCGGAACACCGTCTTTGTTACGTTTAAAGTCAATTACTCTGTATTTTCTCTTGTGTCCGCCACCGATATAACGCATGGTCATTTTACCATCGTGGTTGCGGCCTCCGGATTTTCCTCCGCCATAAACAAGAGATTTCTCTGGCGCTTTCGCAGTAACTGTATCGAACGTGCCAATAATCTTATGTCTCTGCCCCGGTGTTGTGGGTTTTAATTTACGTACAGCCATTAAAATAATTTTAGTTGGATTTTACGTTTAAATATTACTATAAAAATCGATTCTGTCTCCTTCTTTCAAGGTAACAATTGCTTTTTTATAAGCTGAAGTTTTCCCGCTAATAACGCCACTTTTCGTAAAGCGGCTTTTGTTTTTCGCAGGAATGATAAATGTATTGACATCTGTTACGGTAACGTTGTAAAGGGCCTCTACGGCTTTCTTTACTTCAATCTTGTTAGCGTTTTTCTGCACCTTGAAGCCGTAGCGATTCAAGGTCTCGCCCAGCTTGGTCATTTTCTCCGTAACGATTGGTTTTATGATAATTGCCATTCTTACCTTCCTCCTTATGCTTTAAAAATTTGTTCCAATGCACGAACCGCCTCTTCAGAAAATACGACGCTATTCGAGTTCGAAATCGCATAAGTATTTAACTCCGAAACAGTTAAAACATTAACTTTCGGTAAATTACGAGCCGACAAATATACGTTTTTATTCGCAGATGCTAAAACAATTAAAGGTTTTTTATCGGCTACATTCAAGTTTTTCGTCAGAGCCACAAAATCTTTCGTTTTAGGAAGCTCGAAATTAATGTCGTCCACAACCAGCACGGCTTGGTTAGCAGCCTTGTAAGACAGAGCTGATTTGCGTGCCAATTGCTTTACTTTTTTGTTCAGCTTAAAGCTATAGTCGCGAGGAACAGGTCCAAAAATACGACCTCCGCCAACACGAACGGGAGATTTAATATCACCCGGACGAGCTCCACCGCTTCCTTTCTGACGGCCTAACTTACGCGTGCTACCGGCTATCTCGCTACGAGCTTTTGCCTTGTGTGTTCCTTGACGTTGATTAGCCAAATACTGTTTCACATCTAAATAAATAGCATGGTCATTTGGCTCAATACCGAAAATAGCATCATTCAATACTACTTTTCTTCCGGTGTCTTTTCCGGTTTTATCTAATACACTGATTTCCATATTATTTATTGATGATTACAATTGAACCTTTAGCACCCGGAATCGAACCTTTTACCAACAGTAAGTTGTGTTCCGGAATCACTTTTAATACTTGCAAATTTTGAATGGTCACGCGTTCTCCGCCCGTACGACCAGCCATACGCATGCCTTTGAAAACCCGAGAGGGGTATGAAGATGCACCCAAAGAACCCGGAGCTCTCAAACGGTTGTGCTGACCGTGGGTGGTTTGGCCCACTCCACCGAATCCGTGACGTTTTACAACTCCTTGGAAACCTTTTCCTTTTGAAGTTCCAATGACATCAATGTAAATATCAGCTTCAAAAAGGTCTGCGACAGTAAGCGTTTGACCTAATTTCAGTTCGGTTTCGAACTCTTTGAACTCAACCAAGTGGCGTTGCGGAGTTACTCCGGCTGTTTTAAAATGGCCGGCTTCGGCTTTGTTGGTGTGCTTATCCGTTTTGGGTAAGAAACCAAGTTGAACCGCTTCGTAGCCATCTTTTTCTACCGTTTTGATTTGAGTAACAACACAAGGACCTGCTTCGATAACAGTGCATGGCATATTTTTACCATCGGCACTGAAAACGGATGTCATTCCGATTTTTTTTCCTAATAATCCTGGCATTTCAATTTATTATTTATTTGTTTTTTAAGTTAAGTAGACTCTCTAATTTCAGAGCACTTTTTTTTCTTAGTCTGCAATCGATCACACTTTAATTTCAACCTCAACTCCGCTGGGCAACTCCAGCTTCATCAAAGCATCAACAGTTTTACCGGTGGAGCTGTAGATATCGATCAGGCGTTTGTACGAGGACAACTCAAACTGCTCGCGCGATTTCTTGTTTACGAAAGTAGAGCGGTTCACGGTAAAGATACGCTTGTGTGTCGGCAGGGGTATGGGGCCGCTAACAACGGCTCCGGTAGCTTTTACCGTTTTTACAATTCTTTCAGCTGACTTGTCAACCAAATTATGGTCGTAAGATTTCAACTTGATTCTGATTTTTTGACTCATTTCTTTTTCTAAATTTTAAAAATTAAGCTTGAAATAATTTCCCGGTTAAGAGTCATTCGCTAACCGGAAAATTATCCAAGAATATTTGATTTTACAATAGTTCTACGCGTCCTTTTGCTTCAGCGACAACCTCTTTTGCCAAGGCATTAGATACTTCGGCATAGTGGGAGAATTCCATCGAAGAAGTTGCACGTCCCGAAGTAATGGTACGAAGTGCGGTAACGTAGCCGAACATTTCGGCAAGGGGCACTTTTGCTTTCACAATACGAGCTCCCGTACGACTGGATTCCATACCTTCCACTTGTCCGCGACGTTTGTTCAAGTCGCCGATAACATCCCCCATGCTCTCTTCGGGCGTTACCACCTCAAGCTTCATAATAGGCTCCAGGAGTACAGGTTTTGCTTTCGCACAAGCCGTTTTGTAAGCCAATTGAGCACAAATTTCGAAAGACAACTGGTCGGAGTCCACTGCGTGGAAAGATCCATCCAACAAAGTAACTTTCATAGTATCCATCGGGAATGCAGCCAAAACACCGTTTTTCATAGCGGCTTGGAAGCCTTTCTGAACCGAAGGAATAAATTCTTTGGGAATATTTCCACCTTTTACTACATCCACAAACTGCAGACCGGTTCCTTCAAAGTCTGCATCGACGGGCTCGACACGAACAATGATATCGGCAAACTTACCACGGCCTCCCGATTGTTTCTTATAAACTTCGCGGATTTCAACGGGTTGTGTAATAGCCTCCTTGTAAGACACCTGAGGACGTCCCTGATTACATTCCACTTTAAACTCTCGTCTCAAGCGATCGATAATGATTTCAAGGTGGAGCTCGCCCATACCGCTAATAATCGTTTGTCCGGATTGTTCATCGGTTTTAACCGTGAAGGTGGGGTCTTCTTCCGCCAACTTCGACAATCCGATACCCAGTTTATCAAGGTCTTTCTGAGTTTTGGGCTCTACGGAAATACCGATAACAGGAGCCGGGAAATCCATAGATTCGAGTGTGATGGGATGCGTTTCGTCGCAAAGCGTATCTCCTGTGCGGATATCTTTAAAACCTACTCCGGCACCGATATCACCGGCAGAAATACACTCAACCGGATTTTGCTTATTGGAGTGCATCTGGAAGATACGCGAAATACGTTCTTTCTTTTCCGAGCGGGTGTTGTAAACATAAGATCCCGCATCCAATTGTCCGGAATAAACACGGAAGAAGCAAAGACGTCCGACGTAGGGGTCGGTTGCAATCTTAAAGGCCAAAGCACACAAAGGTTCGCTTGAATCCGGATGACGAACAATTTCCTTATTCTCATCCCGGGGGTCTTTCCCTACGATCTCGGTAGTATCCAGAGGGCTCGGTAAAAACTTGCAGACAGCATCAAGCATCGTTTGCACACCTTTGTTCTTAAACGAAGAACCGCATATTATCGGCGTAATGCTCATAGAAAGCGTAGCATTTCGCAAAGCTCTGTTGACTTCTTCTTCGGTAATAGTCGAAGGATCATCAAAGAATTTTTCCATCAAAGCATCGTCGAACTCGGCTATGGATTCGAGCATTTTATCTCTCCACTCTTGAGCCTCCGCTTGCAAATCTGCAGGGATCTCTTCCACATGGTATTCCGCTCCCATCGTTTCATCGTGCCAAAGTATTGCCTTCATTTTAATCAGGTCAACGACACCTTTAAAAGTCTCCTCGGCGCCGATAGGTATTTGTATCGGGCAAGGGTTGGCTCCGAGTACTTCTTTAATTTGACGTACTACTTCGAAGAAATTGGCTCCCGAGCGGTCCATTTTGTTCACATAACCAACACGAGGCACGTTATACTTGTCAGCCTGACGCCAAACGGTCTCGGATTGAGGCTCAACACCACCTACCGCACAGAAAGTTGCAACAGCCCCATCGAGGATACGAAGCGAGCGCTCAACCTCCACGGTAAAGTCCACGTGTCCCGGGGTGTCAATCAGGTTGATCTTGTATTTATTTCCACCGAAATTCCACCAAGTGGTAGTGGCTGCAGAAGTAATGGTGATACCGCGCTCCTGCTCTTGTTCCATCCAGTCCATGGTAGCCGTACCATCATGCGTTTCACCAATTTTATGTGTCAAACCGGTGTAAAACAGGATACGCTCGGAAGTTGTTGTCTTCCCGGCGTCGATATGCGCCATGATACCGATGTTTCTGTTATATCTTAAATCAGCTTTAGCCATTTGTTTTTATACCTTAGAATTCGGCCGTATTTGGATTGCTGCGGCCTTTATTTAATGTTGTATTATTGTTTATTTAGAATCTAAAATGAGCAAACGCGCGGTTGGCTTCAGCCATGCGGTGAATATCCTCCTTACGTTTAAAGGCTCCACCTTGGCTGTTATAAGCATCCACTATTTCGGCAGCCAGTTTATCGGCCATAGAACGGCCGCCCCGCTTGCGCGAATACAATATTAAATTTTTCATTGAGATTGACTCCTTGCGCTCAGCTCGGATTTCAGTAGGAACTTGAAAAGTAGCACCTCCCACACGACGGGATTTCACCTCCAGGAGCGGAGTGATGTTTTCGAGGGCTTTTTTCCAAATTTCGAGAGGGGTTTTGTCTTCATTGGGCAATTTGCTTTTTACCACATCCAAAGACGAATAAAAGATATCAAAGGCAATCGATTTTTTGCCATCGAACATCAAGTGATTAACAAATTTAGTTACCATCACTTCATTAAAAACCGGATCGGGCAGAATAACCCTTTTCTTTGGTTTAGCTTTTCTCATTGCTTTAAAAAATTTCAGTTTTTGTTTTTGGTTGCTCTTAGCTTTCTTCAACAAACTCCTCCGAGTCGTTTACTCAACCTTCATCTGCTACCAGTAAAACGCCAACAAGTTTTTAGACTTGATTTTGTTAGTATTTTTCAAACTTCTTCGACGAGCCCCGAACAGAGCATCGCGAATTTAGCGACGGGCTGTTTTATTTTTTAGCCTTAGCCGCAGCTTGTTGTCCGGGTTTCGGACGTTTTGCTCCATACTTCGAGCGACGTTGGGTACGACCGTTAACACCCGCCGTATCAAGGGTTCCACGTACTACGTGATAACGCACACCGGGCAAATCCTTCACACGACCACCACGCACCATAACAATCGAGTGCTCTTGCAAGTTGTGACCTTCACCGGGAATATAGGCATTCACCTCTTTCAGGTTAGTCAAACGAACACGAGCTACTTTTCGCATGGCCGAGTTCGGTTTTTTAGGAGTAGTAGTGTACACCCGCACGCAGACACCCCGTCGTTGCGGACAGGAATCCAGCGCCGGAGACTTACTCTTATCCTCCATCTCTACCCGACCTTTTCTAACTAATTGTTGAATTGTAGGCATTTCAATTTACTTTATTATCTTTAAATACTTTGTTACTTTTGTACTTACACCGATTTTATTTACTAAAACGGCGTGCAAAGATACGAAGTTTTTTCTTTACGACAAAACTTCCTGAAAATAAAATGTATATAAAAGTTACTCCAATGGAGTATGAGAAAGAGCGAAAAGAGAATCGAAACTCAGCATTAGTCATAGAAAATCAACGAGTTAACAAAACACTCAAAGGACGATTAGATTTCTTTTCAACAACAAGCCAGGAATAAGGCTAAAAAGATAGAAAGTTGTCAGATATTTATTTCCAACAACCTTCATGGATATCTTCTTTGCACGGTCCGTAATGGGACATGGAGCAGCAACGGGAGAGATCGAAAAACGCGTATCAGGCATTCATCCCGAAGGAGCCTCCCACGATGTCAAGCAATTCGCTGGTGATAGCTTGTTGACGGAGCTTGTTATATTGAAGAGAAAGCTCGTCGAGCAACTCGTCGGCATTGTCGGTGGCCAACTGCATGGCTATAGTACGGGCAGCATGTTCTGAAGCCACGGAGTCAAGTAGCGCCGCATACATCTTCAGGTGGAGCGCTTTGGGGATGAGGCTGTCCAATATGCTTTGCTTGTCGGGCTCCACCAAATAGTTAGTGGGGGTAAGCCTTTCTTCCGATGTTTTAAGAGCTATCGGGAGCCAAGTTTCATGTCTCAATATCTGCGAACTACGACTATGGAAATGGTGATAAATGAATTCAACGCGATCGACTTGTCCGGATTCAAACATCCGCATGAGTTCTAAAGAAAGCTCGAAAGAGCCTTCGTAAGAAGGCTTATCGAGCATGCCATCGAAGCGAGCGTCTTGAGCAAAGCCTTTTTTAACGGCGGCTTTCTGCATCTTCTTACCTATGGGATAGAGCAAGACATGCTCCTCGCCCAGTTGGCGGCGGTAAGAATCGACGACTTGTTCCATTTTTCGAATCACATTGGCATTAAAGCTACCGCAAAGGCTCGAATTAGAAGCAAAAGCCACGACGGCCACACGTTGGAGCTCACGCTCTTCGGCCCAGGAGGAGGGGTGCAGGTCGTCCTCTTGGGCAGTCAGGAAGTTTTGCAGCAAGGCATTCAATTTTTGCTCGTAGGGCAGAAAGTTCTCAATTACTTTCTGCGCCTTGCGCAACTTTGCCGAGGACACCATCTTCATGGCAGAAGTGATCTTCTGCGTAGATTTTACCGAATGAATCCGACCTTTTATTTCCTTTAATGAAGCCATAAGCCAGTTTTAATCTTTCATACATCGAAAAAATCGCCCTCTTCTTAATTCAAAAGGGAGCGGGAGTTAGATCAGAGGTCATCCGGCCAATCCGGCAACAACAGTTTCCGCAACTTTATCGAGTATAGCTGTCACCTCTTCATTTATAATACCCGATTTCAGGACATCAAGAGTTTCTTTTTTGTAGGACAACTCAAGCAGCGAGAGAAACTCTTTCTCAAACTCCGGCACCTTGTCGAGCGGTACTTTAGCCAGAAGACCGTGTGTACCACAATAGAGAACGGCAGTCTGTTTTTCAACAGGCATGGGTTTGTGTAAAGGCTGTACGAGCAAACGGGTATTTTTACGTCCTTTATCAATAGTCATGGCCGTAACGGCATCCATGTCGCTCCCGAACTGAGTAAAAGCCTCCAACTCCCGGAATTGAGCCTGGTCTATCTTGAGTGTACCGGCCACTTTTTTCATAGCCTTAATCTGCGCATTACCACCTACGCGAGATACAGAAATCCCCACATCAATAGCCGGACGATTTCCCTGATTAAAGAGGTCGGTATTGAGGAAGATTTGACCATCGGTGATGGAAATCACATTCGTCGGGATGTAAGCCGATACGTCGCCAGCTTGTGTTTCGATAATGGGCAAGGCCGTCAGCGATCCTCCGCCTTTTACTTTGCCTGCAAGCGATGGAGGCAAGTCATTCATTTGTGCAGCCACCTCATCGCGATTGATAATCTTGGCAGCACGCTCCAAGAGCCGAGAGTGCAAGTAAAAGATATCTCCCGGATAAGCCTCACGCCCGGACGGACGACGCAAGATAAGGGACACCTCACGGTAGGCAACGGCTTGTTTCGAAAGGTCATCGTAAACTACTAAGGCATGACGACCGGTATCGCGAAAATATTCTCCGATAGCCGCTCCGGCAAAAGGCGCAAAATATTGCAATGCAGCAGGATCCGACGCATTCGATGCTACTACGATAGTATAATCCATAGCTCCCGCCTCACGCAGGGTGTTTACGATGGAGGCGACGGTAGAACCTTTCTGTCCGACCGCAACATAGATGCAGTAAACGGGTTTTCCAGCCTCGTAGTTGGAGCGCTGGTTGATAATCGTATCAATAGCAATGCTGGTTTTCCCCGTCTGGCGGTCTCCAATAATCAACTCACGCTGACCGCGCCCGATGGGAATCATGGCATCGATAGCTTTCAGCCCGGTTTGCAAAGGTTCGTTCACCGGTTGCCGGAAGATTACTCCGGGAGCCTTACGCTCAAGAGGCATCTCCAACATATCACCCGTAATGCGTCCACCTCCGTCGAGGGCCTCGCCAAGGGGATTGATGACACGCCCCAGCATACCCTCGCCTACAAAAATGGAGGCAACACGCTTGGTACGCTTCACCCTATATCCTTCGCGGATATTACTCGTGGAACCAAGCAAAACAGCTCCGACATTATCTTCCTCAAGGTTCATAACAATGGCTTGGTCTCCATTTTCAAACTCAAGAAGTTCGTTCGCTTCGGCATGTTGCAGGCCATAGATGCGAGCCACACCGTCGCTGACTTGCAGAACGGTACCCACTTCATCAAACTGAACACTCGTATCAATTCCTTCCAATTGTTTCAGAAGGATTTCGGATACTTCGCTCACTTTTATTTTTTCCGACATCTTTACTTAGTGTTTACTTGCTCAAGAGGATAAAAATCCGTCTCGAGAAAAATCTTACATATTTTCATCCGAAACTCTTTCCGAAGAAAGAGTTCAGAGGGATTTACTGTTATTCAACGTGTACTCCTTTCTAATGTTTGCTAACTGACGCGACAAGCTGGCGTCCCAACGCAGAGAATCCGCCTCGAAAACGAAGCCTCCCAAAATTTCGGGATCGACAGAGCTTTCCACCTCGAGCTTTCCGCCCAATACTTGTCCAATCCGATCCAGCAAGCGTTCCTTTGTTGCCTCATCCAAATCGGAAGCTGTCGTCAAGCGCAAGGCATGGATCCGGTTCTGTTTCCGGTACAGGGCAATGTAAGCAAGCATAATACGCTCCAAGCTCTCCTCCCGTTGCTTCTCAATAAGCAGAGCGACCAAACGCTCCAAGGCTTTGCTGTACTCGGCTCCGGTCAGCAATAAAAGGATGTTCTTCTTCTCTTCTTGGGACACGAAAGGGCTCGCAAGTACAGCACGCAGCTGAGGCGCATGACGAAAGGAATTCAAAACCGTTTTAGCTTCAAAGTACAGCTTTTCGTCCAATTTGTTGGCCTGAGCATAGTCCAGCAAGGCCTTGGCATAACGTTGCGATATAAGTCCCGAATTCATATTGAATTATGATTTTGAGATATTGATTTCATCCAGCAGGCGATTCACTACGTCTATCTGCTTATCTTTATCGTCCAAGTGTTTGCGGATTACCTTTTCAGCAATATCCACCGACAACAAAGCCACTTCACGACGAATTTGCCGTATCGCTTCTTCCCGTTCTTTAGCAATATCTTCCTGCGCTTTCCTCAGCAGCTTCTCACCCTCTGAACGGGCTTGCTTGCGAGCCTCCTCGATCAAACTCTCGCGCATAGCGGCAGCTTCTTTGAGAATCTGCATCTGTTCGGAACGGGCTGCCGCCAGAATTTGCTCTCCCTCTTCTTTGATACCCGCTAATCGTTCGTTGGCCTCCTTTGCGGACTGCAGGGAGTCGTCAATAAACTTTCCCCTTTCTTCGACTCCTCTTATAATGCTTGGCCATGCAAACTTGGCCAGCAGTCCGAAGACAACCAGAAACGGGATAAGCATCCAGATAATAAGACCAATTTCGGGCTTGAAAAGTTCCATGCCGAATTCTTATAAGAAGATGGCTAATGCACAAACAATAATAGCAAGCAGGGCGGCGCCTTCTATCAGCGCAGCAATCACAATCATACTGCCTCGAATATCACCGGCTGCTTCCGGTTGACGGGCAATAGCGTCCATGGCCTGTCCTCCGATACGGCCGATACCTAAACCGGCTGCAATAGCAGCCAAACCGGCTCCAAGTGCTGCACCTAATTTTCCTATTCCGGCTCCCGCCGCAACTTGTAATAAAATTGATAGTAACATAATAATTTTTTATTTAACGGTTTATTGATTCACTTAATATATGGTTGTTTTATTCTCGTAATCAGTGTTTATGATGCTCAACCCGGGCCATACCGATAAAAATAGCGGAGAGCATGGTAAAAACATAGGCTTGTATAAACGATATAAGTACATCCAGAGTCAACATAAAAATAGAAAAGAGTAAAGACAAAACCGAGACTACGGATGAGGCTGCAGCCCCCAATAAAGCATAAAAAATAAAAATCAGCCCGGCCAATACCAAAATGATCATGTGTCCCGCCATCATATTAGCAAACAAACGCACCATCAGGGCAAATGGCTTGGTAAAAATCCCCAGAATTTCAACAAAAGGCATGATTGGGAGGGGTAGCTTGAGCAAGAAAGGTACATCGGGCCAAAATATTTCGCGCCAATATTCGCGGGTGCCAAAAAAGTTTGTTATCAAAAAAGTACAAAGGGCCAAAGCAAAAGTTACGGAGATATTTCCTGTAACATTTGCACCTCCGGGAAAGAGGGGGATGAGACCTAGTAAATTAGACAGAAAAATAAAAAAGAATGCCGTCAGTAGATAGGGAGCAAACTTCTTATAATCTTTTCCTACACAAGGCTTTATCACATCGTTGTAAATGGCCATTATCAACATTTCCATACTTCCCGAAAAACCACGTCGTGATTTTAGAGGCTCCCTGCGATACTCTCGGGCCAACGGAAGAAATATGAGAAGTAACAACACCGCGGTCAACAGTATCGAAACAACATTTTTAGTCATCGAAAGATCAAAAGGCCTTAATTCTTCACCATTCAAGCCCAATTCGACAATCTTTCCGTTATAACGCTCACTGTTCGATATTCGGAAGCCCTCGTAAGCAGCATGTCCGTGTTCGAAACGAGAGGAGAGAAAAACGAACCAGCCTCGTTCATCGCTACGCACAATAACCGGCAGGGGAATGGATATCTCTTTCTCTCCAAGGGTAATTAAATGCCAATCATAGCTATCGGAAAGATGAGAGAATATCATTTCTTTTAAGTCAAAGGATGCTTTCTCTTCGGTATCGGCAGCCCACAAATTACTTGTCGTGACACTAAACAGCAGCAACACGAAACAAAGTCGAAAACTTTTTATTGCTTGAAAAAAACTCATTTCCCGGTTTCTTTTTCTTGCGTTTTTTTATTCAATCTGTACAACACGTAGGTCTCAAACATCAAAAATGCGATAAAATAAACGGCAAACTCCCCGATAAAATAAACGGCATAAGAAGTTTTAAGTAACAAGCCCAATAGCAGTACCAACAAAGCCGCAAAGATTTTAACTGTTTTAAACGACAAGGTTGCACCCAAAGAGGGACTCTCACTACGGTATTTATGCACAAAAACAGCCAGTACAGCCAGATTGCCGAAGTAGAAAAGCGGAATAAGTGACGACAGAGGTTCATACTGCGGCCTTTGTAACACCAAGCAGAAAAGCAATTGTAGCACTGCGGTGATAACGAGCAGCAATAGGAAGCCGCCAAAAAAGACTTTCAATCCTTGAGTCATTTTTCTACTCCTTCGACACAAACACTGGCCACGTTATTATTCATTTCAACAAAACCTTCGAAGACGCTAATCGTCACTTCTTCTCCTGTGAGTTTACGGTAGCGTAAAGGGCCTTTTTTGAGCGCCGAAACAATGGGTGCATGATTATCAAGCATAGTAAATGTCCCCTCAATGCCCGGTAAGGATACAAGTTCGACATCCCCTGAAAAGACAACCTGCTCCGGTGTTATAATTTCCAACTTCATAAGCCCTCGATTCTGCAAAATTATAATATATTTATTTTTTTGCCTGCTCCAGCAACTTCTGACCTTTAGCAATGGCATCATCAATAGTACCTACACTAAGGAAAGCCATTTCGGGCAGGTAATCCAGTTCTCCATCCAGGATCATCTTAAAACCTCGGATGGTTTCCTCTATAGGCACCATAACGCCGGGAATACCCGTAAATTGAGCTGCCATAAAGAAAGGTTGAGAAAGAAAACGCTGCACCTTCCGGGCCCGGCTTACAATAATGCGGTCCTCCTCCGACAGTTCTTCCATACCGAGGATGGAGATAATATCCTGTAGTTCCTTGTTTCGCTGTAAGATTTGCTTCACACGCTGTGCCGTATGATAGTGCTCTTCTCCCACAATTTCAGGCGAGAGGATACGGGAGCTCGATTCCAGCGGATCCACAGCGGGAAAGATTCCCAACTCCGATATTTTACGACTCAACACGGTAGTCGCATCCAAGTGCGAGAATGTTGTAGCAGGCGCCGGGTCGGTCAAGTCGTCAGCCGGCACATAAACAGCCTGTACAGAAGTAATGGAGCCGTTTTTCGTGGAAGTGATACGTTCTTGCATAGCTCCCATCTCAGTAGCCAGCGTGGGTTGATAACCTACGGCTGAGGGCATACGTCCCAAAAGAGCAGACACTTCCGATCCGGCCTGCGTAAAACGGAATATATTATCGATAAAGAACAGGATGTCCCGTCCTCCACTTCCGGCATCGCGGAAAGACTCGGCAATAGTCAAACCCGACAGAGCAACGGAAGAACGGGCTCCGGGGGGTTCGTTCATCTGCCCGAAAACAAGTGTAGCTTGCGACTTTTCGAGCTCGGAATAATCTATCTTCGATAAATCCCAGTCGCCTTCTTCCATGCTCTTTTTAAAAGCCTCGCCGTAGCGGATGACTCCCGACTCGATCATCTCCCGAAGCAAATCGTTCCCTTCGCGCGTACGCTCGCCCACACCGGCAAACACAGAAAAGCCACTATGCCCCTTAGCAATATTATTTATCAGCTCCATGATGAGCACAGTCTTTCCCACACCGGCTCCTCCAAAAAGACCGATCTTTCCTCCTTTTGAGTAAGGTTCGAGCAGGTCGATAACTTTTATTCCGGTAAAGAGAACACTCTCCGTCGTTGTCAGGTCTTCGAACTTAGGTGGCTCCCGATGGATGGGATAAGCTCCTTGCGTATCAAAGTCCTTCATACCGTCAATAGGCGCCCCGATTACGTTGAGCAAACGGCCTTTCACCTGATCACCGGCAGGCATCAAGATGGGAGATCCCAGCACCTCAACACTCAAGCCTCGGGAAAAACCGTCAGTAGAATCCATAGCAACAGTACGCACGGTATTCTCACCGATATGTTGTTGTATTTCCAATATAATGGATTTCCCATCCTCTCGCTCAACACGCAAAGCATCGTGAATGGCCGGGAGTTCTTTTAATCCGCTCTTTTCCAAATCAAAAAACACATCCACAACAGGTCCTATAATCTGCGAGATACGTCCAATTGCCTCTGACATAGCGTAGTATTGAATTTTCTGTTATTTTATTTCCGTTAATTTTTGAGCCTGTAAATTTAGACAAAATAAACTTCCCTGTAAAACTTTTTTGGGGAAGCTTGAAAAAGGAAAACATAAACAGCTGATTTACAGTGAATAAATATTTTTCCAGATTCACTTTCAAATAGAAACGAAACATAAATTCTCTAAAAGACGAACTTCGAGCATACAAATTGTATGATACAACGTTCAACAACCCGTATCATAAACAAAAGGAGAGCTATACTCTTTTTACATTAAAACCTAAAAATGAAGCAATTAAAATCAACCCCTGATTCAAATATGGGATAGCAACAAACTCCTTTGTGTAATCAAGAGCTTTATTGTATCTTTGCCAAAATTATCTGTTTTCAGCAAACGAAGAAGTAAATTTCTCGTCTTCAAACAGATAAACATCTCCAAGAATCTCAGAAATCGGATAAAAGAGGCTTGAGAAAAAGAAGAAGCGTTTCATGAACATAGCAATAATCGGCACAGGATACGTAGGATTGGTAACAGGGGCTTGCTTCTCGGAAATGGGAGTACATGTTACTTGCGTAGATATCGACACCGAGAAGATAAACCAGCTCAAGCAAGGGCTAGTGCCCATATACGAACCGGGGTTAGAAGATTTGGTACGAAAAAACACGGCAGCAGGACGCTTACAATTTGTAACAACACTTACACCCTGTCTGTCGGCAGTCGAAGTCATTTTTATTGCCGTAGGTACTCCTCCGGAAGAAGACGGAAGCGCGGATTTAAGCCATGTATTGGAGGTCGCACGTGAAATTGGCCGAAACATGAGCCGTCATTTACTTGTAGTGACTAAAAGCACCGTCCCCGTGGGAACAGCTCATAAAATAAAAGCCGTAATCCGGGAAGAGTTAGACAAGCGCGGCTTGGACTTAACCTTCGATATTGCCTCGAATCCAGAGTTTTTGAAAGAAGGAAGCGCTGTAAAAGACTTCATGAGCCCGGATCGGGTTATAGTCGGTGTCGAAAACGAAAAAGGAAAGGATTTGATGGACAAACTCTACAAACCATTCCTCATAAACAACTACCGAATATTTTTTACCGACATCGCCTCTGCCGAAATGATTAAATATGCCGCCAATGCCATGTTGGCAACACGCATATCGTTTATGAATGACATCGCCAACCTCTGCGAACGTGTAGGGGCTGACGCCAACGCAGTACGCAGGGGCATAGGTAGCGACACTCGTATCGGCACCAAGTTTCTATATCCGGGATGCGGATACGGAGGCAGTTGCTTCCCCAAAGACATAAAAGCCCTGATAAAGACCGCAGCTGATAACGGCTACCCGATGTCGGTGCTGGAAGCAGTGGAAAGTGTTAACGAAAAACAGAAAAAAATACTCTTTGAAAAACTACAAAAGCATTACAACAACAATCTATCGGGAAAGACGATTGCAGTTTGGGGATTGGCCTTTAAACCCGAGACGGACGATATACGCGAAGCTCCGTCGCTTGTAACAATAGACCTACTCCTGAAAGCCGGTTGCAAAGTACGCGTTTACGACCCTATAGCAATGAATGCGGCAAAGAAAATACTCGGCACACAAGTATGCTATTGCTCCGACTTATACGATGCAGCACTACAGGCCGAAGCCGTTATATTGCAAACCGAATGGAAGGAATTTCGTCTGCCTTCGTGGGATACGCTGAAGAGATCGATGCGCACAGCGCTGGTTATCGACGGGCGTAATATCTACGACAAGAACGAGCTCAAACAGAAAGGCTTCCATTATTACGGTATAGGAGGCTAGATTAGCATACCGTACAACTTTCATAAGAGATGGATCGATACAAACTAAAGAAATATATTAACAGCTTAGAAAATATAAAAAATGAAACAGTTGCTTTTACAGAAAATCCAAAATAAGGATATTGTAGTCGGCGTAGTCGGCTTGGGATACGTTGGTTTGCCTTTAGCCGTGGAAAAGGCCAAAGCCGGTTTTAAAACCATTGGGTTCGACGTACAGGAGAAGAAAGTAGAGTTGGTCAACTCCGGACACAACTACATCGGAGATGTGGTTAATGAGGACCTGAAGGAAATCGTGAGCAAAGGTATGCTCTCGGCCACAACAGACTTCAGCTTTGTAAAAGATGTGGACTTCATTGCCATCTGTGTCCCGACTCCCTTGGATGTATATCAGCAACCGGACATCAGCTATGTAAAATCCTCCACCGAATCCATTGCCAAATATCTGAAAAAAGGCAGCATGGTAGTACTGGAGTCAACCACCTACCCGGGTACGACCGAAGAGCTGATAAAGCCTTTGTTGGAACAAGGCTCAGGTTTGAAATGCGGTAGCGACTTTTATCTGGGTTTCTCTCCCGAACGGGTGGATCCGGGAAACCTGATATACAAAACTAAAAACACGCCGAAAGTAGTGGGAGCTATAGGCGAAGACGCCTTGGAAGTAATTGCAGCGATGTACCGTGCGGTATTGGAAAGCGACGTGCATACCGTTTCAAGTCCGGCTATTGCCGAGATGGAAAAAATACTCGAAAACACCTACCGCAACATAAATATCGGATTGATAAATGAGTTGGCTATGCTCTGCCACAAAATGAACATCAACCTTTGGGAGGTAATCGATGCCGCTAAGACAAAACCCTACGGTTTTCAAGCCTTTTATCCCGGTCCCGGACTGGGGGGACACTGCATCCCGCTTGACCCCTACTACCTGTCGTGGAAAGCTCGGGAATACGGCTTCCACACTTCGATGATTGAATCATCGATGATGATAAACGACAAAATGCCCGAATACTGCATGGAGCGCGCCGGCGATCTTTTGAATCGCTCCAAAAAAGCTTTGAATGGCTCCAATATTCTGGTCGTTGGGGTGGCTTACAAGCAAGACATCGACGATTATCGCGAAAGTCCCGCCTTGGTACTGATCGACCTCCTGAAGGGCAAAGGCGCCAACGTCTCCTTCTTTGACCCCTATATCCCCGAATACAAACACAAAGGAAAGCTTGAAAAGGGCGAAAAGAATCTAACCCCAGCCTTGCTTGAAAAAGCCGATCTGGTGGTTGTGGCAGCGGCTCACAGCCAAGTGGACTACGAATTGATTCAAAAGCATGCAAAAGTGATCTTCGACACTAAAAATGCAATGAAGGGGGTTAAGAACAGAAACAACATAGAGCTATTGTAATGACAAAGAAACAAGTTTGTGTAATCGGAGGAGGAAGATGGGGACAAAACCACATCAAGACCCTCCACGGAATGGGAAATTTGGCCGGAATCGTCGAGGCTAATCCCGAAAGACTACGAGAATTATTGAGTTTGTATCCGGGTACAGAGGGTTTCGGCTCTGTGGAATCGGCTTTGGAAAGAAAATTTGATGCTTACACAATTGCAGCACCGGCCCCACTCCACTATGAAATAGCAAAACGCTTGCTCGAAAAAGGACAACATGTACTTATCGAAAAGCCGATGACTCTCTCTTCCGAAACAGCTCAGGAATTGGTTGATCTAGCCGAAAGGAATGGAGCACAAATAATGGTAGGACATGTGATGCTGTTTCACCCCGCTATCATCAAAATAAAAGAATTGATCGACAGTGGTAAAATCGGGAAACTGCACTACATCTATTCCAATCGGGTAAACTTAGGTACCGTACGAACCGAAGAAAATGTTTTTTGGTCCCTCTCGCCACACGATGTCGCCATTTTCGACTATCTCATCGGTAAGCCGGCCAGTTCGATTATGGCCAAAGGTGAGAAGTTCCTTCAGAAAGATGTATACGACTCTACGATAGTGCATTTAAGCTACCCGGATAACATTCACGGTCACATTTTCGCCTCATGGCTGCACCCTTTCAAAGAGCATCGTATTGTAGTAATCGGGAGTAAGGGTATGCTCACATTCGAAGACTCGAGCAAAGAGAAAAACATCATCCTCCACAATAAGCATATTGATTTTGTAAACGGAATTCCTCAGAAGTCGGAATCTCCCGACGAAATTATCAGTTACGACAAGCAACAGCCATTGACTGAGGAATTGAAATATTTTGTCGACAATCTGGATGGACAAATAAAGATTGCGGACGGGAAATCGGGCGTAGAAGTGGTAAGAGTGCTTGAAAAGGTACAAAGTCTGATAGACAACAACCAATAAAACGAAAAGAAGAAGACATGGAAAAAGATTTTTTTGTACACGAAAGCAGCTACATAGACGAGCAAGTAAGTATTGGCAAAGGAACTAAGATCTGGCATTTCTGCCACATACAAAAAGGAGCGACATTGGGTGAGAACTGCTCATTGGGACAAAATGTGAATGTAGCCAACAACGTAAAAATCGGTAACGGCGTACGCATCCAAAACAACGTGTCGGTGTACGAAGGAGTAGAGCTCGAAGATAATGTATTTTGCGGGCCTTCCTGCGTATTCACCAACGTAAGCACTCCCCGCGCCCACTACTCGGTGCACGGTGTATATGCAAAGACATTAATAAAATACGGAGCTTCACTCGGGGCCAATTCCACCGTAGTCTGTGGACACAATGTAGGGCGCTGTGCTCTCATTGCTGCCGGAGCGGTAGTTACCAAAGATGTAAAAGACCATGCTCTGATGGCAGGGGTTCCGGCGCATCAAATAGCTTGGGTATGTGAATGCGGCGAACGTTTAGCAGAGGATATTCATTGTAAAAAATGTGGTAAGAAATATCAAGAGACAACAACAGGACTTATCGAAATAAAGTAACAATTATGCAATTCAGAGATTTAATTAAACAATATAATGTATTGAAACCCGAAATCGATCGGGCTATGGTAGAAACAGCAGCTTCAGGCGGCTACATCATGGGTAAAGCCGTAAAAGAACTCGAAGCTTCGCTGGCTGAATACGTAGGCGTAAAACACTGCGTCAGCTGTGCCAATGGAACAGATGCACTTACCCTGGCACTGAAAGTATGGAATATCGGGGCGGGAGATGCCGTCTTCGTTCCCGACTTCACATTTTTCGCATCGGCCGAGGTCATCTCGCTCGAAGGTGCAACCCCTGTCTTCGTTGATGTGGATCCCGACACTTTCAATATGGATCCGGTTCATCTCGAAACATGTATCAAACGAGTAATTAAGGAAGGAAAGCTCAATCCTAAAGTAATCATTACCGTAGACTTGTTTGGGCTTCCGGCTAATTATCCGGCCATCCGCAAGCTGGCCGATCAGTACAAACTACTCATCCTCGAAGATGCTGCACAGGGCTTCGGAGGCGCTATCGACAACAAACGTGCTTGCAGTTTTGGAGACATAGCCACCACCTCTTTCTTCCCGGCCAAACCCCTGGGATGCTATGGAGACGGGGGAGCAGTATTCACCGATAACGACGAATGGGCAACACTCCTCGACTCCTACCGTGTCCACGGAAAAGGATCTTTTAAGTACGATAACGTACGTATCGGAGTAAACTCCCGACTGGATACCCTGCAAGCTGCAATACTCCAACCTAAGTTTAAAGCTTTTAAGGATTACGAAGTTGCAGACATCAACAAAGCCGCATCGTATTACACCGAGAAACTAAAAGGTGTAGTAAAAACTCCTCTCATACCTCAGGGCTATTATTCGAGCTGGGCACAATATACCATTACCCTTCGCAACAACCAAGAGCGCGAAGGCCTCCAAGCTTTCCTCAAAGAAAAAGGAATACCTACGATGGTCTACTACCCCAAACCCATGCACGAACAAACAGCCTACAAAGACTTGAATTATCCTAAAGGAAGTTGTCCTGCAACCGAAGCCTTGTGTCAAACAGTACTGTCGCTTCCGATACACCCCTACATAAGCAAGGAAGAAATAGAATCGGTCTGCGAGGCTATCAAAGAATATTTTAGTTAAATAAAATAAAGTGTATTCCAACAGGCTTTCGCTTAAAAAAGCGAAAGCCTGTTATTACTAAAACAAGCGCAGTAGACCTAAATTAAAACATTCACAAACAAACATTTGGCTGTATTTTACAGTTAAAAAGAAGGAAATCCTTGAAAAGGGAGGATGAGAAGATATAACATAATACAGTTTATACACAGCAACAAGATAGCAAATCGCTTCATCAAAGTTTTCAGCATAGACGTTTTAGTAAAAGGAGCGTCATTTCTATTGTTGCCTGTATATCTGCACTTAATGACTCAAAGTGAAGTCGGTTCGTTCAACTATATTTTTTCCTTTCTTCAGACACTCACCATTCTCTTTTGTTTTGGACTATATACCCCTCAAAGCAAGCTATATTTTGATTATCATGGATCCGAACGCGGTCAACTACTTTTTTCCATCAATGCCATTTTGCTGATAATGCTCATATGTATATTAGCTCCGATATACATATTTAGATTGGATTTCAAAATCATAACCTTCCTATTCGATCATCATATTGCTTATGAACAATACCGCGCGGTACTTTTAAGCGCATTACTCGTTTCAGTTGGCAATTACATGCTTTTCAACTATTTGCTCACCAGTGAAAAAATCAGAAAAGTACAAATATACAACACCTTGCGCCTGATACTCGATAATTGTGTAGTATTGAGCATTCTGTACTTCTCCGACGGCGACAAAGTCTTTCAACGCCTTAGCGCCTACTATGTTTGCGAGGGTATTGTACTGATAGGCTTCTTACCTCTTTATATTCGCAACTTCAAAATAAGAATCGACAAGAGCCAAATCCGCCGGATATTTAAACTCAGCATTCCAATGTTCGCTACAGTTATCATATCTACGATATATGCATTTAGCGACAAATACTTCATACAGGAAAAGACCGACATGAACATATTGGCTACATATACTACCGGCCTAACAATAGCCTCTGTCTGTGCCCTCATTATACAATCTTTCCAGAATATTTGGCTTCCTTTGTTTTTTCAAGAAAAAGACTTACAGCAAAACATTCAAAAAACAAAGAAGATGATTCGGATCATTATCTTCTCTTTCACGGGAATAAGTATTTTTATGATTTTGGGAGTAAAAGTAGCTTTGGAATTCAACATCATACCCATGGTTTATGAAAGTGTACTTATAATACTTCCTTTTCTATTCCTGGCGCAAATAATATCAGCTGTAAACACGATGTGGGCAAACTACTTTGCTTATTTCGAACGGATGACGGCAGGCACTCTCATAGGAGGCGGAGCTTATATCATAGGCTTTGTGCTAAACTTTCTCCTCATCCCCCGCTATGGAGTTACAGGAGCTATCATCTCTTTGTTAAGTGGTAATATCATTTTGGCAACTATGGTTTACCTACACATAAAGAAATTACGTTACAACTACACGCATCTGTAATAATGAAGATACTGATACTACCCTCATGGTTCCCAAGTCGGGGCAATCCCCTAAACGGAATTTTTTTTAAAGAGCAAGCAGAGGCTTTAGCAAAATACGGGCACGAAGTTACTATTATAGACACGAGTTTCCACGGACGGAGAGATATCTTTAACAGGAATAACTTCCGAATTACTCGTCGTATCGAAGAAGGTGTAAACATATATACCTTCAAAATCCCTTCTTTTTGGATTCTATCGCGTATACTTCCCGTCTCCATTATTATCTACAAAGCGCTGCTATTTAAGGTATTTAAGAAGTTAAATCCATCCGGGAAGCAATTCGATTTGATTCATGCCCATTCCTTCTATCCTGCCGGTTACTGCGCCTCTTACCTGTCTCGAGAAACAGGCATCCCATTATTCATTACGGAGCATAACACCGATGTTCTGGAAAAGAAACTCTCTGCAAACTACCTGAAAATACTCCGACAAGCAATTTTATACTCCAAGCGCTTTATATGCGTATCCACAGGATTAAGGGCAAGTATACAACAAACAGTACCAGAGGCTCAAAACTTAGAGGTAATACCCAACATTTTTTCCTCCGACTTCACATACTTACCCAATAGACAAAATGATAAAAGTAGAGACTTCTTGTTTTTATCTGTTGGTTTCTTTAATGAAAGGAAGCGGCACCAATTTAGTATTTCTTGCTTTGCTGAGGCATTTAGACACAAAGACAATGTGCGCTTCGAAATAATCGGTACCGGGAATTTATTTGAAGCGACACAAGAAACAATAAAGAACAACGGACTTGAAAATAAAGTTAGGCTACTTGGAAGTCTAAACAAAGCCGATTTAGTCACAAAAATGCAGGAATGTGATGCTTTCATTCTTGCCAGTACAGCTGAAAACTTCGGAGTTGTTTATGTAGAAGCTATGGCCTGCGGGAAACCGGTAATAGCGACTAAAAACGGAGGAGCAAACGACATTGTGAACCCGGATAACGGAATATTGATTGACGTAGACAATCGTGAGCAACTTATAGAAGCATTTTCCTATCTATATGAACATATTGAGGATTTCAACCCGCAACGCATAGCAACAGACTGCTATAATAAATACTCAGAGGAAGCCGTTATAAAAAAACTTACAGAGCTATACAACCAAGTCCTATCAACCCGATAAGAAGTTTCCCCCACAGAAGAACATGGAGAAGACAAGAAACATATACGATCATTTGATTATATGTATGATAGCCCTGCTTGCATTTGGAAATGTCGGTGGAGCATTGCAACCTATTCGTATTTTTTTTATATCGTGCATTCCATTTACTTTGATCTATTTTCTGATTCGGCCCGGAGAGAGAGAAAAAATACAATACGAAAAATTCTTTTTTTTATTTTGGGCGCTTTGGGCTGTTGTCTCTTTATTATGGGTCGAGAATACAGACAACAGCATCAAAAATTTACTCTACCTGTCGGTTAACTTCAGTATATTATTTACCATCATATATCTTTCGAATAAGGCAAATAATCCTCAGGAGTCGATTATATGGGGCTGGACACTGCTTTTGCTACTGACATTTCCCATTGCTATATTCGAACTGTTATTCAACATACACCTCCCCTCGACATACCACGATTCTATGACGGAGATGCACTATAACACAATCACAAACAGATCTTTTGCATCTGTTACTTTCGGAAATCTTAATGGGTACAACATCGTACTCTGCTATGTATTCCCGTTTGTTTCAGGTGCCATAGCCCACAAACAACTTTTTAAGAAGAAAACAATACTTTTTATCACATTAGCCAGTCTGGTCGCGTTACTAATTATTTGGAACGGCTCCCGTGCTGCGGTCCTAAGCCTGATAACAGGATTAGTTCTATTTTACATCTATTATCCCAAAGAGAAAGAACACACAGGGATGATCATTATCACAATAAGCCTTGTAATAGGAGCTATATTTCTCCTGATGTTTAAAGACACATTCCAAGTTATTCTTGTTCGCTTCCAAGAACAAGGCTTTCAGGATGTCGGCAGAACTGAGAATATAAGTTCCGGATTCGATGCTCTGCTTAACTCATCGCTATTAGGAGTCGGAGTGGGCAACTACGAGACAGTCATGGAAGAAAAGTATGGGCTAACCTACATAAATCCACATAACATGCTATTAGAAATAGTCGTACAGTATGGTATATTTGTTTTTTTAGGATTTCTCATATTCCTATTCCGGATACTAAGAAGAGCTCAAAATAACATCAAAGAAAATAAAGCATTAATACTCGTTGGCTTAGGAATGCTTCCCTTTGCTATGATTATAGACAGCGCCTATTTGTTGTCTTCTTCGATGTGGGTATTTTTATCTTCACTATACATTTTTTCGGCAGCACGTTACAATCCCACAAAGGAACGTGTCGATATTTAGACATATTTTATTTCCAGGTATTGCTAATTAAATATATATTTGTATCTTTGTGCAAAAAAATATGAATTGCCCCAA
>BDEJ01000020.1 GCA_001653155.1 Porphyromonadaceae bacterium H1
GGCTCTATACCTCAACGGGGTAACCCTCGCTCATAATTTATTTAGGACAATATTGGATTAAGGGTAAAAAAAACATACAATGGAGAATTTTGGTGTCCTGCAAATTCGGAGGAAGAGTACCAAAATCTTGAACAATTTGTAAAAAAATATAAACAAACAGTTTTTCTAAGAGATACTTTAGATATCTCAGTTGCTATTTCTGAATATATGCTTAATGATAGCGAAAGAACAGAAATTGGAGAGCTAGAATATAAAGCGAAATATGAAAATTGTCAAACATCTATAAACCAAATCTCGGATGAAGTTGTAAACCTTATAAGAAAAGCGAGTGTATTTGAAGATGCTCAATTGATTTGTGTTATTCCGTCAAGTAAAGAGGGAGAGTTGAGTTTACCCCAAAAAATTGTACAAAAGATTTGTAATGAGATAAGTAAAAAAAATATTTCAGAATGTGTTAAATGGGGAAATCCGAAATCAGAGCTTAAAGAATTGGATGTGTCGAAAAAACTAGAAACACTTGAAGCAGCAGATTTAGTAGTTAAACATATAGAAGAAATAAAAGGTAAAAATATTATTATAGTGGATGACTTGTATCAATCTGGTATGACAATGCAATATGTTGCAATGAAATTGAAAGAAAGGGGCGCAAATAAAATCTATGGTATATCAATTGTAAAATCTAGAAAAGATACTGACAATAATGATTGATTACAAACTAATATATGAATTATATAATTGTAAGGGTTTAGGGAGAGTTAAAATAAACAGTATTATAACTCAATTTTTTGCTGAAACAAATCTATCTAAAGAAGATATTAATTTAAAAATTTTAAATTTCATCAAATCGAACTATGACTCTATTTTAGATTTTGAGAAATTTGAGGAAGATGTGTATGAAATTGAAAAAAAACAAATCAAAAAGTTTGTTTTGTAGATTTTGCTAGCGATTTATACCCTAAGTCACTAAACTTACTAGCATCAAATAAACCTACACTACTTTCTTGTATTGGTAACCTTGAATTACTAAAACATAATACAATTGGATTTTGTGGATCTAGAAAGGCAACCATAAAAGGTCATCAAGTAGCAAAGGATATTTCTGAACAGGTTTCTAACAGAAAAATAAGTGTAGTTTCAGGATACGCTTCTGGAATTGATTTAGAGGCACATTATACTTCTCTTAAGAATGATGGTTCAACAATAATAGTTTTGCCTGAAGGTTTAAAAAATTTCAAAATTAAGAAAATTCTTAAAGAGGTATGGGACTGGGACAAAGTGCTTGTTATTAGTGAATATCAACCTAATGCAATTTGGTCAGTAAATAGAGCAATGGAGAGAAACTCAACCATTGTTGCATTAAGTCAAATAATGGTTTTAATAGAAGCTAAAATAAAGGGAGGAAGTATTGATGCGGGATTAAAAACTCTGAAGTTTAATAAAGCATTATTTGCTCCTGTTTATGAAGGCATGCCAGAAGAAGCTTCAGGTAATAAGTATTTACTTGAAAGGGGAGCTCATCCATTGAAAAGAAAGAAAGAAACTTTAAAGGCTAATTTGGATAGGATGTTTGAAATATTTGCTGCCTATGATAATAATTTTAATAAGACTTTGTTCGATTGATGGTTGTCTTTGTGGAAATTATTACTAATTTTACTTTAAATGAGTCTTATCTTCAGAATCATTTGCTTCTTGAAACTGCATAAGCATGAACTGCGAATATCTCAAAAAACTAAAGAAGCTCAAAACGAAATAAAGCGTATGATGGGCACAAAGGAAAAAGTCGAAAAAATATTTAATCGATCGATTGCCTCCAAGCAAGTTCACGAGGCGATTCTATTCCTGGAAAATCGCGACGGTGATTTTTCCGTAGCTTTTGAGTACGGTGGAAAAACAATTGATACACCCATTTATACGGCAAGTGTAGGAAAGCTTTTTACAACCACCTGCATACTCATCTTGCAGGAGAGGAAAAGGCTCTTGTTAGACAATCTTGTGGCGGATTATTTTGATAAGAACGAGCTGGACGGATTGCATAAATTTAAAGGAGTCGATTATTCTCATAAGCTTAGGCTTGCCGATTTGCTGTTTCAAACAAGTGGTCTTCCCGATTACGAAGCGGAAGGAGGAGTTATAGAGAGGGCAATAAAAGAAGATTTCAGCATAAGCACATCGGAATTAATAGCAATTACAAAGACTTTAAAACCTCACTTTGAGCCGATAGGGAAAAAAGCCTATTATTCGGACTTGAATTTTCAGCTGTTAGGAGAAATCATCGAAAGAATAACACAGCGACCTTTAGAAGAGGTTTTTCGTACATATATTTTTGAGCCTTTAGGCCTGGCATCGACCTATGTGCCTGTTGGTGAAGACTTCATTCCGAATGTTTTTTACAAAAATCAATCGTTGTGCCGCCCCAAGTTGATGATGAGTCTGCGTGGAGGGGGGAATGCCGTCACAACATCACGGGAGCTAATGAAATTTTTAAAAGCCTTCTTTAACGGGGCTTTTTTCCCTCAATCCCTTTTTGAAAAACTGTCGACTTACAGAAAGCTCCAAATCGCAATGGGGCCGGTTTATTATGGCGGCGGGTATATGCAAATACCACTCCGTACCGTCATGACGCTTTTTATGGGAAAAGGAGAATTGTTGGGACATTCCGGTTCGACGGGATGTTTTGCCTTTTATTACCCGCATAAAGATTTGTTTTTTGTGGGAGATCTGAATCAAATGGCAAAACCCGGTCTTCCGATTCGTTTGCTTATGAAACTGGCTGTATCGCTAAAATAACGCTGATGGCAAGGCATCAAAATGGAGGATAGAAAAATTTTTCTTCTATCTTGACCGGCTTAAGGAAATATGCCTGAGCGCCGGTTGCAGACTTCGGTACTGTCAATTCCCATTGCAACAGTAACGAGGGCCTCTTCAAAAAACAAGAGTATTATGATTCAATCGAAATCAATTATTTTCGCGAGCGCTGGAATGCGTTGAATTTGGAGGCCCAGAAGAAGGCCAAAGGAAAGCTCAGCACCGCAGCCACAACTCCGATCGACGACCATAAGAGCATTTCGAAAAGAGACAACAGGCCGGAAGTTACAAAGAGCCTGAAGGTAAAGATGCAGTAAGGCAGTGACAGTAGGGAGGTGATGATTACCGGTACATATTTCCGATAAATAACCCATTGCCCGATATGCACGAATAGGTGAAGGAAGAAGGCCATGAATCCTGCAAACCACCATGTATAGGTTTCGGTGTAGATTGCCCCATAGCTTAGCGCCGACAGCAATACGAACTCATGACACACGGCGAGGGCAAAAGCCGAGGTCGAGTAGTCGAAGAAACCGCGTTTTGTCAGAAAAGCTTCGAAGCGAGGAAAGCGTGTCTTCAATTCGTCCCGATTCCGGCTTAGCCAGGGACGGAACATAATGATTTCCTCAAAGTCGTGCAGCATAAACACGATTGGCAACAAAACCATCAGAAACAACAGGGTTGACATTGTTTATCTTTACTGTTTATACGGTAATTTCAATCCGATTGCCGTCGGGATCGGTCACGATACTCTCGTAGTATCCGTCGCCCGTGACGCGTGCTTGCCCGACGCAGGTATATCCATCGGCAATCAGCCTTTGCGTTAAGCGATCGACCGCTTCACGACTGCCCACGCTGAAAGCAAGGTGGATAAATCCTTCACTCAGCTCCTTGTCGAGACGTTTCTTTACATCGGGGCGTTCCATGATCTCCAGGCGGGTGTCATCTGCAAAGCTCAGAAAGTAGGTTTTCAATCCCGTATTTCGATTGTAATACATAGCGCCGGACCTTGCTCCGAAATAGGTTTCGTAAAACGCTCGGGAGACTTCCAGATGCTTTGTGTATAGGGCAATGTGGTCGATCTTTATCATGCTGGTTTTGGGCTATTCCTTGTTTGCAAAAATACGAAATTTTATACTTTTTTCTGCTCTATCTTAGAGGAGATGCATGAAAAAAAGAGACTTAATGAGGAAATCCGAGCGGATTAAAAAGAACTGTTGACTAACGAGAAACTTTTTCTATCTTTGCACATGAATTGTATTTTTGTGCGAATTGTTAATGAAATATCATCTTTATGGCTAAGAAAATTGTAAATACTGCGGAAGAGTTTGCTGCCTACGTGGGGCAGGAGTTAGGCGTTTCGGAATACCACAAGGTAGATCAAGAACAAATTAACCGTTTTGCCGAAGCTACGCTGGACCATCAATGGATTCACGTAGATGAAGAAAAAGCCCGCGTTGAGAGTCCTTTCCATACTACTATTGCACACGGCTACCTGAATTTATCCCTTTTACCCTACCTGTGGAATCAGATTATAGAGGTAAATAACTTGAAAATGACTGTAAATTACGGTATTGAAAAGTTGCGTTTCAATCAGGCGGTTCGCGTGAACGATGAAGTGAGAATCCGTGCCAAACTTCGTTCAATCAACAATTTACGAGGGGTTATAAAGGCTGAGGTGGATGTGGTAATGGAAATAAAAGACTCAAAGAAATCGGCTTTTGAGGCCACCGTTGTTTTCTTGTACCATTTCGCGGGATAGATAGAGGCTTGCTGCTTTCGCGAGAAATGCTGCCGAAGCTTTCTTGTGGAAGCACTCTTTTTCTGTCCCTGTTTTTGAGAAAAGGCTTTTCTCTTTTGGCTATTTGCTTCGTATTCTTTTTCGCTCTTGCTTGATGACAGCCTTTCTTGCTCAGATTGCCCGACTATATGCCACTAAGCATGCTACGGAGCTTAGTGGCTTGACCTTTGTCTTTCCGAATAAACGTGCCGGAGTGTTTTTCCGTCATTATTTGTCGGAACAGCTTGATGCGCCTGCTTTTGCTCCGGAGGTAATGAGTATTTCCGAGTGCTTTGCTTCCTTCTCCTCCAAACTGCCGGCAGATCGTTTGGGGAATCTTTTCCGCTTGTACGATATCTATCGGAGTCTTGCAGGTCGAAACGAAGATTTCGACGGCTTTGTGTTTTGGGGCGAGATGATGCTTTCCGACTTCGACGAAATAGATAAGCATCTGATTGACGCAAAGCAACTCTTCTCTAATGTCGCCGATTTGAAGCAGATCGATGAGCTTTTTGATACCCTTTCCGAAGAACAGAAGGAGGCAATAAAAGAGTTTTGGAGTCACTTTATTCCATGCGTTGAGGCTGGCCCCAAGAAAGACTATATTACCGTTTGGAAAATCCTCTACAGTGTTTATGAAGAGTTTCGCAGGCAGCTGACAGCCGAAAATTTAGCCACCGAGGGAATGATTTACCGAGAGCTTGCAGAGCGTATCGCTTCGGGAGATCGTATATTCGAAAAGGAGGATAGGTTTTTTGTTTTCGTGGGTTTCAATGCCTTGAATCTGTGTGAGAAGAAACTCTTTCATGCTTTGAGGAAAGAGAACAAGGCGGATTTCTATTTTGATTATCAGGCCCGTGAATTGCGTGAGTCTGATAATCCGGCATCGCGCTTTTATGCCGAAAATACAAGGCTTTTCCCTTCACGCTACCCGCTTTTATGCGAAGACGAAGATACGGAAAAGTCCATTGAGCTGATTGCTGTTCCTTCCGAAACCGGTCAGGCAAAAGAAATCTACAACATATTAAATGCGCTTTTCCCGGAAGGGGCAGATGCCGCTAAAACAATCAACACCGCTCTTGTCCTTCCGGATGAGAATCTGCTTATTCCCCTCTTACATTCCATTCCTCCGCAGGTAGAAGCTGTGAATGTAACGATGGGTTTTCCTTTGAAATCGACTCCGGCTTCGGCTCTCATCGAATACATACTGGATTTGCAGCGGCGAGCGCGTGTCTCCGGAAGCCGTGTTTCCTATTATTACAAGAATGTGTTGGATGTTTTGCATCACCGGTATATTGCTTCCTGCTCTTCGCAAATTGCCGGTATTGAGAGAAACATTGTGCAGGACAACCGTGTTTATGTGGATGCTGATGAGCTTCTTGCCGATGAGTTGCTGGCTTCTGTCTTTCGTCCTGTAACCGATAGCGACGATTTGCTTGGCTATCTGCTCGATATTGTACGGCATTTACAATTGGCCTGGCGCGATGGCAGCGACCGGCACGAAGAGCAGCTTCCGGTTTCGGATGTGCTGTATCAGTATTACGTAACCTTAAGCCGGATGGCGGATGTTGTACGCAATCGTCCGGAGGACATTCATGTAGCTGTAGAGACCATGTCCCGCTGGATACGTCAGATTTTTTCCGGTCTTGTGCTTCCTTTTGAAGGAGAGCCTTTGGCCGGATTACAAATAATGGGAATGCTTGAAACGCGTTGCCTTGATTTTGAGAATCTCATCATTCCGTCGTTTAACGAAGGGATTTTTCCCCGGCGTAATTTGAATAACAGCTTTATTCCCTACATGCTTCGCCGCTCCTTTGCCCTGCCGGTTAGCGATTTTCATGATGCGGTATCGGCCTACCATTTTTACAGATTGCTTCATCGCGCTAAACGCGTCTTTTTTCTCTACGATTCCCGAAGCGAAGGAATAAAAACCGGAGAAGTCAGTCGTTTTTTGCATCAACTGCATTATCATTACGGGGTAAAAATTACGAGAAAAACACGCTCCTTTGACCTGCGCCCTGAGGAGCAAACCGGATTGCAGATTCCTAAAAATCCCGATGTCATGTCGAAATTGATGCGCTTTACCCTCCTTGAAGAAAAAGCGCCTGCTTTCTCGGCAAGCTCCCTTAATACCTATTTGGACTGTCCGTTGAAGTTTTACCTCACCCAGATGGAAAAGCTGGAAGAGCCCGATGAAGTACAAGAGCATATCGAAGGGAGTATGTTCGGTACTCTTTTTCATGCCACCATGGAGAAACTCTACAAACCTTATGTGGGTAAACGGGTAGAGGTTTCGGATATCCAAGCTGTGTTGGAAGATCCGTTGAAGATTGATGTGACAATCAATCAGGCTTTTGCTGAGAAGTTTTTCATGCGTAAGGATGCCGCCCTCCTTCCTCTTGAGGGAAGCCACTTGCTCATCGCACGGGTCATCCGAAAGTATGTGAGGCAGATGCTTGTGCAAGATAAGGCCCATGCACCTTTCAGGTATTTGGCTTCGGAATTTCCCTGTTCGCATCGTTTCCCTATTTTCCAAGGGCGTTTACAGGTAAATCTGAAAGGCTTTATCGACCGCATCGATCAAAAGGAAGGGCTTGTACGCATCCTCGACTATAAAACGGGTCTGGGTAAACAGGAGTTTAAGAGTATAAGCGACATGTTTGATCATAGCCATAAAAATCGACCCAAGTATGAGTTTCAGATTTTTCTTTATGCCTGGATTTATAAGCAAATGAAAGGTGTTTCGGATGTTCTTCCGGCAATCTCTTTCTTGCGTAATATTTTCAAGGCCGATTACTCGACCCGGCTCTTTTGTAAGGCCGACGAGTACAAAGGTCTCGTAGATGGTTTTACGGTTTTTGAAGATGATTTTGTGCTCGCTCTGACCTCCTGCCTGGAGGAAATATTCAATCCGGACATTCCTTTTTCCCAAACGGAAAACCTGAAAACTTGCACCTATTGCCCGTATGTATCGATTTGTAACCGATAACAGGAAGCTTTAACCGCCTCTGCTTGCTTTTTACATTACTTAAAGGAAAGCATGCCCGTTAACCGTCAAAATGATGTATCTTTGCAAACAAAATACGGAAAATGTCGGTACACACGGAAAATATACGAAAAGTTACGGTTCGCAGTTTGGCGGACATGAAGCGGAGAGGAGAGAAAATAAGCATGCTAACGGCTTACGACTATACCACAGCCGGTATTGTGGACGAGGCCGGTACGGATGTAATACTGGTGGGCGATTCGGCTGCTAATGTCATATGCGGTCATGCAACCACCTTGCCTATAACCCTCGATCAAATGATTTTTCTTGGACAGGCTGTATGTCGGGCCGTCAAGCGAGCTTTCGTAGTAGTGGATATGCCTTTCGGCTCTTACCAGACTCAACCTGCGGAGGCTGTAGCTTCGGCTATTCGGATTATGAAAGAGACACGCGCCGATGCCGTTAAAATGGAAGGTGGGGAAGAGATCATTGACTCGTTGCGCCGCATTCTCGATGCCGGAATTCCTGTATTCGGACATTTAGGCCTGATGCCTCAATCCATTAATAAATACGGCTCCTTTGCTTTGCGTGCGAAGGAAGAAGCTGAGGCCGAAAAACTGATGCGAGATGCCCGTTTACTGGCTGAAGCCGGTTGTTGTGCTATTGTGCTTGAAAAGATTCCCGCCGTTTTGGCCGCTCAGGTTGCCTCCGAATTGACCGTCCCCATTATCGGGATTGGAGCAGGAGCGGGTGTCGATGGACAGGTACTGGTTTCTCACGATATGCTCGGCTTGTCCCGCGATTTCGCTCCCAAATTCCTGCGGCGCTATGCCGACCTGCAAAAGCTTATGAACGAAGCCATAAAATCCTATGTTTCAGACGTGAAAACGGGAGATTTCCCTAACGAAAACGAGCAATATTAAGTCAAATCCACTTACCTTATTTCGATATAAGTAATTACATTATGCAACAGCAGAATATCATCAAGGCCTCGATGTCGTATGGATTGATTTTAGGTCTTATTTTCTCGGTTAACTTTTATCTTAGCATCACAAGAAATTTTATTTTGTCTTTGCTGTCTTATGCTGTAATGCTTGCTATTCTTGTTCTAAGCTACAAGATGTCGGTTCGTTTCCGTGATAAGGATTGCGGAGGGTATATCTCTTACTCCAAGTCCTTTTCCTTTCTTTTGTTGATTTTTTTCTTCGGGTCGATTATATCGATGTTTATTAAGTATATTTACTTTCAATATATTAACCCGACATATTTGGAACGTTTACTCTCCGAGACCCTAAGCGTGATGGAGTTTGTGCATCTTCCTTTAACGGAGGAGGTGCATGACAAAATACAGGATATGCTGACTCCTTTTGTCTTTTCCTTGCAGTCTTTCTGGATAAATATGTTGTTGGCTTGTATCATAGGTATTTTTATGGCTTTCTTTGTGAAAAAAGAGAAAGGAATAGGCGATATTGAGAGTTGATTTGTAGAAAAAGGCATGATACGGAAAAAATAACATCTGATTCTTATGGATATTTCTATAGTTGTTCCTTTGTTTAACGAAGAGGAGTCTCTTAACATCCTCTACGAGTGGATTGAGCGTGTGATGAAAGAGCACGGGCTGTCCTACGAAGTCATTTTTGTAAATGACGGGAGTACGGATGCTTCATGGGAAGTAATCGAAAAGCTCAAAAGCTTGCATCCGGCCGTCGTTCGAGGAATCAAATTCAGGAACAACTACGGTAAATCGCCCGCCTTGTATTGTGGTTTTCAAGCCTCCAAAGGGAAGGTGGTTGTAACGATGGATGCCGATCTTCAGGATAGTCCGGATGAGATACCGGAACTTTATTCGATGATTGTAAACGACGGCTACGACTTGGTTTCCGGTTGGAAAAAGAAACGTTATGACTCCAAGTTGACCAAGAATTTACCGTCGAAACTCTATAATGCCACTGCTCGCAAAGTAACCGGATTGAAGCTGCATGATATGAATTGTGGCTTGAAAGCTTATCGCTCCGAAGTCGTTAAGAATATAGAAGTCTATGGCGATATGCACCGCTACATTCCTTATTTGGCAAAAAATGCGGGTTTCCGAAAAATAGGCGAAAAAGTAGTAGAGCATAAAAAGAGACGTTTCGGGCAGACTAAATTTGGGCTGAATCGCTTTGTAAATGGCTATTTGGATTTAATAACTCTTTGGTTCTTAAGTAAGTTCGGGAAAAAGCCTATGCATTTTTTCGGGCTTTGGGGCAGTGTGATGTTTATCTTTGGAGTTCTTGCCGTCCTGCTTGTCAGCATAGGTAAGTTGATTGCTTTGTCCTCGGGCTTGCGTGCTCCTCTAATAACGGATAATCCGTATTTTTATATGGCGCTGACTGCCATTTTGCTTGGTACACAGTTGTTTTTAACAGGATTCCTCGGCGAATTGATATCCCGGAACTCAACAGAGCGTAACAACTATTTGATAGAGAAGGAGATTTAAGGGGAAACCGCTTCTCTCCGACATGAAATATACACACATGGATCTCGGTTTTTTATATTACACACTTCCTGCTTTACTCATCGCATTGACGGCCTTCTTTCTGATTGACAGGATGCTAAGGAATGATGAAAAGCGTCGAAACTTTGAATTGAGAAAAGACACTCAGTCGCAGCTGCTAGCCCTCCGCTTGCGGGCCTATGAGCGTTTAACCTTGCTTTTGGAGCGGACTGTTCCCAATACAATGGTACTGAGTGTCTTAAAGCCTGAAATGACCTGCTTCGATTTGCAGCGGGAGTTGCTATCTACTGTACGGCAGGAATTTGCCCACAATGTTTCGCAGCAAATTTATGTTACTTCCGAACTTTGGGCTGCTGTTAAAGTCGTTCAAGAGAGTTTGTTGAATCTCATAAATATATGTTCGTCGAAATGTTCACCCGACGATAAGGCTTCGGTCTTAGCGGAGTTGATTGTTCAAGTGTATGCTGCCAACGAAGCGCCTCCTTCCGAAACGGCGCTCGATATGCTGAAAAAAGAAGTCGCCCGAATGTTATAAAACTCATTGGAAAGAAATGGAAATGCTCAAGAAAATATGTGTCTTGCTCTTGATATTTGCAGGAATGGGCTGTTTCTCGGCTTGCGATGAGGATCAGAATTGTCGTAAGGAGCGCTTTGTCGCAGTCTCTGCCGATATCAAGAAAGTGCTTACCGACCCTCAGGGGAAGCGCAGTGTATCTCCATTTCAGGTGGAGCGCTTGACTTTATCGGGCTTGAATAATGATTCCATTTTATACAACAATGCTGCCGTCTCCTCCTTATCCTTATATTTGAAGAACTTTTCGGAAGAGACCCAATATCGCATTGTGCTCAACGATACGATAGATACGCTTACGATACGACACCGGAATACGGATAGCTATTTGTCTTTCCAATGCGGATGTATCATGACGCATCTGATTGATACGGCATTTATTACAGGACATTTTATAGATTCCGTAGCTGTCGTAAATAAGCAGGTAAATACGCAAAATGCAAAAAATATCGAGTTATATAAGCATTATAAGTCTGCTGTTGGTAATTAACTTGCCACTGCGTGCTGAGGAAACCGAGCCGGCGGATTCGATCCCCTTGTGGAATGGCTTGCGTCTGGAGCTCGATGTGGCTTCGCCTCTTTTTCATGTTTTGCAGATTGAGCCTTCCCAATCCATTGAAGGGGGTGTTTACCTCAATTTGAAACAACGTTATTTGCCCTTATTGGAGATGGGCTTTGCCGGATTGTCCAATAAAATATCTCCTCAACATTCTGTATTCAGTGCGGATGGCTTGTTCTTCAGGACAGGCCTTGATATTAATCTGCTGAATGCTAAAAAAAAGGCATCGAACAGAAACCTCGTAGTTGCCGGATTTCGTGTTGGAGCCAGTTCTTTTTCCTATGATCTGAGGCATGTGTTGATAGAGGATAAGTACTGGCAAGAGAAACGCAGCATGGACTACCTTGATGTACAGGTTTTCAGATGGTGGTTCGAAGCGCTTCTCGGGATGAAAGTAGAAGTCTTTAGAAACGTCTATCTGGGCTGGAACATCCGATCCAAATTCCTGCTTAAAGAAGAAGAACCCGGTTCGATACATCCGTATTTCATTCCGGGCTATGGATTGGCCCGGTCGGGCAACTGGGCATTCAACTATACAATAGCTTACTCTTTCTGAGGAGTCAAACGGATCTCTCTTGCTTAAAATAATTTAGATATAAAATATTTCAAAAAAACAGAATGCTATGAACAGGACAGACAGAGCGGCCGATAATATTCGAATATTAGCGGCATCAATGGTTGAAAAAGCTAAATCCGGTCATCCCGGCGGTGCTATGGGCGGTGCCGATTTCATCAATGTGCTTTACTCCGAATTTTTGGAATATGACCCCAAGAATCCTCATTGGGAGTTTCGAGATCGCTTTTTCTTGGATCCCGGACACATGTCTCCCATGCTGTATGCGGTTTTAGCCTGTTCGGGCAAGTATTCGCTGGATGAGTTGAAGAGTTTCCGCCAATGGGGGAGTCCTACGCCCGGTCACCCGGAATTGGATGTTGAGCGCGGAATCGAAAATACCTCCGGACCCTTGGGCCAAGGACATGCCTACGCCGTAGGGGCTGCCATAGCGGCTAAATTTTTACGTGCTCGTTTTGGAGCGCTTGTTCAGCAGTGTATTTATGCTCTCATTTCGGATGGAGGTATTCAGGAAGAAATTTCGCAAGGCGCCGGCAGAATTGCAGGGCATCTCGGTTTGGATAATTTGATTATGTTCTACGACTCGAATGACATCCAGCTTTCTACCGATACCGATGCAGTAACAAGCGAAAATGTCAGGAAGAAGTACGAAGCATGGGATTGGCATGTTATTGAAATAGACGGAAATGATGCATCTCAGATACGGGCAGCTCTTATTGAAGCCAAGGCTGAATCGGAAAAACCGACCTTGATTATTGGAAAGACCGTAATGGGGAAAGGGGCTTTAAAGGCAGACGGATCCAGTTTCGAGCGACAATGTGCAACCCACGGTATGCCGCTTGGCCAAAGCGGTGCTTCCTTCGAAGAAACCATCAAAAATTTGGGAGGCGACCCCGAAAATCCTTTCGTATTTTTCGATGAGACAAAAGCGCTTTATGAACAGCGCTCCCGGGAGCTGGAACTTATTGTAGCCGAACGAAAAGCTGCCTATAAAAACTGGGCACAGGAAAATTCCGACTTAGCCGCCAAATGGAAACGCTTCTTCGCCGGAGAAGCCCCCAAGGTAAACTGGGATGCCATCGTTCAGAAACCCGATCAAGCTACGCGCGCAGCTTCCGCTACAGTGCTGGCTACACTGGCACAAGAGCTTGATAATATGATTGTTTCGAGTGCCGACCTTTCCAACTCAGACAAAACCGATGGTTTCCTGAAACATACAAAAGCTTTTGTGAAAGGAGATTTCTCCGGAGCTTTCTTGCAAGCAGGAGTATCGGAGTTGACAATGGCCTGCCTGTGTATGGGGATGGCTTTACACGGAGGAGTGATAGCTGCCTGTGCAACTTTCTTTGTGTTTTCGGACTACATGAAACCTGCCATTCGCATGGCTGCTTTGATGGAACTTCCTGTAAAATTTATTTGGTCGCACGACGCTTTTCGAGTAGGTGAGGATGGGCCTACCCATCAGCCCGTTGAACACGAAGCGCAATTACGTTTGATGGAGAAACTGCAAAACCATAAAGGGCAAAATGCCATGTTGGTTTTGCGTCCCGCCGATGTGGAAGAGACCACCGTAGCCTGGCGTTTGGCTATGGAAAATACTCAAACCCCAACCGGTTTGATTTTTTCTCGGCAGAATATCAACAACCTTCCTGCGAAAACTTGTCGTAAAACCGAAGCTGCACAAGCCGATAAAGGGGCTTATGTGGTAATGAGCGACGACAATCCGGATGTTGTTCTTCTGGCTTCGGGCTCCGAGGTGCTCACCTTGAGTGAGGCTGCCGATTTGCTGCGTGCCGATGGTATTAAGCTTAGGCTGGTTTCTGTTCCTTCCGAGGGCCTCTTTCGCAGTCAACCCAAAGAATATCAGCAGGCTGTAATTCCGGAAGGCTGTCCGGTCTTTGGACTTACAGCCGGTTTGCCCGTCAATTTAGAAGGACTGGTTGGCAGTAAAGGCAAAGTGTTTGGCTTAAATTCGTTTGGATTTTCGGCTCCTTATAAAGTCCTTGACGAGAAGTTGGGCTTTACGGATCGAAATGTGTACGAGCAAGTGAAGGAGATGCTCTGAGAGTCTCAGTGAGTAATTCTCTTGGCCGACTCTGTGAAAAGCGATCGATTTTCAAAAAAATAACGAAATAGTGCTTATGAAGCAGTTTATGGATGAGAACTTTGTGTTGCAAACGAAGACAGCACAAAACCTGTATCACAATCATGCTAAGAATCTTCCCATCATTGACTATCATTGTCACTTGGATCCCAAGTTGATTGCCGAAGATTATCGTTTCGAGAATTTAACAGAAATCTGGTTGAGTGGAGATCACTATAAGTGGCGTGCTATGCGAAGCAATGGTGTAGCTGAGCGCTTCTGTACGGGAAAAGACAGCTCCGATTGGGAAAAATTTGAAAAATGGGCCGATACAGTACCTTATACCATGCGTAATCCGCTGTATCACTGGACGCATCTCGAATTGAAAACTGCTTTTGGAATCAATAAACTACTCAGCCCCACTACTGCTCGGGAGATTTTTGACGAGTGTTCCGAAAAACTCCGTAAGCCGGAATTTTCAGCACGCTCTCTGATGAAACGCTATAAAGTTGAGGTGGTTTGTACGACGGACGACCCGGCTGATTCGCTTGAATACCATTCGGCTCTGAAGGAGGAAGGGTTTGAAATAAAAATCCTCCCCACTTGGCGCCCCGATAAAGCGATGGCTGTGGAGAATCCCGATGAATACCGGGCCTATGTCGAGAAACTATCGGCTGTATCGGGTGTTATTATCCGGAATTTTTCGGATTTGATGGAAGCTTTACGCAAGCGACACGATTTCTTTGCCGGTATGGGTTGTAGGCTCTCCGATCACGGTATCGAGGAGTTCTATGCAGAGGACTACAGAGAGTCGGAAATACAGGAAATCTTCAACAAAGTTTATGGAGGCAGGGAGCTTAGGCGGGAGGAAATATTGAAATTTAAGTCGGCCATACTTTTTGAAGGGGCCATTATGGACTGGGAGAAGTCCTGGACTCAGCAATTCCATTATGGAGCTATCCGCAACAACAATACGCGCTTGCTGCGTAAGCTGGGGCCGGATACGGGCTTTGATTCCATTGGCGACTTTAATACCGCTAAAGCTATGGCAAAGTTCTTCGACCGACTGGATAGCGATAATCGCTTGACAAAGACGATTATCTATAATTTGAATCCGCGCGATAATGACCTGATAGCCACTATGATAGGAAATTTCCAAGACGGAAGCATTGCCGGTAAGATGCAATTTGGATCCGGTTGGTGGTTTTTAGATCAGAAAACAGGTATGGAAGCCCAAATCAACTCCCTTTCCAACTTAGGACTGCTGAGCCGTTTTGTAGGTATGCTCACGGATTCCCGTAGTTTCTTGTCTTATCCGCGGCACGAATATTTCCGTCGTATCTTGTGCAATCTTATTGGGAATGACGTAGAAGAGGCGCTATTACCAGCATCCGAACTGCCTTTCTTGGCGCAGATGGTTGAAAATATCTCTTACTACAACGCAAAACAGTTTTTTAATTTCTAAACTGCAGATTGAGAGTTGTTTGGGATTGATTTTATTTTTGAAGAAAAAATCCCTATTTTTGTAGGCCTTTTTTTAAGCAAGCAATATGCTGGGGCTGTTTGGATTTGACAGCAGGTAGAAGGGGTAAGTAAGCATGTCGAGCGTTGGGAAAACAGCTCGTAAATCTCGGTTCCCGAACAATTAACTGGCGAAAATAACTACGCTCTTGCTGCTTGATCGAAGAACAGTAGATCTGAAGCTTAATTTCGGCACAAGGTGCTGAAACAAGACATCTCCCAGGCGCCGTGGCCTCGAGGCAACTTGATACGGAGGTGCAGCTAAATCGAGGATAGCTTTGCCGAGCCTCGTCGGTAGCGCGAAAATTTAGAGGATAAGGTGTCGGTTGGTGGCTCCGGTCTTGCCGGCACTCGAAAATAAAGGCGGAGATAAACATGTAGAAAGCTTATTCATTCCTTGTTTGGACGAGGGTTCGACTCCCTCCAGCTCCACTGTTTTTTTTAGAAAGCGTCTGTAAATCAACAATTTGCGGACGTTTTTTTTATGATAAACATAATGCAAATAATGGTCTATTTGTGTTATATATTTGAAAATGAGTGATTTATATTTGATTTTTAGATGATTATGGCGCGAAAACAGACGATTATTATTTTTCCACATCTGAACGATGGGGGGGGTGATATTAATAAAGCATGGTATGTAGAATGGAAATATAGGATTCCGGGCGAATCGAAACAGCGAAAAGAACGTGTTTATAAAGGGTTAAATAAAGGCTCTGCGAAAGAAAGATATGATCTCGCAAAGAAAATAATTGAAGAGAAAACCGCGTGGCTTCAGTCGGGAAAGCACTTAAATGGTAATGTTACGCGCGTTTACGAAGATGAGTTGTTATACAGACATGAAGCTAAACTGTACGGAAAAGCCAAAGAGCATGTTGTAACTATCCGCACTTTCTTAAGCGATTTCTTAGCCTTAAAGCGGGAACAGGTGAATAATAAAACATTGGAAAATTACAAATCCAAACTTCGTACATTTGATAATTGGCTATTAAAATGTAATCTACATGACACTCATATCAAGAACATCACGAAAAAACACATTACCGATTTTGCTGTTTATCTATCAAAAGAATTAAATTACAGTAGAAGAACAATCAAAAAATACATACAAATACTTCACTCGTTTTTTGAATTTGAGGTTGACAACAATCGTTTAGAAAACAATCCTGTACAAAAAATACCAGAAGCAGGAAGGATCGTTGATTGTTCGGCAGTGCCATTCCATCTCGATGAGAGAAAGATGTTGAAGAATGCTATTGAAAGGAAAGACCCGCAGCTGTGGTTAGCATGCGAAATGCAATACTATTGCGCGTTACGACCCGGAGTTGAGTTAAGGCTAATGAAAATAGGATGGATTGATTTCGAAAGAAAGAAGATACGTATACCTGCTGAAGAAGCGAAAAGCAACCGGACTGATATTATCGATATACCTGATTTGTTGTTGAAAAGCCTGGAACCATATAGGCAATACGATAAATCGCTCTATTTGTTTGGGAGATTCAACAGACCGAATACTGAGCCGATTGGTAAAAACACACTCCGGAACCGCTTTAATTATTATCGTGATGAGTTGGGCATCTCGAAAGATCGAAAGTTTTACTCGTGGAAACATACAGGAGGCATACAGCTGATGGATAATGGAGCAAAGCCTTACGATTTGCAGAATCATTTTCGGCATAAAAGTTTCGCTACTACGGAGGGGTATTTAAAGAAAAGAGCAGGCGGGATAGATAGTAATATCACAAAGTTTTCTTCTGAGATTTAATAACGGTATCAAATGCTTTGATAAATATTTGTAAATTATTATGTTCTTATTTAAGAAGCAACAGAAAAATGTGTGTGAGGCTGTTCAATTTGTTTACAACTATGCACGTAAAAGTAAACGCGGAAATCGGTATAAAAGAGTGTATCGGACAGTAGCAAGGCATCTTGCGGCGTATGAGGCGGCGCGTGGGGTGAAATTGTTCTCGAACAACTTTAACTACGAAACGGCAGAGGATTTTGTTGATTTTATGAAAGATAAAGGAATGATGTTGAATACAATAAAAGGCTATTATTCTAAAACTGGACACATGTACAGGAAAATGGGAAAGGCGGGATATGATGTAAATTATTCGTTCGAAGATTTATTTGTCCCTCGAGAGTTGCCGGAATCGGTTTATCTTACGGTATCGGAACTTTTGCATATAGCGAATATGGACATAATCGATAAAAACAGCTGTATTGTACGTGATATTTTTGTTCTAAATTCTTTTCTCGGCATGCGGTTCGGAGATTTCAAGGAATTGAACGAGACGAACATAAGCGGCAATATTATTTACAGAAAAACATCAAAAACGGGCGAAAGTGTTTTTATTCCTATTCATCCTGTTGCGCGAGGTATTCTGAATAAATATGATGGGAGATTTCCGGTTTATCGGTACAGTGTACAAAATTATAATGTTACACTAAAACGGATTTGCAGACGTGCGGGACTGACAGAGAAAGTACTTTGGGAGCGGACTGTAGGGCATAGGATAGTAAGAAAAACAATAAGACGCTACGAACTTGTATCGTCGCATACGGCTCGTCGTTCTTTTGCAACAAACGCGTATTTGGCCGGCATACCGGTAGCGCGAATCATGCTGCTTACTGGCCATAAAACGGAAGAGTCGTTTTTTCGCTATATACGTATAAGTAAAAAAGAGAATGCCCGTGAATTGTCCGAGCATCCGTTTTTTATGTAAGAAGTTTAATTTGTCTATACTGTTTCATCTCGATTGTGTATTTTAAATGCTTTATACCATTCATTTGTTCGTTTTAGCAACCCCGAAACTTTTTCGGTATTGTTGCCATAATAATGAAGCATATCGTCAATGTCGTCAATAACCTCAATCAAAACGCCCACATTTTTGGCTAAGAATCGAGGTTTTTGTGTATGAAAAATATACACTCCGTCCGGATCTGCCATTGGATTTTTGGCAATTAGAAATTTAGGATATTTAGCCATTTTCCCAAGATTTAGAATATTCGTGCATTCTGAAACTATGAGCAATTCCAAGTTGTTGTTTTAACCTGAAGAATTCCTCCGGTTCCATTCCCAAATTTTTACATATCTCGGAATCATCAACTCCAAGATTCTCTAACTTCAATACAAGGTCGCTCATTTTTTCTACCTGATGAAGCCCTTTTATCCTATTCATCAAGACAGTTAATTGAACGGCATCGTAATACGGAATGTTCAAATCTACGACGGACACTTCTGTTGCCCCCATTTGCTTTAAAGCTTCATATCTGTGATAACCATCAATTATCCTATATTTCCCTTTTTCTTTGTCAAAAGTAACAAGTATAGGGAATAAGAAACCGTACTTCGAAATACAATCTTTCAATAATCCCATCTCCGTACTTGGCATCCTATTAGGATTGTAGTCATTCGCGAAGAGTTCTTCAATAGGAACGACTTTTGCCTCTGTAGCTTTTTGTTTTATAAAATTTCCATCCATTTTTCTTTCAATTTTTTTGTTTTTTCTTTTCGTTTTGTATCGTAACTTCTGTTGTTTTCGTAGTCGTTTATGAGCAATTGTCCGACTTGCGCCTGAAACATCCTCTCGGTTTGCTCCTGCTTTTCATACCGTGCTATAAATTTGTTTTTATGAGTTTCGTTTGGAATATTCTCGAGAAGAAAATCCCTAAACTCTTTCCACGTCTTGTAGTGTGTCGGGAGCGTTTTATTATCAAAGACGAGCTTTTCGCTCGCGTATCGGGCAGCGGTTGAAATGCCGCTTATCCTTTTGCTCAACTTATCGAAAGTTTCCGGCTCGAATTTAGGTAAATCAACCAAACATTTGAATGATTTTTCATGTACTAAGTTTGAGACCCTCATTCTGTTGTATATCGTATAATTTGCCATGAACATTAAATCGTAAATTTTATTATACGGCAAATCGTAGTCGTATATGAATTTCCACACATCATAAACCGTCCAGTCGTAAATAGGATAAAACTTGTAGGCGGATCCTTCGGTTCCGGTACTCCAATTCAACCCACTCCATCCGGGATGCTTAGTTACGGCACGAAATCTCGTAAGACTTTCATCGGCCCTCAGCCCAACAAGAAATGCCGCATCTTTGTTCTTCTTTTCGTACCAACCGAAAAAATCATAAAACCTTTTCGGGTATTCTTCATCAATCGAATGTATAGCTAAATCGTCTTTCTCTCTCATCCACTCTTCATTTTCGCCCCAAACATACAGAAAATAATCCGTATAACTCGTTGCGTTTGTCATATAAATAGGGACTTGGTACCATGCAGGAGTCACATTCGGATGACTCATCAGGATCTTCATCAAGTCGATTGATGCCTGATATTCGGCCTCCTGATCTTGAAAAAATGCGATAATCTTCCGACCTCGTTTAATGGCTTCCTGCAATGCAAGAAAATATAACACTGTGCTATCTTTGCCTGATGAAATTGAAACATTGATTGTTTCAAAGTTGTCAAAAAGCATCCCGATACGCTCTCTTGCAGCTTGCAATACATTTTTATCGTTATTGTAGATTTTCATTTGTGAAAGCATTATAAATATTCATACGTCGCTCGTTTTCTTCCTTCATGAAGCGGTATATACCCAAATTGGGTAATTTCACATGAGCTCCTTTTAGATAGGTGTCATAATCCAAATCAATGCCGAAGCGTTTGTTTGAAAGCTTTAACAAGTTAGAAATAAGCAGTTTTGGCGTATCGAATTTTTCAAAGACAAAACTACGAGCCTCTTCATACCATTTTTCATCAACATCAGATGGTTCGAATAGCTCTAAATTCATTTTCAGCGGTGTCAAGTCTGAATATGTATGTCGAATAAAAAGCTTTATATTCTCCCCAGATAGACGGCAATCGTTTGTTTCCCTATAAAACCAATCCTGCCATTCACGCTCAATCGGGTAACTATAATTTACGCCAAAATCATTAACTCCCGCAAACAGGTAATGAAAAAATAATCGCCAAGGTTCGCCCATGAATGGGGATACATCAATGCTAATTTTCGGCATGTTAGGCGTCATGGTGGTCAGATACTCATGCACATAATCACATCGATTGGATGGAGTTATCATTCTGTTCAACCCAACAAGTATGATTAAGCCGGGTTCTAATTGACTATACATAATCTTAAATTTCTCCCACTCAATGTACTCAACACCCTTAATATTCGGGGGCTGATACATCGGATGCCAAGTAAGAATAACATTTTCCGGTAAATCATCAATAGATAACGATTCCGGTTGTTTTACAAAATAAATTTTATTTTCCATATTGCATATATTTGTTTGCAATGTAATACACACACGATTTGTTTATGTCTGAACAAACGAACTTTTTTCCGTTTTCTTGGAATATTCTTGCTATATTTCCGTATCCTGCATTAAAGTCGCCAACACAATCGTATTTCTCTGCCAATAACCTCATAACATCATAATTCGTAATCGGTGAATCCGGACACTGAAAATGGTCATTCCAGACACAAAGATTGGTTGAATAACCATGTAGTTTTATTTTCACTATTTCCGGTTTTGGGAACTCCTTTAATACATGAGAACCAAGCACGAGGTATATGGGCTTTGATGTATTTCTTACGAAATCGGACATCGACATTACATATTCCAAATATGATGAATCTTTTGATTTTAGAGAAGCTCTTTCCAAAAACTCATCGTACCCATCTTTCCATGCCGGCTCGGAGTAAAACACATCGCATTTATCGAAGTGAAAACTAACAATACCATCTTTCACTACGTCGTTTGAGAAGACGATGTTGCCGTCAAATTCCCAAAAAGACAACTCCGGCAGCCCATCTATTTCAGGTTTAAGCGCTGAGTGATATACTTTTTTCATTTTATCTTAAAATTAGATCCTCTTTGAATCATCCTATCAATAGTTACAGCCATTCTTCGCTTATTTAACTCTACTCCATAGAAACGTTTGTTATTAGCGAGGGCGGCCACTGCTGTTAATCCTCTGCCGGTACATAAATCTCCTACAGATTTACATTGTTCGTTTTTTATTGCGGCGAATGGGGTATCCATATCGTCCATGCCTGTAAAATCAAAATCGGTTTTCGATTCCGATCCTCTTATCAGGTAGCTTTTATTTTTCTTATAATATGTTACCTCCCACGTCTGAATCTGGTTATAAATATTGCTTAATTCGTTCTGAAACACCTTTAGGTTTCTTTTTCCTATTTCAAGGTAGCAAACCGAAGGTTTTACGTTTTTGATTATTTCAAAGAGCTTATTGTAAAACTCCGAAAAACTTGAAAGATAATAACCGCTTTCATTTTTTGTTAGGAATGAATTTGCATTCCCAAGGTCCCAAGGAGGGTCGCAATAAATAATGTCCGGAACAAAAAACGATGGTACATGTTTAGTTATATCACATACCGACAGGATTGAGCCCGTAACAGTGTCAACCCATAATTGACCTTCTTCAATGGGATATTTTTCCCAATAATTCCCATACTCCCATTTTTTCATATCACAAATATATTTATAATTCAATTGTCTATAAGTTTTCGACAAACTTTTTTAATTTCGTTTTGTCTCCTATAAGGCCTTTGATTTCATCAGCGAGCCCTTGTTTGCGATACAAGCAGCTCATTATTCGCTCGTCTATTTTTGCAGTTGTAAGAATATCCCACACATGTACTTCTTTCGTTTGCCCTTTCCTATCCAAACGTCCGATACTTTGCTTTCGCTGAGAGTAGGAAAAAGAATTTGAATAAAAGCACACATTGTTAGAGACAAACTGTAACCCATTCAACCCAGTACCCCCTGATTGCATGGTGGCAACAAAATATTTCTTTTCTCCATGCACAAACGCATGCTTTTCCGCATCACGCGTCTTGCTGTTTCGTCCAGAGAATTCTGCGCAATTTTCGGATCCGAGAAAGTTTATCAGTGCTTCAACTTCAAAAATAAATTTGCAGAAGAAAACAGTCTTTTCCGGTAATCCTAACCCTTTTAGCATGTCGAGTTTGTTTGTTCCGATATTGTTCCTTATGCCGTACTTATCAAGATAATATCCTGATGTTATTTGCTGCATTCTAAGAAACGTTTGAAATATATCGGTAGCCCGCACCTCGTCATTGTAAATCAGCTCAAGGAGCTGTTCCTTTTCGAACTCATATAACTCAGACTGCTTTTCATTCAAATCACAGCAATACTTATGATTTGTTTTTGCTTTCAAGTTCAACACAGAAGCATCAATCTGATACGTGTAAGGCTCAATCAACCCAAGCAGGTGGTCAAGGTTCTTGTATCCTATTACTTCCGTTCCGCTGCGCCCTCCGATGATGAGGTATTTTTCCTCAAATTTGAGCCAATTCGGTACGTTAATAATCAAGTCTGACAGCATAGCATATTGCATATACAGATTATGTACATTTTCGGTAACCGGAGTTCCGGTCATAACGACCTTATAGCTTGCTTTATCGCAAATCATCTTGATTCGCTTTGAGCGCTTTGCGATTGGATTTTTAATCAAATGCGACTCGTCGATGATAATCTGAGTTTCGTTATCTACGAATTTCAGAGCCTCAAATATTGCTTTCTTACTGCTACCCATCGTTTCGTGTCCTATGAGCTTCCATTCGAGCTCAGAGCAAGTACTCCAAAGGTTTATTTGCTCCCTGAAATTAGACTTTGTGGATACAGGAAGAAATACAAGCACTTTCTTAATCTGTCCGGCTTCGTATCTGCTTGTGCATAAATCGATAACTATTTTCGATTTCATTGTACCGACATCGCCGTTCAATGCTGAGACCTTCATCGAACAAAGGAATCGGAGAGCATCTATCTGATGCTTTTCGCTTCGATCGTCGTAGGATGGGGCAATATCATCTTTTAATCGCTCATGTAGAGGGATTTTCTTACGATCCAGTTCGCAATCGTTTATAATCTCGCGAAACTGATTGTAAATATCAAGTTTGATTTGCTCTGCAAGATGCACGTCGTAAAATTCACGCATACCGTGGTTTTCTACCTTTACGCAAGGGGTCAATCGGTCGTTTATAATCTCAAACCACGTAGATATTTTTACATCGCGCGTACTCGGACGAAATGAGAAGTAGAGTCTTTCAACTCCACTTCTCGTAGTTCTGTATAGTTTTGAGTATTTGATGCGCGATTGAAGTAATTCAAGGTTATTGCGCATCGTTAAGCTCTTTTTCGAGTTCTGACAAAATCGCCTTATACTTATCAATATCCGCTTGAATATCCTCTGCTTTGCGCTTCTTTTTCGGATATTTGACTTCGCACCATCCTTCCTTAATTGCAGCCTTAACTTTTGGCAATTCAAGAGACGGAATGGGAAAGTTCTTAATGATAAATGTAGCATCTTCAACCTCTGTACGCCAATTCCTGACAGAACCTCCGGAATCGTATTTCCCAGAGATGAAGATAATGTCATCTCCGAGTTTTGCCCCAGAATCGCGACCGTAAGCACGTGCGATCGTTCGACCGAACAAAACAACAGGAGATCGTCCTGAAAAATCAGAGAAATTACTTACAAGCAATTCGCACTCGTCATAAGGCACTTCGCCTGTTGTACCGAAGCAGTCGGTCATCAGTTCGCGAACGTAGTCGATGATACTATCATCAAACCACCACGCGCCCTCTTTCCACGTGCCACGCAAATTACGAGCACGATTTACAAATTCATTGTTGTAGGGAGATTCTACCTTTACCTTGTCATCTACGATTGTTAAGCTTATCTTGCACATTGTCATGTTGCCCGTTTTTAGGCTGCTGGCTCCGCAGTTTTGAAGTTAATAGGTTTGCCCGTAAAGCCGGTAGCGCAGCTGTATAAAACTACGAAATTTTTAGAGGTCTTCGATTGACTGTTTATTTTTCCAGTCTTTGGGAAATACCGCGTAATCGTATCCGGTACCACCACCATTCGAAGATGCACGACGATAGTACAGTGCATCTGGTAATTCTAACATACCGCCGCGATACCTGTTGAAAGCACCACCCCAGTCTTCTTGTAACAACATGTGGGGTGCAATTTCCTTCTCCATAACCTCGAACGCTTGCTTACCGCTCTTGGTCGTGAAGAATCTGCCATACAGGATTTTAAGCATACCACTTGGCAGATTAAAGTCCTGTGCATATACTATTTCCTTGAACTTAACAGGCTTATTTGCTATGATTAGCAAATTCGGCTTATATTTACCGTATTCGGATTTCAATACCTTACCGTCTGAAAGTTCTATCCAACCCTCCGGAAGAGGGATGTCGACTGTTTTTTGTATGTTAAGTTTCTTTGCAGATAATGATTGCGGCGTTCTTCTTTGTGAATCGTAAACACATTCGACTGGAACAAAAGAATTATTGCGCTTTTGACGATATAAATCAAAGCCATTGTAATATAGGGTGCATTTTTCTTCGTAGAGAAGTGTGCTGTCATCACAGAAAACGAAGCATTCTTCGAAATCTTTGCACATAGTATGTTTTGTCGTAATAACAAGGTCTGCATACTTTCCTGTTTCTAATATTTTGTATTTGAAGATGTAATCAACTTCTACCTCATATAATTCTGCTGTTATCTTCATTTTTTTATGCACTTAATCCGTGTCGTGCGCAACTTCTATTGTTTTATTTGAATCTTTTAAATGTTTCTATAATAATCTCGAACTTGTTTTTACCTATATACCCAATAAGAGCTTCTCCGCAAGGGTTATTATATCTTTCATAATAACCGTGAGTATTGACACAGTTGTCAAAATCTGATGGGTATGCTGAAAATCCTGATTCACTCAAATATCTTGCTGAATTTTCTTTTGCAAGATTTAAGTTCTCTGCTTCGATGATTCTTTTAGTTCTCATAATCTTAAATTTTTATTTGTAAATGTGTGATTATTTAATTCTTGCAAAATCTACACAGTCCTGATAACTGCCAAACTCAATGATGTTTGTAAAATCTCCACCGGGAGAGTAACTTGCCCTGCCGTTGTCAAAGAACTTAATCCATTTTGAACTGTCGTAAGTTCCGAAACAGGTTAAACCTGTTTTGTGATAGTGAAATTCACGGAAATAATCTAATACGTAGTTGTAACTTACTTCGTCGAGATGAGCTTTTAAATTTATTCTTTTCATAATTCTTCTGCACGTTTATACAGTTGCTCTCTGTTTTTAAGTTTGATGATGCAAAGATAATATCTTTATTTAATATAAATACTATTCGTTGTGTTAAAAAAACATAATTACAATATATTTATTGAACATAAATACTAAATCACTAACTTTGCAAAATGAAACAAGAGAGAAAAATATTTCACGTTTATGTAAAGTGTAGTAAAATAGACTATTATTTTGGGTCTATGAAGGCTATCTTTAGCACATTAAATAAGGATTGTATAGGAATACAATATCAGTCGCTTGTGAGCTATTTTCATACGAACGATACAGGTTTATATGAGAATACAAAATGCTTTATACGCAAAGGGTTACTAATAACACAAGCAACAAAACGAGGTAGAAAGAATATAAAAAAAGCGGACTAAACAGTCCGCTTTCTATTAATAATCCAAGACAGAAGCCTTCGTTTAAATAAGTATCGAATTAAGAGCACAAAGCCTGCGCCTGCCGAAATCCAGAACCACCAAACATCGAGAGCGGCACGGCTTTTAAATGAGGATTTATAGTCCTCAAGCTCTTTTTTCTTAACAGAAAGCTCAGCTTCGAGTTCATCAATCTGTCTAATAAACAAACTATAATCAGCATACGAGTTCGAATGAAGCGCAAGAGAAGTATTTAAAAAACTCTCGCTTTGCATTCTGTTAGTCTGAATTGTTTCTCGCCTCTTCGGAGGAGTTTTCGTTACGGGATCAACAGGCTTGTCCGTGTCGTATTCGATATCGTGCGTATTGATCTCGGAACTTAGTCGCACATTTTCTGCCGTAAGCGCAGCAATCTCCTCTTCCATACGAGTATTCAACTCAAGCTGACTCTCGTACTTCTTTTTATAGTCAATCTCCGAGTTTTCGCTTTCTCGCATGCGGATTTCTTTGTAATCTTGCCTGTACGCACGGCATGAGGAAAGCAGAAAGACAATAAACAGTATTGCAAATTTAATATCTGACATAAACAATCGATTTAATACAACCACATTACGCATTGCGCGTGCTGACTGCTATCGTCAACATGAACAAATGCCTTATCAATCCCTATACGACTAAAACCCGCAGCGATCGCAGCTTGCACAACTTTGAATCGTGTTTCACTCGTATTGCAGCGTATATCCACAGCCTGCCCGAGCGTGTGCGCTCCGGTACCACTACGACCTTTTGATTTGTCGTGAGCGCTCGACCGGTAAGCCGAATTAATCACTATCGGAATACCCGCCAACTCGCGGAGTGTGTCGAGCCTGTTCATCGTGCTTTGCTTCATATCCTGCAAGCTGCAGGATGGAGAGCACGACTTGAACTCTTTTTCGGAGAAATGTTTACTTGTTATCATCTTCTTTGTCGTTAAATTCTCCCAGCATCGGGAGTCGTTTTATAAATTCGAGATTGAGAACAAAATAAACCCACTTCAACCCACGTGCATGCGGCAACATGCGCGTAAGATTTTTGAAGATGTTTGTGGTATAAATGTAAATCAACCCCCAAGTAATTATTTCAATAAATCGCATGATCATATTATCCGCACGCATACGCTCGCCGATTATGAAAAATCCGGCAATGAGCATCACGTAAACGGTAAACTCCGTAATCGCTTTAAAGGTTTTTGTTTTACTAAGATCTTCGTGTTGAAAGCGAATCGAATACACAAGCCCAATTCCGTAGCTCGCCACAAAAAGTATGAAAAGCACTTCGACGAGCTGCCAGACCGGCAGAAAGTAAAACAATGCAGAATTAACAAAGCCAAACACGAACGCAAATGCCTTTCGTATCCAATAAAAAAAGTCTGTTCCCATATTAAACATATACTTTTTTTACCGGAACAAGAAAACCAGTCCCTTGCTTCGTAAGAGGTGTAACACTGTCAAGACTACCTCCGGAACCCTCGATTCCATACACCTCACTTTCAGATGCGTGCGTACCTGAGAACAAATCAAACATGATATTTGATGCTCCTTGGGTAGCAGATGCGTACTCGGAAAGAAAATGAATCACATCAGACTCTCCATCGTTTGTCATCCGGTTGAGTTCCCATGCAGTAGCAGGACGCCATCCGTCAGGCATTTGATCGTTTATAAAGACTGTGTTAAACTCAGCATAATACACAGCAGGAGTTAAACTTCCATGCTTGAGTGTATGGAAATAATATTCCGGATTCATCACGACAAGAAAGTAACCCTCCTCAGGGTTAACAAAGAAAACAACTCCCTTGTGATACGGATTCGAGAACTCCCATTCATCCCCGACTGTCGGCAAGTCCTTTTTCATACCACCCGTATAAGGCAAAAGATCTGCTGTTTTTACTCCATCTCCGATCTTAAACCCTCGATCTTTAACACACAGGAGCTCATTTTTCATAAGCATGGGTTTTTCTGTGCCTACTTCCTTTTCTGTCATCGACCTGATTAGCAAGGTCGCCTCAATTGTTGTTGCCATTTTTTTACTTGTTTTTGATTAGATAATTACGATTACCGTTTGCATTTATAATAAGTTTACGACTGCCGTTGCAGCGAATCACATCAGCATTGAATATTGTTGCTCCGTTTTCATACACCGTTCCTGACAGGTTTATCCACACCCCATCGATATCTGTGTACTCAATGAGGTTAGGAGTGATCCACTTGTCTCCGGTTATGATTACGTTAGTCGTCCTTGGATCAGACTTCGAGTAATAGACCGTTGTCTTTTCGCGGAACAGGGAGAAGAGAAATTCAAAAATCCGGCGCATTACGCCTCCGACACGGAATTGCGTATTCCGCTCTTTCCTTGTCTCTGTGCGTATGCCTTCGATGTCGTTCAAGATTTTTTCAAATGAGTCTGCCATATGTTTGTTTTTTTTTGCAAAATTAATTTCGAACTAAGAAGATGTAAAGGACAAAACAGACGCTAATTAAACTGCTCTGAAAACGTCTTATCAAATACCCTGTAATTGTAGTCGATCGAGATATATTTCTCCGAATCGAGTACTTTTATCTCGATAGGGATTGATTCCGGTTCGGTTTGCAGCATCGACAATGATATCTCTGCAGAAACGCTGCAAGGCAGGAATTCTTCAGAAAGCTCGTTGTATATGCGAACCTCGTCGCTCAGCAGCAAATCTTGCAAAAAGAGTATATCACTCATGCGTTTATAGCCAATATCTCCTTTATATTTTTGAACGAAAGAAGAACGCCGATTTCTCTTGCGAAGAATATTACTTTCGTTAACCGAGAATTCTTCGCCTTTCGTGAACTCCGGCTCGTATTTCATTTTGCCGGTAAGCAGTATCCGCTCCATAAATCCGAACGAATTTCGGAATTCAAGCAGATACTTCTCTTCCCTCACCGGATCAGGCAGCACCTGTACATAAAATACAGCAAGGCCATCTACAAGCACATACATAATGCCGTCTGTAGGCTTTATCACTTCATAAGCCTCGGCAAGATCAACAGCATCAAAATATTGACCCGATTCACCTGTCTTGTTTGGAAGCGGATAAAAAACATTCCCTGCCGAGTTGACGACATGAAACTCGTGATTGTCGAAACGTATAAACCATGCTTTGCAAAGCTCGCTCTTATAATAAACCGTACTCGCTTTGCTTGAGCTTCGGTTTGAGAATAAAAACAGGTTTGTTATGTTCAGAAAACGCTCTGCGAAAATATCTGTTCCTTTTTTCATAAGATTGAGAAATACCGTATCGGACACACCTCCGGGCATTGCGCATTTCTCAGGAACCTGCACGGACGGGAAATCAGGGAAAGATATACTATATCTCACCTCGCCGTTCGTCCATCTTCCGTCGATTTGTTTTCGTTCAAAAATGGGGCAGCAGTACGACTCAAGCACACTCGCTATATCGAATTCGATATAGTATTTTCCTGCGCGCTTGTAAGGAGAAAAGGAAAGTGAAACTTCCTTTGCTTCGTAAGCGTTCTCTCGAAAATGTTTTATTGTGAGAAGCACCTTAAGCGCATCGGGGGAGTCTACGTTTACTTTGAACAAAACCGGATTTCCCACAAAATTATACAGCTGTTTATTTCCTGTTACTTCAAGTATTGCCATGTTTTTCAATTTTTTAATTATGTGTTTTTAATAATACAAACTCTGCCTCTATGTTTTCTATACCATCTTGCTGTATCTCGTATTTAATTGATTTGAATACAGCGATCTGATTATCGATAACGTACAACTTAAGCATATCGAAGTCAGCAACCTGATCAGCATCAAGCTGTATGCTTCGACGAACAGTCTGCACATCGTTACGAAGAAAGAGGTCGTAACGCTTCCAGAACTTTTCATAAAGCCCCCTTTCCCCTCCGTAATTCAGGTTAAATGCATGCGGACTGACCGGATCTCCCGCTGCATTGTAAGCATGCGTAGAACCGTAGAAATATTTGTCGCTCATACCTTTGTCGTATTTCTTATCACTTTGTACATGCCTTCCACGCGGGAAAGCAAACATAATCGGACATTTCGTCTCCGAGGGCTCCTTTATCTCTTTCCCGGTTGAGTCCCGAATCATGGTATTTAAAATTCGTGGCTTGCCTACATAAGGGAAATTCTTATAAATACCATTCTGATAATCCTCGTTTATACGCCGAAACGCAAGCAAATCAATGCGCTCCATGTAAACGGTCTCTCGTTTACTGCCTCGCTCCTCTTCCGGAAACGGCAATGACGCATCGAACCAATCAAGCACATCGCTACAGAGAAAGGATACAAGGTCATCGACCGTCTCCATATAATCTTGATAGCGAAGTATCCGCGGAACAAACTTTGTGAAGTTATCGTCATAATCGCCTAATGAGGGTATCTCTTGAAAATAGCGTATTGTATCCTTCCATGTCGCTGGACGCAGTGTATGCTGCGACGACAGTTTCAGATTCTTGGCCTCACCTATCCCTATTTCCTGCTTGGATACGGCAATTATATTTTCCATCGAGGGGCCGGGCTCGAATATTTTCTCGTAAAACAGCATGCTTACTTTTCTCGAATTCTTATCTTTTACGAATTCACATCCGAAAGTAAGCCGAACCGCCTTTAGAAAATCGTATACGCTGCATGTCGGAACCAGCTGGTGATAATACAGTTTCCCGAACATGATTGCGTCGTAGGTGTTATTCAACACGTTTAAATTTGCAAAGTCCGGATATTGCTGCAGATAATCATCGCTGAGTTCGAAACCGAAGTAAGCAAAGATTTTCTTCAGGACATAGCTGAATTTCAAAAAAGGAGAAACACCGTATCCGACAGGAATCGTAATTCTTATTTCCGATCCCTGTGGCTTGATGCGGTATTCTTTATTCCCGTTAAGAGCGTAATACTGCCTCCCCGACACATCGGATTTAATAGAGTCGGGTATCGGCTCCAACGGATGATATTTAATCGGGCCCTGATGGTTGATAAAATTGTAATATTCATAATGCCGCTCAGTTTTTTCTATTGAACAGCATACGGGATAGACGTTGAAATCGTCTGTAACATCTCCGCACATAACCTTATCGAGCCAATTTACCCATTGAGCTACCGCGAGTTTCGGATTAGACGGATTTACATTGAAGTCGTTGCGAACCTCGTTCTCGAACACTTTCTGCATGCTCGTTTCTTTCATGCGCGCATACAGGTTCGTTTCTCCTGAGACGATTACACACTCCGTATATCCCGATCCTTCGCTTATGGAAAGTGTTTTCATGTTACCGACAGCCTGATACAACCCGCTCATGATGATGACTTCGCGAGAGTCGACAGGCCTGTCCGTACGCGACAATCTCAGCGAGAAATCGAGCAGCCTTTTGTTCTTATCCGTATGCTCAAATCGCACAGGTAGCGATATAGGCCCTCCATGTTCGGAGAAAAGCGGATTCTTGTCTTCAATGGAAATCTTAAAGTCTTTCGGGAGATCGAAATCCTCTCCGGTTTTTTTGTCAATTATTCGTATCATTTTTTAGCAAAATTTTGAGCTTTGTTCATATTCTCTTCTACTTTTTTCCATTCCCAATAGTTTATTTCGGATTCGAGTTTTGTTTCTCCCAGTTTCTCGATTGCTTTCTCGAATCGTCCGATCAGATCATCGTTTACCGTCAGCAAAGGGCTCGGTGCAGTGTATCCTCCATCCGCAAAGGAATCAGGAAGTGGATTTTTGCGTGTACGGCGCTGTCGGATATTTTCTATCCTACGTACCAGAGGCACCACTTCGGGATGCATCATTTCTTCCTGTGCCACGAAGTACTCGCCGCGATGGTAGGCCCGCCCATCCGGAAGAAATCCGGCAACTTCATACTTGCCGCCTGCACCGGTGTAACCGCCATCGGCGAAACCTCCGGGTGCATCTTTGAGAACAACACTGCCTGTCTTGGGTTGTGTCGATTTGGATCCACCGCTCGACGACGATCCGAGGGTAAGCGACTTTACCCGCTTGCGCTCGGCGTTGGCAGTTGCTATCTGTGCTGCTGCCGTAGCAACAAGCAAAGCCGTCATTACACCCGCGAGAACAGGAGCAGCGGGGCCTGCTATGGACGCAGACGCCCATGCATTCATGATTCCCGTTGCAGTAGCTATACCGATTTGTGCGACCTGCATGGCAAAGTTCGCATCTGCATATTTCTTCTGCACCTCCAGCTCGGAAGCCCGCTGATCATAGTCAAGACGTTCTTTTTCAGAGTTGTATTGCTCTTGCGAGATAATGCCGCTCTCGAACTGCTGCTGTAATGCCGCACTGCGTTCTGCATATTCCGCCTGTATGCCCGCCGTTTCAGACTCCTCGATCGATTTTACCAAATCGGCCCCGGCCTGAACGAACTGCCCGGCCTGATTAACGTAATCCTGCGCATACTTCAGCTTCAGCTGCAGTTTAGCCTGCTCATATTCTTCGACGCTTAATAGACCGTCTTCGTGTTGCTTGCGCAGCGCCTCCATCTCTGCATTGTATTGCATTGCAGTAGTTTCAAGTCCGTATTGCTGCAGTACTGCTTTTCGACGATCTTGATAGGATTTTTCGTCAGATATCTTGTTGTCGTAAATTTTTGCTTGTGTGGCTCGCACGGCAGCTTCGGCGGCTTCGAGAGCTTTCTGCTGCTCCTCGCTTGGGTTTTCAATGCTTCGTAGCTGTTGCGCGTACGCCTCTTGAGCAGCAAGTCGATCGGCAAGGGAACGAGCTTCCACTTCACGCACTTGACGATTGTATTCGTCTTGCGCACGAAGCATCTCTTCGTTACTTAAGTTCTGTGTGCTGAGTTTTTCCGAAAGACTTTCTTTTAGCTGCAAAATCTTCGCCTGCTCTGCGGCATCGATAGCGCTAAGAGCTGCCGTATTCGACTTTTGAATCGACTTTAGCAAATCGTCATCAAATTTCTTCTTAGAGTCGATTCTGCTTTTGTTAGCATCATCTTGTATTTTGCTTACGTTTGCCTCATGTTCGGCCTTTATGCGTTCATACACTTTTAGCTTTTCACCCTCGAGAGCTGATGGGTCTTCTACATTTACACCGGTTTCGATAAGGCTTGCTTTATACCTTTCCTCCTCCGATTTCAATGTGAGGGCGGTGAGTTTTTCCTGAAATTCTGTCTCTAAGTCCAGCTTGTCTCGTAATTGCGCCTCGGTCATTTTGTTGGATTCAATCCCATACAAACCGAGGGCTTTTAGTCTTTCGTTGTAGGCGTTAGTTTCGATGGCGACATCTATTTTTGTATCATTCAGCACTTTTAATCTCTTTTCCGCTTCTTTGAGCATGAGATCGGTTAGCTGCGATTCCAATTCTGCTATTTTATCTTTCTCAAGTCCCTTTATTTTCAGTTTTTCCTGCACGCTTTCTATGGTAAGCTGAATCTCTTTTGCCGAAAATTCTTCTTCGGTGATCAAGCCTTCTGCTTTTTGCTTTTTTAGCAGGTTTATTTCTCTCTGCAATGCCAACTCGTTGTCTTTGATAAGGTCTTCCCGAATCTTTTTCGCTTTCTCGGCAGTGTCCCGCTGCATTTCGAGAACCAGATTGGAGCGCTCCGACTCCAAACGGCGTGTATTGTTGTAGTGCTCTGTTTCCGCGCTTATCAGGTCTGCTTGCTTTTGGGCGAGCATATCATTTACTTCCTTGGTATTACCAGCCCGGGCTGCTTCGGCTTGGGCGACTTTAAGGGACTCTTTCGCTTGTGCCACTTTCGCGGCAGTTATTTCTCCTTCGAGACGTAGCGCTTCATCCAAGGCAGCAAGGCGTTCGGAGTCGGACAGTTTATCTTTCTTTTTTGCCTCGTTTCGCAAACGGGCTATTTCTCGCTCTTTTTCAGCATTGGACACGAGTAACTTACGCGCATTAATATCAAGCTCCTGTTTTGCTTTTTCCAGCTCAATCCCCTCTTGTGCTTTTTCATTTATTTTTTCGAAAGCATCTCCTATTCCGGGAAGCAGAGAGAGTATTTTTGCAAGCCCTCCAAGAGCTGTCTTTACGAAGTCGAGAAGCACAATAACAAGCTTTTGTAGCACATTGAGAATCGCATCGAAAAGCACCTTCAGCGGCGCAAGAATCTGATTCAACTTATGTGTTGCCTCTTCGGATGTTTTAACCACTTTGAAAAATGCAGTAAAAACGACCACGATTGCGAGTATTATAGCACCTATTGGGTTCGCAGCTAACGCTTTTAACGCCTGTCCGAAACCGGTAACCGATTTGGCGGCAGTGCCAACCGGGTGATTCATTCCGGAAAACTGCTGCAGCAATGTTTTGTTTTTATTACCCAGCACACTCATTTGCTTCTCAACAGCTCCCAAGTCTTTTCCCAGTCTTCGATACTCCTTCGGGTTGGCACCTGCAGAAGTGTGTTCCATCTGCTCTTTCAGCTCAGCAGCTCGTTTTTTCAGCTGATGCATCGTCATCTCGTTCAACTTCATGCTGCCTTCGAGCGATTTGTACTGCTTTTTGTTTGTCTCGATGGTTCGATTGTTTTCTGCAATCCTTTTATTTAGCTCTTTGATATCTTCCGCAGCCTCCCGGTGCTTGGCTTGCGCCTCCTTGAATGCTTGTGTGTTGTTTTTGCCCGCCTTGCTGAGTTTATCCATTTGCTTCTCGGATTCACGCATTTGCTTTTCGGCATCTTTGATGCTTTTACCCAATGCGATGTTGTCTTTCTCTAAGGTGCGTATAGCGGACGACACATTGTTGAGCTCTCCTTGCACGCCTCCGGCATTGAGAGACAGTCGCCAAGAGATTAAGTCGTCGGATAGTTTTGCCATTTATCTCTTATTTTTTAGATAATATTTTTAACCTTTTTCATATTTATCGAATGCACGCTGCAATTCTTCGCCAAGCAAATCACGTGTTGACGAACCGAAACTATACTTAATCTCAGGTAGTGTATTGTTGTATAAAATGCCCCACACTTGCCGGTTGTATATTTTCCGGTTGCCTCGTTTTTTCATATCAAGAAAACGCATGTGCTTCACGATGTTGGCAACGACCAAAAACGATCCGGAAGAAGATATCGAATAATCCGGGTTGCTCAGCGATGCCATAAGCGCTCCGCTCCGTTGCCCGATACTCGATCCCTTTCCGCGCTTTTGCTTCAAGTTGCGCCCTTCGACATATACGTTGTGTTGTGCTATAAGACGCTGCGCCTTGAATACATTCAACACATCGCGTTCGAGGACACTGACAATAAAATCGGATTTTATGATTTGATCGGATATCATGTGTCAAAATTAGAGAGCAAGAAAAAAAAAACAAAGGACAAAAAAAACCTGTGCAAGGATATGCACAGGCTTCATACACGTACGGAATTTTCAGCCGTTTATCTAAACAAATACAGCAAAACCAAGACAATAGCTGCTACGCACAATACGAGTGTGACGTAATATGCAATCACGTTGGCTTTATACAGTCGCCCTTCGGTCATCATCGGGCCGAACACATTCCCATCGTTGATGCGTTCCAGGGCCTTGCGGAAGTCGGGCTTCAGCAGGCTGCCGCCGTAAAGGGCTATGCGCAGCACGCTCACTGCTGCTGCGATAATGAAAAACACCGAAAGAATAACAAGTAACAACATAGTTATTAGTTTTTTGTGTGATACGACAAATATAATCATTTTTTCAGACATCTTCATCTCCGATGCCGAAATTCTCGCGAATACTCCGGTTAATCGCCCTGCGCCGATTCTCTGCAGAGAAATTCTTATAAGAATCGCGCTTGGACTCTTGAACACTCTCGTGGAGCGATACGGCTATTTCGGCTTCGCCGGCAGCCATTCCGTCGGCGTAACAGCGCCACTCCGGGCTTCCGGGATCGGAGAGCGCTTCCTGAAGACGCCGCGCTTCCACTACTCCGAGCTTGGGGCGCAGCAAGGCAAGAGCCTGTTCGCGAGGCAAACCGAAGCGGCCGCAGTTGTAGATAATCTCCTCCGGAGAGTTGCCCTCCACATCGAAGGGCTTTTTGCCCCCCCCTGTTTTTACTTCTTCGGGGTTGTTATGTTGTTTTTTCATTATGCCCCTCCTTTCTGCTGAGCGTGATAATGTTGTTGATGTTCCTTTAGCACTTTTTGCAAGATGCTGCGTATGGAAGCTACAGAAACAATTACGTTTTCAATGTTTTGAAACATGTCCCTGTCCAGATCGTCAAGTGTAAGCAACTCGCATTGCATTTGCAGTGCATCGCCCAATTCTTTCACTACCCCATGCAAAGGGGTGTCTTGTGGCGATACGCCGAAGCCCAACAAGGCTTGCAGGTGTGGGCGGGATTGGAGAAAAGCGTTCATACTTCACCTCCTTTCTGAGCTATCTGTAGGGTGAAATATACGCCCTCGTGATGGATGTGATAGACCATGGTGCCGGCTCCTTCGTAAACGGAAAGGGGAATGCGCCGGCTGCCATTGGCTACTTCGGTGAGAATGCTGTTGAGCGTGCGGCGAAAGTTGCCTACGCCTACCGATCCGCGCATGGTAGCTTCTACCCGCGGGGTTTGTTTTTTGGTTGTTTTCATACTTTGATAATTTTTGAACATTAGCGAAAAAAGAAACGGTTTCGCTACCCGTTGTTCAAAGTCAATCAAAGTTGGCTTGAAGTACCATTACAGTAACCTCACGGGGCGAAACCGCCATATTATTATCGGTATGGAATGGACATAAAAAAAGCCGAACTCTTTCGGCGCAAATCCACGCCAACAATGATTAAAAACTTTGAACACCACAAAAGTAGAAGAAAGTTTTTAAATGCGCAAGAAAAATCCCCGAAAAATTACAGAAAATTTTTCGGGGGCTGAAAGAAAGTCTGATTATTTCTTATTCTCCTTCGTATTTCTTTAATATTGGTATGATTTCGTTTTCGTATTTGTAAATGTCATCAAGGCTTTCCAATAGATGTTTTACTTCTTTCTTATTCTCGTCGAAAGTAGCAAGATATTTGCGAGAAGAGTTCAGGTAAAGCCGGCAAATAGGTTTTCGATTGTTATCGTCAAGCAGGATTCCGAAATAACTTTGCGTATCCCTCTCGTAAACGCGCTCTATATCGATATGTTTTCGCAAAATGGCCTTTACGATAAAAAAGGCCTCTTTTTCCATTTCTGTGGTTTCGATAAGCGGAATGTCGGACGCTTCCGATTCGGTCGAGGCTGTAGATTCCGTTGATTTTTCTTCGTCTTTTTCTTTATTGATCGCTTTTTTGAAGCGATCGGTAATCATGTCGCTTATTACTTGCTTGAATGAACGCTGTGTAAGATCTGTGAACTGCTCAATGATTTTTGCCGTAACTAAGCCACCGTAAACCTGCTTTGCAAACATGCGAACAAGTTGCTCCGATGGGCTGTTTATTTCTTCCAATATTAAATCCTTTAGTCCTTTCATGTACTTAAGTTCACTCGCTGCATTAAGAATCGTATCGATATCGAAATAAGATTTATGAAATTGTTTTAATTCTTCAATCTGATTGTCGCGCAAATCAAGCATATTGATTTCAAGAAATGGACGTTCATCCATTTTGTTTTCATGTTCCAAATCCGTATAAAATTTATAAACTACACCATTGGTTAAAATGCCGAACTTGGCCGACGAAACATGGAAATAGCGGAGAAGTTGATTATCATGCAAATTTAAGTCTTGTCCCCAATGCTTACACTCTATCAATATAACGGGATTCCCGTCTTTTTGAATTGCATAATCAATTTTTTCTCCTTTTTTCGTACCGATGTCGCAAGTAAACTCAGGTATTACTTCAAACGGATTAAACACGTCATACCCCAATGCCTGTAAAAACGGCATAATCAAGGCATTCTTTACAGATTCTTCTGTTTGCAAATTGTCTTTTAGTTTGACTACTCTTTCCGACAGTTGTTTAAGTATATCTTTAAAGTCCATAAAACATAAAAAGCGAAACCCCGCATACCTGCGCCCACCGGAGTTGAAACCGGAACTCCGGCCAACGCGGAGTTACAGGTATGAGAGGTTCGGTATTTTTAATGTCTTTTGTTCAACTTATTGGGCAGGGCAAAGATAGTAATTGTTTTGAAAAAAAAGCAAGACAAAGCAAAAAATCCCCTGCGCCGGCGGTGCAGGGGAGGAGTGTTAGCTATAAAAGCAATAAGCTGTCAAACAATAACCTTTTATACGCTAACAAGTTCCTTGCCTATTTTTCGGATACCGGCAAGGATTTGTGCTTGTTTGTCTGGGCGCGGTTTGCGATGTCCAGACATATAATGTCCCAGTTGTCGTTCGTTTATACCCGTTGCGCGGGAGAGAGCCGAGCGGGTAAGCATCTTGTCAAACTTGTGCAGGACGGCGGATATTTGCAATTCGAAAACCAACTCGTAGGCACCTGCCTTCAGGTATTCGGGCAAAATATCTCCATCTTCGAGACATCCTTCTATATGGAATTGGAGTGCCTCTGCAAAGGCTTGTTTCAAAGCTTCGAGGTCTTTATGGGTTGCTACCACCACGCCCATTATATCTTTTTCTTCACAGACGGCTGAATAGTTATTTTCAGTCCATCCGATTACTACTTTCAGTGTTTGCATATGTTTTATTTTTATTGTGCGAGGTGGCTACTTCCACCCCGCTTGTTTGAAAATGCTGTTTAACAGTTCTTGACTTAGCGTGTCGCTTGGTTTGCCATTTACGGTTACTTTCCCTCTCCTTGCTGGATGCTTGAACTGCCGGTGGCTTGTCCCTTTGTGCTTGCATAGACACCAACCGTCAGCTTCCAACATTCGGATGATTTCTGATACTTTGTAGCGTTTCATATTGTATATATTAGTTATTGTTTGACATTGCAAAGATAGTATAAATACTATCATTCTGCAAATTCTTTCGCTACTTTCCTCTTAAAAAAACAAAAAACCGCCCGATTTTCACAAATGGGGCGGGCTAAAAAACTATAAACCAAATATATGAAGAAAAAATCAATCGATAAGTCGTCCGATCATATCAAGAAGCCCCTCACGGCGCGAGAGACTAAGACTTTCGAGCAATCCGCTTTGCTGTATAAATTCCGATGCTCCGGCTGCTTCTTCCGTACTGCAGCCATCGTACAGCAAGCGTAACATAGCCATAATGCCGCTCGGTATCGCAGCGTTGCTCCATCCATGTAGTCTCAGTTTGCCGCCCGGACGGAGTACGGCAAAATAAGTCCGGCTTGTGCAGGAGTGTATGCGGTTGTTCGATGTTTTTAGCTCATCCGGCATGGACGGAAGCTGTTCGCCGAGCTCAATCAGATAATTAAACCGTTCGGCCCAAGTTTCAAGGGCTCGAAAGTTCTCTAAAAATTCTTGTTCTTTTGCTGTCATAATTCCGTATGCGAATTTTCGAATAGTGCCGTCCAGCCCGAATTGTCGAAGAAGGTCTCCGAATCGACGGGCAAGATTTCGGCAGGGAAATTAATAAGTCGTCCGAGTCCGCAAGCCTCCAACTCTCCCTGATCCGCGGACATTTGTCGCAAGATGCGTGTCAGTATGTTGTTGGTAGTGTTCATAAGCAGGGCCTCATTCAGGTTGTCGTTGTTCTGAAAACCGAACTCGCGGCATACCGTTACGGCGATTTGTTCTTTTACGCCCTCCGTGGCCCCCGGATCGTAACTGAATGTGCCGTATTCCACGAACAGCACAATGCCTTTATTCGCCTTAATTCGATCCGAGACATATTTTCGGTTTGCCGAAACGATAAAGGCTCCGATATCTCCGATGACGCTGTCGTCCGGCTGCGCAAGCGCTTCGCTTGCAAATTCGGCATATCCGTGACTTTGAGTCCCAGCAGGGAGACGGAACATCTCTTTCAGTACGTGCTTGGGTACGAATTTCGAGAAGTAGCGAAACAGGTTTACGATGTAATCTGTGTTATTCATTGCTTAATCTGTGTATGTTATAAGTGCTCAGCCCGGTAGCAGAAGCTATATCTTCAATCTTTGCTCCGTTGCCGATTGCTTTGTTGATTGTGTCCTTAAGCGCTTTGACTTGCGCATAAAAGAAGTCGATCAGGTTCTTATCTTCGACAAAGGCGTATCCCTCCTTTTCGAGGTAAAGAATAATCTCACTCATTCCGAGGCTTATTTTGCTTTCGTCGGTTTCGGCTTTGCTGCGCGAGTACAGGATACCGAAGACCGGATGCTCGCGGAAAAAATGGCAAATCGACGTAAACCAATAAATCATTCCAAATACGAATTCGGGACGCATATTTCGCACTTCTTCTTCCGTGCATCCCTGCAGAATCGAAACGAGTTTCAGCGAGCAACGCTCTGCCACATGTACATCGTCCTGCTGCGACTGTATAGCAGTAAGCAGATCGACACAGTCTGCGTATTGTCGAGCCGTTATGTTTGTTTCTACCGTTACATCGCGATTGAAATAAACCGGCGACTGCGGGCCGAAAGGATTGCGCTTGAAATTGTAAATAGGCGTAATCTTATTTTCATCGACACTGAAAATAAAATCGAGCTGCTCCGCCAAAAAAATGAGGTTATGACGGATGTTTTCTTTCTTTTCTTCGTCGTAACTGCGAAACCGGAGCCCGGGCCGGTATCCCGTCAGCTCTATCAGCAGCTGTAGCTGAAACTCGAAAGGAGTGAGCTCTCCGGCAAACAGCCGAGACAGCTGCCGGAAGGTAAAAAACACCTGCTTCTCGTTCAGTTCCTCCCAGCACTCCGGTAGCGACAAGGATGCTTTTCCGTTCAGTTCGATGCGTTTCATATATCAATAAGCAAAAGAATCTATTTGTTGCGCCTGATAGGGTTTATGTGCCTGCTTCGATACTTTTTCGGATGCAAAGCGTTCACTCGCCAACTCCTGTTCGACTGCATGCCAATACGCATCCGCTTTGGCTTGAAATTGTGCGGAAACTTTTTCTCGAATAAAAGTGTCGGCCTGCGCATTGTGATTTTTGCCCATCTCGTTGTTGATGTCCAATCTGATAGGCTCGGGCAGTGCATAGTAAGCGAGGCGCATGCAGGCGCGCGCCATCACCTCGTAGCACAGCGCGCGGGCAATTTTGTCCGTTTTAGAAGCCTGCTTATGCCTCGAAAGCACACAGTCTGTCCACACCTCGCGAATAATCCAACGCGCATGCAACATAAAGAAATCGGAATTCACGCCTACCCATTTGTCGAAATCGGCAGACGATACCGGTAATGCTTTTAACTCCTGCTGTGCTGCTGAATTCTCCCAGTCGCCGAAATCCGAAGCATGTTCGTTAAGCATGCGTATAAGGCGGTTCATCCAGAACCACCCGGTTTTTATCAGCTCGTTTTTCAATTCATCCGCTTGATACTTGAAAATAGTTGTTTCATCCTCGTTTTTCTTTACCGTTATACCATCGTTCCCGATGCGGGCAATGAGAAAAATAGCATGCTGAAACAGTGCAAAATGCAACATCGCACGTTGCAGGTGATCGTGCGCTTCGTCATTCAGTTCCGCATTCGCCGAAGCGCTTTTTTCGCACAGCTTCTCATACAGTGCTGCTCCGATCAGATCCGATATTTCTACACCTACTTTTACGAGCGTACTCTCGATATTTTCGAATTCGAGGGTTACGTTGCTGCCCGACAGTTTCGGTTTCATCTCTTCTGCAAAATTGTCGCGCCTGAAAGGAATAATCAGTTTCATGCTCTTTACTTGTTTTGAGGTTTTACAGGGTCTGCTGTGGCCGTGTTTCCCATCCGCTCAGCCGGAGAAGTCTCCTGCTGTTTGGCAGGTATATCGATCCAAAAACCGAGTTTGACTCCCATTTTTTTTGCGTACGGGAAATTGAGATGTATCGCACGGTTTATTTCTTCAGTAATAAAAAACTCATCGAGTGTGAGTGTAGCTACGTAAATCAGATAGTTGTAATACACGTCGCTGCCCGATTTACTTATTACTCCGTCGTTCTCAACGTTCGTTATCGAGCTGCTAATGCCCTTTCCGGCAAGTATCACCTGATCCGCGCGCTTGTCGTAGTCGATAACCGATTTGAAATACTCCTGAAATTTCGATGGAAAGTCTTCAAACTTCCATCCGTCCTCACCCCACTTCGTCGTTGCATAGAGCTTTCCCTGATTCTTCCCTTCTCCGGACATAAGTGAAGTGATGCGCCGCAGTTCGCAGGTAATCAATTCATCCATCATCGATGCCGAGTATCGGAATGGACTTCCTTCGTCGTCAACAAGTTTTACTCCCTTGTATTCGGTCTGTACCGGCATCTTGTCGTCGCCAATGAGATTGCTTTCGCAGATCCCCTGCAAGATTGTTTCTTGTGCCTTATACCAAGTTCCGGGAATGATCACATGCACGTGAGCATTGAGGGCATTTTTCAGATATGAATTGAGGTAACGGGGCGAAAGATTGGATGCTTTTATCCATTCGTACAAACCTTTAAACCAGTCATTCACGGAATAAACCCACTTCGTGAATGTTTTTTCGATATTGAAAGCGACTGCGACCGGATAGGCGAAAGGATCTGCAGTCGATAAGCGATTAAATACATCGTATTTGCTTCCGCTTATATTCAGCCAGTCACCTACGACAACGTAAGCACAATCTTCGTTCTTGATGCGTTTGCCAAAGAAGTCCCCTTTTGCAGCCAGACGCGCTTCGTCGGCCCCCACATAGGATAGCGCGGATATGGGAGCTTGAGCACCCACGCGCCGTCCACGGTTAAAGTGATATTTCGTAACACACGTTTTGACGTGATAGTAATCTACAATGATGTTTCGCAAGTACTTCCAGTAGTGCTCATAGCCTTTTTCTTCCCACGAATTGAGCCACGCTTCTATTTGCGAGTCGTAAAACGGAACACGCACACGCCGCTTGCTGTCTTCTTCGCCGACAATACGCTCTTGATACAGACGTGGGCCTTTACCGAATATGAATCGAACCTGCTTTTCAATCACCTCCGGTAGCAGTTTGTTCTCCGAGATAACGGAATACACCTCTTGCGGGTACAAGTTATGTCCCTCTCCCCAAAGCGGAACGGTGTATTCTTGCAACTTCATCGAATTGCGTTCGGTCGCATATTTACTGTAAAGCGATTGAAATTCGCGAAAACGGATATCCTCGCGCTCCGACACGCCTTGTATCTCAAAAGTCATGACGGAACTGTTAGAACTCGCAAATCCGCGATTTTTGCCTGTAAATTCAACTGTTACATTATCCATTACTCAAACCATTTTACGGTTAACCATTCAAATTCAGGAGGAAACGACACCTTTCGAATAAGTTTTTTAAAGCATGTTTTGGGGACGTTGCTCTCCATATCAACAAAATACAGGTAATGATCTGCAGATATGCTTAGCCCCTCGTCTCTTCGTGCTGCCCGGAGTCTGCATTTTTCAAATACGCGAACAGTGCCGTTTTCTTTAATAAACATTATCCCGAAACAGGCATCAGGCAGCAGCTTTAAACTGCGCATGCGATCTATTGCTTTGCTTCCTGTTGTCGTTTTCATGTTGCGAAGAAAGCACATTTACTATTAAGACAAAAGGACAATTTTTATCAGAGAGAGTATGTTCCCGCTCCTGCAGGAGTAATCTGCCTGCGCTCGGAGTCCGGAAGCAGATCGCTGTACAAGCCCCAAAGCAGATACATCAGAGCTGTTGCAATTTGTGTCGAATAAAAAGGCTGGTCTTTATAATCGAGTTCTTTTTCGCTGCTTTTGTCCAGTTCGGCCCTGCCCTCAGTGCGTTTTAATGGAGAATGATAAATGCTCGATACGGTTGCTTCGCATTCGTTTTCGTCGATATAGATACTATCCCTGTTGCCATCATTTTTGCCGAACAGGATATTAAGCAGACGGTAGTGTTGTACATAGAAGATAACCGGCTGATTCCGGCTCATGGGCATGACTGTCCATCCTAATTTCGTGAGCTCGGTTTGCAGCAATATGGCATCCGTGTCGTTCAGGTCACCTGTAAGAGGATAGAATTTCCTGTACTGAGGATCGCGCTGATTTGCAGCACGGTCGTAATACAGATAAATCACTTTGCGTTTGTGATAACGGAAGAAATCGTCAAGCTTCACTGCCATTTCTTTGTGCTGCTCGGGGTGTATTACCCACATGTCTTTTATTTGTCGCAGCTCCTTCTTCCTCCTGTTGCGTTGTGCCACGACAATGCTCGTAAAGGGCCCCGGGTCGTAGCCCAAATAAAGCGGTTCATCAGGATTCCAGTACTTGAGGTTTCGGCAGGAGTGATTCAGCGTTTCTCCGGCAGCAACCGCATCAATGTAGTTATACACATAGCTGTCTTGAAACAGATGCTCCTTCCCGAATCGGCCGAAAAATCGATCTTTTACTTTATGCTTCCGAACTGCTAAAATCGAGGTGTTTAGCTTATCCGGGTCTTTGATCGATTTTATCTGATTACGTATGTAATCTAATCCGAGAATTTTAATGTTTGAAAACGATGATGCACGCATGTAGTACGTTTGCCCATTCCGAAGCTCATACAAGCGCTGATTCCATCTTTCGACAAATTTGCGCAGTTTTTTTTGTTTTTCAACATCCAAACTTCTTTCAGCCTCGAAAAGCTCTGCAAGCCTTATATCTACCTCGTATGCGATTTCGATAATCGAATCAATCAGTTCTGCATCCATATTACTTTCGTACTTGGTAAACCAATCCTCATCCGTCTCGAAATTGGGAGTTGACGATGTTCCGGTTATTCCCATGAAGTAATGCGAATGTCCGAACTTGGAACGATCCGAGCGCATCGCCGGCATGATTCGCTCCGTGAATTTATCTTCACGTATGCGAAGAATCTCATCGATAAACAAGTGTGCACCGTTTTTACCCAGCGCGCTCTCGGGTCTATCTGCAGACACAAACTGCACAACCGTACCCTCGCAAAACGAAAGCGTATGCCGCCATCCGTCAATATAGGTAAAGCAGTTTTTAAAATGTTTGGGAGGCTCTTTTCCGATCTCGAAATAAACGCCACGTTCGTAGTTCTCATAGAAATACTCCATCAATCCCGGCAATATATTGTCAAGGATCGTTTTGTAGGTAGGAGCAGCAAGCAACAACACACTGCCTTTCATATCCCATTGCACTCTGTCAAGTCGTGGGGCCAATATGTGTGTGGTTTTCCCGGATCCACGCCCGAGTTCACCAAAGAGAAAAGTCGGATCCGCAAGTTTCGCGAGGATCTGTGCAACAGTCAGATAATTTTGCCCGAAGATATCTTCCGAATATTTACGAATTTTCATGCTCTATATCGCTTATTCCTAATTCGACGGATAGTTCTTTTTTCAAACGATCTTTGTCGTTCTGGCTGACATCTCTGTCGTTTATGATTTTTAGGCCCTGAGAATAAGCCTCAAGAATACCTTTCCTCTTAATCCCCATTCTCTGCAACTCCATGTCTGCAGAGACAATTTGCGGTTTAAATTTAACCCGGTCGGGGTTAATTGCATTCGCCGATGCAGCAATGCGATAAGCTCTTGCCTTTTCGAAGCATACGCGAGCTTCTTTCAGATCGTGTGCAACAAGATTTACCTCGCTTAGCTTCATCATCTGATCAGCAAAATAGAGATTCCACGCATCTGATGTAACCGTACAGTCCGAGTTAAAGTAGTTGATTGAGTCGTAAATTCGGCTTTTGCAAGTCGAAATCGATAGGGCAGGATATGACTTCTGTAGCCGTCTCGCACATTCGGTAACGGAGCGATATCGGCGAAAAAGATTCGAAGCTTCGTTTACCTGCAAAATATAATCCGCAAGAACAGGTGCGATGCCTGTCCTTTTTGCGTCACGCGTTTCGAGGAAACGCTCAACGATTTCAGGAGGAAGTTTCTGCAAGTGTTCTATCATATACTAAAGTGCGTATAAATCATATCATCGATTTTATTGCGCTGCAGACGGTTTTTCAGTGCCTCATTAGCATCAACGTCATGCGATTTGGTTGAAGCATCGAACAGTTCTTTATCAAGATTGTATTCGCCCGTTGTCTTGCCTTTCCGGTATGCTTTATACACGCAGCTTTTAGGATCTGCAAAATCATTGCGAAATTGCTCTTCGTCTTCGGGGTCTACGAGGTCTATTATCTTGTCAACAGAATATCCAAGTATTCCAAAAGACTGTACATTGTCTAAAAACTGTTCGCTATAACTCATTGAACAAATTGCATTATTTCATTATCCGTCAACACAAGACCATTACGTTTTATTACGACAGACTTCTCGTATTGCTTCATGAATCGCAGATATCGACGTATCGTCAAGTCTACGAATTTCGGATCCAACTCCGATCCGTAACAAATCCTGTTCGTTTGTTCGGAAGCGATAAGCGTAGTTCCGGAGCCAAGGAAAACATCTAAAACGATGTCGCTGTAATTGCTACAGTCAAGTATTGCATCTGCAACCAGTTTAACAGGCTTCACGGTCGGGTGATCTTCGAGCAAATCACGATCTTTGTTTCCAACCGAATTCATGCCGTCATACTCCCAGACGTTTGTCCGATAACGTCCTGTCTGACCAAGCATAAAATTATTAACATGTTTCCCTTTACCGTTTTTATACACGAAGATAAGCTCATGCCGCGAACGATAGAACGATCCCATACCTCCATTCTTTTTTACCCAGATTATTAAATTCTTCATCTCTGAATAAATCTTTCCTGCAGCTGATATTTCGCCAATATGCTTCCAATCCATACAAATATAATGAATTGACCCATCAGAGGAGTGCTTTATAAGATTAAGAAAAACATCTTCGAGAAACCGTGAAAAGCGATTTTGATTCATTTCTCCCGACGCCATTTTAAACTCGTCGTGCTTTGATTTACCCAATCCGACAATATCCTTTACGCGCACGTTGTAAGGGGGATCTGTGAATACCATTTGAGCCTTTTTTTCATCCATCAACCTACGAACAATCAGAATGTCTGTACAATCACCGCAAACAAGACGATGATTGTTCAACTCGTACACATCTCCCAAATGTGAGATCGTAGAAAGCTCCTCGTCCGGTTGCTCGTCGAAACCATCTTCGATGATTTCCTTTTGCTCTATTTTCGTTTTATTGAGCATGTCTGAAGCGGGTAAATCAGCTTTTAAGGTAGGAAGTTCCACAATCCTTTCGTACATACCCGAGAAGTGCGCTTCCAGTTTAGGCAAGTCCCATTCTCCCGCATGCGTATTTGCAAGAAGATTATATTCCTTTACCTCTTCTTCCGTAAGCATCCGGTTCGGAACACGAACATCGATGAGCTCATCCCTTCTCCCTGTCTCGCACAATACTTCAAGCCGTCTCTCCCCTGATATCAAGCTGTTATCCAAGTTAACAACAGGCGTGTCGACAAGATTAAATTTATTCAAGCTGTCTTCAAGTTCTTTTTGCTTTTTCTCATTCCTCTTACGCGGATTATAGCCAAGCTTTACCAAATCACTTACTTTTCGCTGCTCTGTATGCCAAACTAATTTTTCCATGATCTTATTTTTTTATGCAAATCTACCTTAATAAGCAAGAGAGAAAAAGGACATTTATTAATCAACAACAAGCGATTAATGATCAAACCCGAATAAGTTCGTAAAGCAAGAAGTAAAACTCTTGCAATTGACTAAAAAACAAAGAGGTAATCATATAACCACTTTTTGAATTTGCGATGCATTACAAAGCCTCGTGATAGTGGCACGGACTTTTCTCGCAGATTCATTTTTACATACTCAATTCGGAAATTGCTTTTATTTTCATTTTCAGAAAGTTAATGTATTTCAAAATATCAAACATACAAAAACGAGCATTTTATAAAATACTTCTACGACTTTTTACTAAAAATTCAGCTGTTTAATAATCTTTTTAAAATTGTAATTCTCAGCTTTGCTTTTTCTAAATTTTCAGACCAACTGAGCAACTCTTCTTTTGACCTGTATTTTTTATTCCGAATATTACTTTCGATACGACGTGCGTTCTGAATCGTATTTGTAATTTCATTCAGAAACAATTCGGGATTTTCGTATTTTAGAGAAGACAAATCTGTGTATTGTTTTGCTTCAAATTTTCGCAAACGGCACAGGGGATGAACCGAGAGAAATTCTCCGCTATCATTAAACGATTGTAGTTCCTTGTGTGCTTGCTGATTGCGAATATCAAGCTGTATCAGTTCGCTTGCTAAGTCGGGGTGAGTATCTATTAAAACGTCAATCTCCTGCATGCGATGATAGGTATTAACCCTCTCGTCATACAGGAGAATGCACGTTTGTATATCCCGGTCAGTGTTATTTGACCAGTTTATTCCAGGGAATTCTTCTTGCTTTTCCCTTTTGTTTTTTTTTGTAATGGAGCTTCTTCTTGCGCTTTTCCTTCAGCTTCGTCTTCTACGGCAGCTTCTTCTTGTGCTTTGCTTGCAGCTTCTGCTTCTGCAGCAGCTTCTTCTTGCGCTTTTCCTTCAGCTTCGTCTTCTGCAGTAGCTTCTTCTTGCGCTTTGCCTTCAGCTTCGGCTTTTGCAGCAGCTTCTTGTGCATGAATAACTAATCTGTTCTCTAAGATTTCATCTTCAGAAACAGTAGAAAGAAGTTCGTATATAACCTGTCCGGCAAGACGTTCTTGGTTATACTCGTTTACACGAGCAAGCTCATTATTGAGACGTGAAAAAGGAAATTTTTCACGAAACAACGCTAAGTCGCAATAAAAAGATTCTACACTTTTAATACGTTGTGCAATCTCTGTTCTTTCCGATATCGTTAATTTTTCCATTTGTCTTTTTTTTTATTTGTGAACATAAAGAATAAGCGGCTATGTTACCGCTTATTCAGAAATTCAATCAAGAGCGATACACTTCAAAAAACGCATACCCTGACGCTGTCTTTGTGATCTGGAAAGAAATCGAATTCCCGACTTTTGCCGAGAACGACAACCCTCCTCGCAGAATAAACTTCTCAGAGTTTGCAATTGAAGTCGGATTTGTCACACCTGCGCCAATGAGTTCGATGATACGTCCAACATCACTGTCAGAAACGGCAGTAATATCCGTAAGAGTCTTCGCTCCAGCGTTATCCGTCATGGTGTATTGCGATTTTGCCGTAAGAGCAAATGTTGTCCCTCCCGAAAGAGACACGGATTGTGGGTCTTCTCTGACGATTGGGCCATCGTAAAACCAAAACGGCTCGGGACATTCGCCTCCTTCAAGTGACAGTGCAATTCCGTCAATTCCGCCGTCTTGAGCGCCAATAGATGTGAATTTGATAGACATGCCTCCGGAACAAGGTGAACCTCCGAGAAACTTCTGCCCGTCTGAACAGCGTTCCCAAACAACGATCACATCTTTTCCAAGATTTTCATACATCCAAGCGAGCGTCTGTTTGCTTATACCCTCAATGATTGGGGTTAGCTTCAACTTGCCGGTATATGGGCTTTCACCCGGCTCGGCATTCGGTTTTATCGAATTGATTTTACAATCAATAAATTTCCATTCACGACCAGCTTTCAGAGGGTTGGTCGAAATCGTTGCACCGATTGCTTTTGGGAAGCTGTCAACAAGCACGTCGATGAGTAGAGCAATATACAATCTAAATTTCAAGCTCGAAATTTTAGAATTCTTTTCCTGATTTTTCGGCAGATCCGTCAACATAATTTTTTTGATTTTATTGTTAATTTTAATTAGATATAAGTGTCCATCAGGACGAAGGCCCAGATGGACACATTAAATACTACGCAGTAACCTTGCGAGAAAGCTCAAGGAACTTTCCTGTAGGCCGCGTCATTTTCACATTTTCTCCGTCCACAGTTGTCGTGTAATCTTCAAGCTCTGCATATACTTTGATGTAATCGCCTGCAGCAGCAGCTGTGAAGTCTTTGGAGATTTTTGCAAAAGCTCCGGCTTTCGTTATTTTGTCTCCAGCTTGCTTTGCAACAAGTTTATACACCAAGTCAGGCTTGTATTCGCTCACGGTATTAACCTGCGTGCTTCCTGAGATTTCAAACAGGACATTGTCTTTGAATGAAACCGAAGCAGCAAGCGTTAATGCCGAAATCGGATAATTTGTGAATATCCACTGATTTTCGCGTCCGGAAGCTTCAAGTTCAGACTTCGTCTTATACTGAATTCCGGCTTGCAGCAGCCCGGCTCCTTCTTTCCATCGCGACATGGTCAAGATATCCTCAAAGTCGCGTTCGAAGTAAAACGCAAGCATTTCATTTGGTTTGTCCTCGTAATTTTCAATATTACCGGGAACAGTCACCCAAACCTTGTAGCAGTTTTTGGGCATATTGGGAACCCAAACAATGCTTTCAGGAGTTACATCCTGAAGCTGACTGCTGCTACCTGTAAAGTCGGTATCAAGGTGATATTTGTCCCGGAATCCACGAACAAACCACTGTTTGTGACGCGCGTTTGCGTAAATTTTGAATCCATTCATCGACGGCAAAATCTCGTTAACAGCGTCGTACAACTCATTGAAGTAGTCGATGATGGAGCTTTTGTCGTAGAGTTTCATTTTCTCAAACGGTAACACCTTTAACTCTTCTTCAACACGCTCGATGGCCCGGAGAACTCCATCTGCCCCAAGATTTGCCGGGTTTGCCACAACGTTTTGCTGCGGTACGCGAACGCCGGATACGCGACGGATCTGCTGCTCGTTGATAAGTATTTTTCCGAAGTAAACCATGATCCACTCGATGAACGTCCACTTGATTACATTGGAACCTTCACGGTTCAAGTAACCGATGTACATTTTTTCGAGTTTGATAAGGTCTGAGAATTTGTACTTGAACATCAAATCGACTACGCTGTACACTTCAGCAGCAAATCGCACATTGCCCTTGAAGATACGTCCTTCGCGATAACCTTGCGAAAGCTCTGCGAAGTTTGCACTCGGAGCTATTTCTTTGTTCTGAACGTTGCTCACGACAGGGAAGATGTGAGAAACGGTCGGGAGTGTACGGAAGTACGCCAAAATAGCATCTGTACGACGTGCAACAAATTCTCCGGCAGTTCCTGTAAGCGAGGTATAGTCGATATGACTTTCACCCGAGATCATTTTTGAGAAATCGAGCAGGCCTATCTGCCCTGATTTTTCAAGTTCTGAAGAGCGTTTCTTTACCCCATTGAAGAACTCCGAAACGGCAGACATGAACTCTTTTTTCTCCTCTTGTGAGAAATCGCGATTTGTTTCCGAACGCGTAATGAAGTTGTCGTTGTACCATTTCCCTCGAGCATACAGAGGAGAATCGATGCCGAACAAGTGAGTTGCAGAGTGCGCTGCTCCAACGAGAACGATCCGTGGAGTTGAACCTGCTGCGTTTACTTGTACCGGATTTTCCACCTCGGGTTGCTTCGAGAGCACCTCGATGGTTATTTTCTGATCCTTCACTTCGGCCGTGAGTGTTTTAACTGCTTCCGACGGAGTTTTTGGAGCATCTTCGGGTGTTACGTTAAGCAGCTTTGCCAATTCCGCCTGCTCTTCTGCAGAAAGCAATTGCTCTTCCGGATCGGCATCCTCGTTTTTAGCACGATCTTCCAAAAAGGAAATATTGTGCTGTTTTTCGTACTCGGCGAAAATCGCCTTTTGATCTTCGGCAGTCAAAGCTCCCTCTTTTACCTTATCGGTAAATCCAAGCGAGGAGACTATTGCCATAAATCTTTTTTGCCATTTTTTTTGTTTCATGATCTAATTGTTTAATTGTGAATATAATTGTTTTTGTTCGCTTGCTAAATTTGCTGCTTCCGATATCGCTTCATCGATACTTTTTATATCATCGATCAAGCCGAATTTCAGTGCATCATATGCATAAAACTCAGCCCCTTCGAGAATCCCCTCTGCAGACTCGTCCAGTTTCGGGCGGTTCTTTTTTACGATATTCTGGAAGTGTACTGCGAAAGGAGTGAGCTGCTCATCGATCATTCGTTTGGGTTTTCCATCGAGGGCCTCCCGGACAGCAAGGTTTTTATATTTCGATTCAGGAGGATAGACGGAGACGATCTTGATACCGATTTTTTCATAAAAACCCGAATCGTCAGCTATTTTCGCAAAGGTTCCTATCGAACCAACCTCACACATGCGGTTTGTTGCGAATATTTTATCGCAAAAGCTAAGTGTATATATCCCGGCCGACATACACATTCCGTCCACTATACCAATGCAGGGCTTTGTTCGATGCCGTAATGCATCTTCAAGTTGATAGATAGATTGTGTTGTCCCTCCGGGCGTATTGGCAAGCACTGCGATTGCGGCTATTTTGCTCGACTGGCATGCTTTCCGTATCAACTCGGCAATGATATCCATGCCGGGAACAAACTTAAACTCATCCCAATCGATATAAGAATACTTTGTCATGATTCCAACAATCGGAACGAGTACGACACTGTCTGTTTCGTAAGCGTCAAAAGGATTGCCGCTTGATTCGATATCAGACGAACATATCATCGATTCATGATATACGGGAATTGAGTACTCTTTTATGTTTGCATGCTTGTGCTCGGAGACCTTGTGCAGATTAAAAATAAGCTGTTCGACGTTCTGTGTAGCCGACTCGCGGAGCAGCAGGTGTGATGTTGTAAATTCGTTCAGTATCTTACTCATTGCTATTTTTTATGCAATGATAGTAAGGTTCTGAAACGTATTAAAAGACACTAATTTTCAGGAGAAACACAAGTGAAAGTGAAGGTTGTTCGCACACCATCGCTTGAGAAGGTTTTTTTTGCCGGATATTCGAGAGATCCGACAATCAACTCCGTCATACCTGCATGAACGCACAGAACATAATACTCTTTTCCGTTCTGAAGATTCAGAGCATCTGCGGAATCAACGTTAACAGTAACAGTTTCGAGCATAATGCTTCCCGCATTAGGAATCTCGAGTTGCGATTGATATACTATTTTCGACTTAGCATTTAATCGTGTCCATTCCTTGTTTTCGCGGAATGAAACAATTTGATCTTTGACACTCAAAATATCACTCACATGTGCGATGTCAATATAGCTGCAAATTACTTTTTTTGTACTCATAATGCATTAACAATTAGTTAGTTCTGTGTTTTAAGACTGCTTTAGGACGCTTTTACCGCCACAATCGGACAAATACATGCAGACAACTACCGTTTTTTTTTCTAACTGCAATCGATGCGACTCTTCGATCTGTAGCTTCTTCGGAACTTTTTCTTACGAATGTTATCGCGCCAACGGTAGAAGTTCTTCAGAAGAGCATCTTCAGTAATTCCTGTTATGCTGTACTTCAACATGAAGTGATAGACTGTCTCAGAATACTCAAGCCCGATGCGGTGTTTTTGAAAATCAAGAAGGTCGTGCAACTCGGCCCAGAACATAGTCTCGATTTTGCGTTCGATTATTTTAGCGGAACGCTCTGAGAGGTAATTAAATGATTCGGTTTTTTTCCCAAGCGTCCGGGCAGGTATAAACAGATTCAAATTGCCTTCGTCTTTGCCACATGCCGCAGGCGGTCGTTCAAGGAGATCGTAAATAATGTGATACAGGTCTGTCTCATCTGGGAGTTGCACATAGTCGCTTCCTCTCTTCCCGAACTTGCCGTTTATGTAGTCGGCAAGATGTTGCTTTATCTGAATCCTCCGTGTAACCATTTTTTTTACAGTAAAGATACCAATTATTTATTTATTATTCAAACATATATATATCAAAATATAAACATAAACATTAGATTTTTTTCGACAGTTTTTCTATGAATTTCGTTTTTTTCGAATTGTGTGAAGTGAGCCTACTACATACTACAGCGTTTAACTTGTTGATTTACAGCTTTGTTTTTGTAGTAGGCTTGTAGTAGGCCGCAATTGTAGCAGGCTGTAGTAGGCTTGTAGTAGGCTTTATAAACAAACAGCCTACTACATTTTTTATATTGATTTTTAGCTTGTTATGTGTGTTTGTAGTATGTAGTAGGTTAACTTCGCATTTTTTTATCTCGTGTTAACAATAATATATAAATACAAATAAATATTTATTTTTAAATAGATAAGACACGAAACAAGAACGTTCTTATTTGAATTTCCGTTTTTAGATTGATGCCAGAGACTTGGGACTCGAATGAGCCGCGTAAATGAAGAACAAATGAAATTCTTTCCGTTTTTTGAAATAAAAAACCCACTCCGGGGACAGAAGTGGGCGTGGTATTTGGGCCGCAGAGTGGCGATCTATCGGGCTGCAGGAGAGAATCCGTACTCGATGTCAAGCAAGTCACTTTCAGTAGGACAGCGCTCGTGGACGATTCTGTATATCTCATCCCACGAAGGGAGATCGAACATGCCGCGATCATCTATGTACAGGGAAGCTCCTATTTTGCGCGAATCGCTTTTGTATCGCACGATCTGAGAACGTAAGTTTTGATTTATACTTGTGAAATATATGCCGCGTTCCGCGCACCATTTTACGGCCCGTGCAAGATCCTTTCCGGAGCGGCACGTCCACAATATAAGCTGATATCCTTCGGAGCGCAATTTCCGGAGCGTATAAACAGCTCCCGGTATTTCGTCGCCAATGGCCGGATATGCATCACGGACTATTGTCCCGTCAAAATCAACTGCTATAATCATATCGTTCTTTTTTGCATGTTACACATCTCAGACACTTCTTCCCAGGCTGCGACAGCAATCTTGTCTTTTATTTCGAGCAAACCACGCATTCTCCTTGCCGTATTGATCAGGGTAGCATGGTTCCTGTTCAGAAGATTTGCTATGTCACAGTAATTCCACCCGGCAACATCGCGTAGATATTTGCACACAAGCATCCGGCAAAGGGCGAGAGAAGCTTTTCTGCAGGAAGAGCGTAACTCTTCAATGGAAAACCCGTTCATCAGTAGAATTTTATCGACTTCGGCCCTGTCGTCGATATCTGATTGTTCGAGAATGCTTGAGTATTGCTCCGTATTGTTCTCGAAAAACCACTTGTATCCGTACGCGCTTTTCCCTCTACCGTTGCAGCAAGAGGAAATTGACGAGGGAAGGATGCCCATCACTCTGCCGGCTTCCGATGCGCTTTCGAATGTACGTACGATTTTCCTGTCACGGATCATGACAACAGACTTGCGTTGCCTCTGAGAAAACGGATTCGCCCCTGATTGAAAACGTCCGTTTTGATAATTTCTGTAACTGCTTGACGTTGCTTCCATATCTGTTTAGTTTAAGAATTTAATGTAATACCCACGGCGCGGCTCGTTATTATGCTGCTGCGACCTGTATGTTGTTTGCTCGTACCCGAGCGCTCCGAGTGCTATACCGATCTTCTGCGGAGTCATGCTGCGCATATCCTCGCTTTTGATGCGACGCTGCTGTACCAACCGCTGCAGTATCTGCGTCGGCTGGAGGTATTCACCTTTCTCTCCTTCTTCCGGGACTCCAATGTAGATCTGCAAGTAGCGCATGGCATCGGTCTCGAACTTGTATCTTTCGTTGTACAAGTTAAAATCGGCGTAATCGGGATGCGAAAACCTGTAATCGAACGAGTTGCTTTCATAGAGTGCGAGTGCCTCAGCCCACATCTGATCGACATCTACCTTCTTCGAATAGGATCGATCGATGTCGGTAATTTCGACTATACCGAATCGGCGCGTATCAGAACCGTAGTGCGGATGAATGAATCCCCCGTTTTCCTGATTAAAGTTTGTAGAAAATACAGCACACCCGATGCGCTTTTTCTTTGTTGGAAATTCTTCATGCCGCATTTTTGTGACGATATCACGCTCGGACTGCATGGCCTTGAAAGTGTTGATTGATCCTTTGTTTATACCATTCAGCTCTTCGAAATTTATAAGCATGTAGCGGGTGTAAGCGTCTTCCATGTCGAACTTACGCTCGTCTTTGCTCGACATGATATAGAACTCTTTGAGCTGCTGCGGCAGCAGGAAGCGAGCAAGAAAAGTCTTCCCCGATCCACCTGCAGCTTGCACAAGCCCGAATGCAACGTCGTTCGGAACGTTTCCAACCCAGCAGGCAACGCAGGCGACAAGCCACTTTCGAATAAATTTGTCGGTGCGCTCCCTGTAGAACTTTTCGGGCTTATCATCGAAACAGCGCGGGAAAATATGTTCGCAAAGCAGGTCGATCTGACTTTTACCCTTCCATTTTCCCCGTATCTCGCAGAAGTAATCCTCGATAGGATTGACCGGTGCGATTTGGTTTGGGCTGCGTAGTATTTTTCGAAGCATATTGTCCGAAACGCTCAACCCCTCCGAGAGCAGATGCAGCGATATGTCATCGAAAGTTGGTGGAAATTGATAGCGATTTTTGTCTTTACAGAGGATCTGCATCTTCGACGGATCCTGAATCGGGACTTTTATTTCGTAGTGCTTGTTTAGAAATGCGGTAATCATCTGCACTTTGTCATCGAAGAGCGAGCGTTCCCGGCTTATTTCAACTGTGTCTATTTTTGCCATTTTTTAATCGATTTCGGTTTGGAATACAAAACCATACTCCTGCTGCAGTGTGCGAACTGTTGACCACGATGCCATTTCTTGCATGTGGTAAGGGATGTAGATGGTGCGCTTTCTTGAATCAATCCGATACCCTTTTCTCCGTGAACGGTAACACAGATTATACAAGCGCTTGCGATTTTGTGTAACTTTCATGATGTTTTTATTTTTTCTTTTAGTTTTTCGTAGAACAATTGCTTGTAGCTCTCCATTTTACTCTGCTTGTCGCTATCGACTGCAGCACGATATTCGCTGCGTATTTTCGCTATTTTCATATAGTCGTACCCCTTTTCTTTCGCTTCGCGATATGCCCTTGCATCCGCATCGGAATACAGCGCCTCGAATTGCATGTCGACGAAGCGCTCAAGCGATTGTTGCAGAAGAAGCAACTGTTTGTCTCTCTCGCGTGCGTAGCTTGCGAATGCGGTAAGAATACGCTGTGCATCGACAGATCCGTAAAAACTGCCATATTCCCCCATCATTAGCAGTTTAAAAAGCACCTTCAAATCTGCGAGATGAAAGCGCTTGTAATCGTTGTACAGCATATATGCTACTGCTTTAGTTTCAACGAGAGGTTTGTTGATGTTGGAAAATCGATTCAGGAAGTCAAGCCATTTCTCTACATAGTCCACTCCTGCGGGAAATTTATCGTAAGAATAGACCGCATTTACGTCTTCGACAGTAAGCCTAACACATACTACCGATTGTGCGATGGAGTTAATGTCATCATACAAAACAAGCAGCTGCTCGGGCTTGTAATCGACGAGAAAATTCTTGTAAGTGTCGTAACTCTGTCGTGTCTTAAGCTGAATAGGAGTGAGGTTCTTCATAATCTCTCTTTGGGTTTTGTTATGTTTATGTCTGATTGCTCTGCCTCGCTTCGTGCCGGCTCTTCACCTGTTAGCTGACGGTCGCTCGGCTTGAAGATATTTTTATATCCGGATGCAATAAAAAATTCGAGCATCTCGATTGCGCGTTGCTTGTTACTCCCCGAAAGTTTTTTCAACCGTGTAAGCATTACGCTCTCGCGCCGGCTACCGATAAAAGTTTTGTGATCTTCCTCGAGATACTCTTTGTATAGTATCCATGCCTCACGGAAGTCATCTCCATCGAACGGCATGCGCACATCAAGCGAGGCGATAGGCTCTACAATACGGTCGAACTCGTTGTGCCGGCTGATTATCTGATTCCACTTCTCTACGAGTTTGCGGAGCGCTTTCGTTGTTCGGACGTCTGTAATTCCGGAACCGAATTCACTAAACAATGCGCTAAACTCAGATATGGAATCAGACAGATATTGCCACTGTTGTTTCATATTATAATTTTTTATAGTTCTTGTTATGCTCTCTAATCTTAGATTTCAACAAAGCATCTAAAATCGACTCTTCGTGAGATTTATTTGAGATAATTGATCTAATATGGGACAACACAGCTTCAACATCAGAAATCTCATCGAGAACACGCTCTAAATTGCATTTACAACTAAAATACTTATCTCTTGCTTCGATCAATTCATCAAACTCTTCCTTTAATTTATCAAATCGAGTATTGATATTCGATCCATATTTCTGTGTGAAAATCTCAACTGCATATTTTTCTATTGTGAAGTTTTCCATAATCTATTTTTTTAGAATTGCCTCAAACTCTTCCTTAGTTATTTCGATTACATTTTCGTCTTTCGGATTTTGACGAGGATCGAGATAAATTACTATTATACTGTCGTTTGATATTTCGACGTATGGGAGCACAAAACTTCCATACAGATTTTCGAGATTCAAATATTCAAAGACAATGTTAAACCTATGCCCTTTGAGAGATGTGGATAAAAAGCGCGACATCTCTTTTCCTCTTTTTGTGCGCTTGTTGGGAATGTAAAATCCGGGATATTTTGGAGATTCTTTCCATATACCCAAATCCACTTTTTCGTGGTTTTCAAACTTAAAGCCGGAATATGAGGATGTTCGTGAAAATGTTTGTTGCCCATTACGCCCAAGGAACTCCGTATATTTTAACCATATTTTTTTATCAATTGCTTCTTGATTCTCTTTCTCCCATGCAAGTTCCTGCTTGCGCATTGCGAAAAGCTTTTGATAAACTTCGCAGTTTTTGTTTTCGATTTTGTAGAACATGTTTTTTTATGTTTAATCAATTGTAAATCATTTGAATTTTGTTTTCATATCCGATTTTTCCCTATTTCAATAAAATCGGCGTTAATTTCGTAACCTCGATATATCCGATTGTTTTGCAGCGCAACCTTTCCGGTTGTGGCTGCTCCGCTAAATACATCCAACACAACATCACCCTCCTTGGAACCGGCGATGACACACAACTCCGCAAGACTTTCAGGGAAGACGGCAAAATGAGCTCCTTTGAACGGCTGTGTAGGAATTGTCCATACAGACCTCTTTCGACGGACAGGGTATACAAATTCTTTCATGACAATGTCTTTTCTGTTATCATAACCGGTAGCGGGCTCTTCGAGTGCCTCATAATCGAAATAGTATTTTGGCGATTTCGATAGAAGAAAAACGTATTCGTGCGATTTTGTACACCGGTTCTTTACTGATTCGGGCATCGGATTAGGCTTGCTCCAAATAATGTCTTGCCTCAAATACCACCCATCTGCACGAAGTGCAAATGCAAGCATCCACGGAATACCTATCAGGTCTCGGCTCTTTAATGATGAAACTTTTGTCGGTTTTGTTGAGTGGCTTGATTTATTCGATCGTTGAAGGAATTTGTCAATATTCTTATCTCCTTTCGCTTTTCCGGATCCGTTGTAACTATCCCCGATAACAATCCAAAGTGTCCCATCATCTTTAAGCACCCGACGAACGTGGCGGAACACTTGCACGAGATTTTGGATGTATTCTTCAGGAGTTGCCTCTAACCCGATTTGCCCCTCTACTCCATAATCTCTTAGATTGTAGTACGGAGGAGAGGTTACGCATGTTTGTACGGACTTGTCGTGAATTTCGGATAATCCGTCAAGGACGTTTCGGTGAAATACAATGTATTTTTCTTCTGTTGTTTTCATCTTTTTTATTTGATTTTTTCCAATATGGCCGGAGATACAGCAAAGGGTTTGCATGGTGAGCTCTCCGTCAGTACCATCACGCCGTCTACTATTTTGTGCCCGTGCTGCACAGAGGTACTCAGCTTGTGTATAGTTCCCAATTCGGCAGGAAATCCAGTCCAGCAAATCATCACCTTTTCGCCCTCGACGAAAGGAAAATTTTCGATTTTTGAGTATTGGATTGTGAGTAAGTCTAAATTCATATTTTTCAGTATTACGAGTTGATGATATGTTTATATTTATACTGCTTTTTGTATCAAAGATTCCAAAATTGTTGTGCAGATTGCTTCGGCAAGGACTTTTGCCTGTGTGCATTCTACTGCGTTGCCGATGAATTTTTTCATCTCGGCTTTGGTGCCTTTAAGGATGTAATCGTCCTCGAATCCCATAATTCGCTTCAACTCGTCGATAAAGAGCATCCGCATGAGGATATCAATAATGCCGTTGTCGTTGCAGATGGTTTTGAGGCGCATCATAGTGGGTGTGTCCTCGGGGTTGATTCTGATTTTCACATTGCCCTCTACGGTCTGCATCAGGTATGGAGGCATCTTGTCCGTCGGGGCAATGAGTGAGTAGGGCTTTTGGATGCTGCTGTCTTTGCCGGCAAATTGGGAATTCATAAGGTAGAAGTGCTTCCGGTTTGCCGTGATGGTTTTGCATGGACGGTCGATCGAGGCACCCACGTTTGAAAAGGAAGTGTCCATGAGCCATTTTGCCTTCACGAGGTTTAATTTCGGATTAGTTGTAAGACTGCCAGAAGGAGCGCATACGCTTACCGGTTTCGACTGTCCGTATTGCTGATCAATAAACAGGCAGGATACAATTCGCTGCTTTGGAACGGTCGTAAGTGTTTGGGCCGGCTGGTTGACGCTTGCGGTCTTGCCTCCTCCGGAATAGTACGACTGTATGAATTTTGAGGAAATCAGCGAGAATTGGTCTTTCGTTACAACGGCACCGCAGGGTTCGTTCAGCGAGCGGTTATACCCTTTGAAACAGTAAGACATCAGGTGCTTTGTTGTAAAAAGCTGATGATGGTCTTTTGTCGTTACTGTCATAGCGGGTCGGTCGAGACGGAAGTTTTTGTGCTTGGGGCATCCGCTGAAGGCGACGCTTGCGAATTGTGTTTTAACTAAATTCAAATTACCTCCACTCGTGGTTATTGTTCTCGATGGTTTATTGATTGATGTGATTTTACTTGTTGCATTTCCAGTATTTCTCTGCGAAAGGAAAAAGGCATCTCTTTCTTTTATAGCAAACCTTTCCACTCCGGCTATGATACGCAATAGTGTAGCATCAACGAGCGGTTTCTTGCGTGCAAAGATGCTTTCGCCTTCTTTATCGAGGTCAAGCACATCTTTTACGGCCCGCCATCGGGGAAGACCGTTCGCGCCTGTCCTCGAATGCGTAGGTGAGGGGAAAGCGATGTTTGCCGGATCTTTGGAGAAGATGCCGAAATACCGGAGACGCGAAGTGTAGGCTCCGAAATCGGCGGCATTTAACAGAGCATCGTCGTAGCAGTATCCGTGCCGCGTAAGGGAACGTTTCCACTGCTCGAAGTATGTTTTTTTCAACTCTTTGACGGGCTTTCCGCTTTCGTCGAGCGGCCCCCAATCCATAAATTCCCGGACGTTTTCGACTCCGATAATGTCGGGGTTAAGAACCGTAACATAGCGCTCGATGTGCTCCGGCAGCGATCGACTGTCTGCATTACGCGGGAGGCCGCCTTTGGCTTTGCTGTGGTGCGTGCATTCGGCCGACGCCCAGAACATTACCTTCGCGTTTGGGTACATCATTCTGGCTTTTTCAACAATGGCAATTAGCCGACTTGGATCCAATTTCGTAAAATCTTCAACAAAATGATATGTGTCGGGGTGGTTCTCGGCGTGGCTTGCTATCGCGTTCGCATCGTGATTGATGCCGATAATGACCTTCACGACCTTTTTGCCTTTAATTTCTGCACGATGAAAGCCCGTGGTAACACCTCCGGCCCCGCAGAAGCTGTCGATTACGATAAGAAGAACTTCTTCGTCATATTCTTTCATTGCGCTGCGAACTGCTTAATTGTGTGATCGATTTCTTCTTTTGCAACGGAAACTGAATATCCTTTTCGCATCTTTGCGAGAATAGATATCGTTCCATCAGGATACCTCTCTATGCGGTATACGCTTTCGACTTGACTGCACTTCTCTATTGCGTCCGCCATCGCACCAATCGGCAGATTGAAGTCTACGAACATGACGAGCGTTCGATTAATCCGAAATGCATATCGTATTTGACGAGCATTTTGAGTAAATTTTTCTGTTGTCATAATATTGATAAATAGTTTTTATTTGTTGTTCTATATCTCAAAAGCTTTTGGAAGATCGTATTCTCTTGCAATCTCGTTAATAGCTTTTTTTGCAAGATACGGGACTTCTGTACGTGCATTTCTCCAATTACGAAATACAAATTCTGATATTCCGCATTGATTGATAATATCCCTTTTGATGCTGGTGTATGTTCCAATAGGAACAGCGTCTATCCACGCTTTGAATTCTGTCATATTTTTTGTGTTTAATTGCACAACATGTGTATTTTTACACGGCAAACATAGTGCAATTTGTGCTAATAAGCAAGCGTTTTGCACTTTTTTTTGACAGGTTAAGTGCAATTTATTGATTCACAGTAGTTAAATTTGAATTAGATTAATTATGAGAGAAAACATTTTAGTTAATATCGTAAAGATCAGAAGTGAAAAAGGATTTTCACAAGAATTTGTCGCTTCTGAAATTGGACTAAAACAGTCTGGGTATGGGCTTATAGAGCGAGGAGAAAGAGCGTTGACATATGAAAGGTTAATGCAAATTGCAATTGTTTTCGATATGGATGTGATTGATATTATTACATATCCAAAGAAATACACTTACTCTGAATCTGAGAATGAAACTAAAGTTTTAGTAGAAATTAGTCTAAGCAATGAGGATTTTGAGAAGACAGGGATAAGACAAAGAGTTATAAATGCAATGCACAAAAAGACAAGTGAAAGAAAACACAATGACTAAGATTGAGCTGAAGGAAACAATGTTTCTGTTTAGCAAATGGAGCAACCATCTGATTGGTGCGCTGGAGATATATATTGATGATGATAAGTATTCGGACAGAGATACGATAAAAATCGATGAAGATGATCCCGAAGTGTTTGACGGAATACATGAAACTTATTTATTAATCAAAAAAATGATGAAACTTATTGATATAGATCTGACTCGATTCGGTTAGACCAAAACAGACAATCAGACCGTAATAGACGATTCAGACGATTTATATATGCAAGAAACTCAAATGAGTGTTGAGAATCCGAGACTCCCTCCAGCTCCACAGAATGATAGGAAATTATTAGCTTAATGGGCTGGAAATCAAAAAACACGATAAACTTAGTTTATCGTGTTTTTTAGTTGTGATCCGAGCGGGATTCGAACCCACGACCCACAGCTTAGAAGGCTGTTGCTCTATCCAGCTGAGCTACCGGACCCTTTTCGCTTTTTTTCAAAAGCGAGGGCAAAAGTACTTCATTTTTTGCAGAAATACAAAATTTCGGCTTCAATTCTTGGCATTTCATGCCCGATAAAAGCATAGCCCGAAAAAACTTTCGGGCTATATGCTGTTTTTAAGCTGATCTTGGCTGTTTGTTTAGAACGCTGCCTTGAGTGACAGACCCAAGGCTGTTGAACGGTTCGGAATATCATTCCCGATATAGGGCGAAAGGGATAGGTTTACCGATGTTTTGCGCATGTCCTGAATGTACATGTTGTTGACTTTAGCTACCCGCGTAGCATCGACTATCGACCATATGGGGATGGCTATCGCTCCCGTCATACCGACTAAACCTAAGATTAATCCCGAGTAGTTAATTTGAGAATGACCATAATTGGGACGATAGGATGAGGCTAAACTATAGCTGAAGTAACTAAATCCGGTGATCATAACAGCGGTAGAAGCTACAGTTCCGCCTAAGAATCCTAATCCGCGGCCAGTCTCTCCGGCTATCATTTGCCCCAAACCCGGTATAAAGAAAGAAGCTACTCCACATATGGCAGGGTTATAGGGGTCTCCTGCCTGCTCTATATACATACGGTAGTCGTATTTCTGTTTGTTGATGCTATACTTCTGAGCCTGTACGGACGATAGAACCAGAGAGACCAGCATAGCCATTGCGATAAATAAAGTTCTTTTCATGTTTTTTGTTTTAAAAATTAGTAATATTATATAGGTGTAACGAATCAGCCTAAGCTGGAAAATATTTGCAATAATAATTAAAATTAATGGGTTAAACAAAGATTTTTAATTCGGATAGTTTTATGCGTCCTTCGTAAAAGGCTTTGCCTACTATGACGGCGGGAACCGAGGCTGCTTCAAGTTCTAAAATATCTTGTATGGAAGCTACCCCTCCACTGGCAATGAGATAAAGTTCGGCTTGCTCGGACAGGATTTTTTTATACAAATCGATTGCCGGGCCTTGCAGCATACCATCCCGTGAAATGTCGGTGCATATGACGCTTGAAATACCCTTTTCTTTGTAAGTTGCTATGAAAGGAAACAGTCCTAATGAGGTTGTTTCCGTCCATCCTGAGACCGCTATTCTTTCGTCGACAACGTCTGCTCCGAGTATGATTTTCCCAGCGCCATATTTTTCAAGCCAGGATGTAAAAAGTTCCGGATTTTTTACTGCTATGCTTCCTCCCGTTACCATGTCGGCGCCGCATTCGAAAGCTATCCGCAGATCATCGTCTGTTTTGAGCCCCCCTCCGAAATCGACCGACAAACCGCTGTGACTTGCAATGCGCTCCAAAGTCTTATGGTTCACGATGTGTTGTGCTTTGGCTCCATCCAAATCGACTACATGCAAACGTCGGATGCCGGCTTCTGCAAAAGATTTGGCTACGTCGAGCGGGTCGTCATGATATACCGAGCGGCGTGCATAGTCCCCTTGCGACAGGCGAACGCACTTCCCGTCGATGATATCGATGGCCGGAATAATTTCAATCATGTTTGTTTTGTTGCTTTAGAGACTGTCGCCAAAATCTTGTTTGAATTTTTCAACTAATTTTTCGGCCCAGTCGTCGATGGGTTCCAAACCACCCATGAAGAAGCGTAGTACGGGAGGTTCGTAAACGAAACGTAAACCTCCGATGAGCTGACGGTTGTCGTAGAGCCAAGTCATCCGATCTTCAACATATTTGATTTGCGATAAGGTGAATACGCGTCGAGGGATTGCCAAACGAAGCAATTCCATGTCGGCATAGGTCTCGTTTCCGTATTCATCGCGTTGGTTCGAAACACTTCCGCGTTCCATGCCACGTACTCCGGAGATGAGATAGAAAGCCGCAGCAAATGCTCCTGCCGGATATTCCTTTTGAGGGATGTGCGAGCAGATGCTCATCGCATCCACATGACAGCCCAAAACTCCGGGAGGGGTTACTACCGGTATGCCCTTGCTGTCCAGGGCGTTTACCAGATATTCGATAAATGCAGGGCTTTGGCATATCATGCTTTCGTCGAGAGTTTCGTAAAGTCCCACAGCGATGGCTTCTATTTCGCGTACCGACATGCCTCCATAAGTAAGGAAACCTTCGAAAAGAGGAATAAGAGGCTCCAATTCCTTGAATGTCTTTTCATCGTTGGTGCAAATACCTCCACCACGCGATGAACTGAGTTTACGGGCCGAAAAATAAACCAAGTCGGCTAAACCGGTCATCGTTTTGATAATTTCGGCCATGCTTTTTTCTTTGAACTCTTCTTCACGCTGTTTTACGAGCCAGGCGTTCTCGCCCAACAAACTGGCGTCGAGTACGAGACGGATGCCGTATTTTTCGGCAATGGCACGCACGCCTCGGAGGTTCTCGATAGAGAAAGGCTGTCCGCCGATGAGGTTGGTAGAGGCCTCCATGCGTATGAAAGGGATGTTGGCCGGGCCGTGTTTCTTTACACAAGCCTCGAGTTTTTCAAGGTTCATGTTGCCTTTGAAGGGATGCTGACTTCGGATGACGTATGCCTCATCGTAAAGAAGTTCTTCGATCCGACCGCCATATTGAGTGATGTGTGCCATGGCTGTCGTGAAGTGGTAATTCATTGGTACTACACTTCCTTTTCGCACGAAAGCATTGGAGATGATATTTTCGGCCGCCCGTCCCTGATGTACCGGCAGGAGGTATTTTTTTCCGAGTACTTCTTCTACTGCCTTTTGGTAGCGAACGAAGCTTTGCGAACCGGCATAAGCATCGTCTGCCATCATCATGGCTCCCATCTGACGGTCGCTCATCGCATTGGTGCCGCTATCGGTAAGCATGTCTAAGAATACATCCTTCGTATCCAAGCGGAAGGTATTGAAACCCGATTCGCGAAGTGCCTCCAAACGGCGCTCAATGGTTACTAAGTGGAGTTTCTGTACTACCCGTACTTTATGTAATTCGAGAGGGATGTCCTCACCGTTGTAAAATTTGATTTTTTGTGATGATTCGCTCATGATTTTGTGTATCTTATTTTTCTTTATTTTCATTTTTTATTTTGATGGCTTCAAAAAGCGCTGCAAGGTATGAATAAAAGCCGATATCTACAAAGCATAAATAGAGACTGTCTGTGGGAGCAGCTTCCTCGTGTTTTATCCATTAGGGAAACGTGTTGTAATTTTTGAACTTAAGTTTTGATTCTGTCGCCTTGTCCTTTGCCGCTTATTGTTTGGAAAATGTACTTGAAGTAATTAGAAATATTGAGTTGGGATAGCATTTCCGCATCTTTTTCAGCCAGTGCTACGGGTGTGGACATGTCGATTTCATTGATTTGTGACAGACCTGTTATTCCCGGAAGATAGTTGTAGACGCCTCTTTTTTCTCTTTCTTCAATCAATTGAGCTTGATTAAACAGGTTGGGACGAGGACCTACTAAACTCATATCGCCTTTCAACACATTCAGTAACTGAGGCAGTTCATCGAGCTTCGTTCTGCGTAAGAAGGCACCGTATCGGGTAACGGCATGCTTGTTGGCCAAATGTGTTGCAACAGATGCTGTGTCTTTGTGCATCGTCCTGAACTTAATTAATGTGAAAGGTTTTTGGTATTTCCCTACACGTTTTTGTAGGAAGAGTGGGGAGCCCGTATCAAATAACCCGATCAGATATAGAACGATACCTAAGGGTAAGAGTAGGATGCTTCCTAATAAAGAAAATATAAAATCGAGAAATCGAAGCATAAGTGTTAATTGATTTATTTATGAAAACTTTGAATGGTCTTTCTTAGGCCCTCTGTTGCTGAGACTGGCATGTTGTCTATAGATAAGGTTCTCTTTATTTTTGCGTTGCTTACTATATAATTTCCAGTTAATTTTTCTAGCAGGAATCTATTTAGCGGAAGATGTAATTTTTCTCCGATAGTAGCGATTGCATTCATATAGGTTTTGGGGATATGCCAGATGGAAGCTTTTTTCTTAGTCTGTTCACAGATTAACTTGATAATGTCATTCGTAGAAAGAGCTTCATCATCAGCAAGATGATAAATATCTCCCGATATATGCAGGTCTGTCATGAGTTTATCTACTACAAAAGTAGCATTTTCAATTGAACAGAATGAACGTCGGTTTTCGTATGCACCCAAGGGCCATGGAACCCCCTTTGATATAAGTCGGAAAAGTAAATTTAGATTCCCTGTATTTCCGGGTCCGTGTATCATGCTGGGTCTTAGTATGAATACCCGTTTGTTTTTTGCTGTAGCTTTTTTGCTTTGTGCTATTATGTATTCTTCCGCAGCCCTTTTAGATTCCCCGTAGGGACCTCTGGGCTTGGGCTGCCTGTCTTCTGTTACAATTTCATCAGTTGTATTATCTGTCACAGCCTTTATCGAACTAAAGAAAATAAAGGTTTGAATATCTGATTCTAAAAAAAAATCAAAAATCTTTTGTGTCAGAGTTGTGTTTACGTCAAGATATGTTTTAGCGAGGTTTTGTTTTTTTGTGTCTTGAGCTTTCCCAGCTAAATGGATAATGGTTTCTACTTGAGGTAGTTGTTCAAATTCGTCCCATCCGTAAATTTTTTGTACACCATCTTTTGCAGCTCGATTTATGTCCAAGCCGTACAGCATGTACTTGTCCTTCCATGCATCGGAAAAGTTGGAACCGACGAATCCCTGAATACCGGTTATGAGAATTTTCATCTTCTGAACTCAAATATTTTATAAATATATTTCAATGAAAGGAGAAACATATTGGTATAGATTCCATATTTTTTGCAAGCCGTTATTATTTCTTTATTTAAGACAATACGGCTGTTGATGTTCTGCGAACTGGCTCCTCCGGTTCGCATTGTCACAAAATCTTTTTTGACATACTTATATGAAACTCTGTATTTGTATAAGTAACGTATCAGAAGATCAAAGTCAGCTGCAATTTTGTAATTAGTAGAATAAAGACCATATTTTTCATAGCAACTTTTTGTCATATAAAAAGAAGGGTGAGCCGGCATAAAACCATATCGAAATAGTGTTGGCCTGAATATTGATGAGGAATAGTATCTAACGCATTTTTTTAAATCATTCGGATTGACAAAATGTACATCACCGTATAGCGCATCAATGTTGTTTTCCTCAAAAGTTTTTACTATTTCTGCTACTATGTCGTTTGATGTGAAAAAATCATCCGAATTTAATATACCGATAATATCACCTGTTGCCGCCTGTATTCCCTTGTTCATAGCGTCATAAATACCACGGTCGGGCTCGGAAATGATTTTGGCTATTTTATTACCGTAATTTTTTACAATCTCAACAGTATTATCTGTACTGGCGCCATCTACTATGATATGTTCGATATTCTGATACGTCTGTTTAAGCACGCTTTCAATAGTATCTCCTATAGTCTGTGCACTGTTGTAAGCGGCTGTTATTATGGATACTTTTTTCATCCTGTTATCGTATGGACTTGATGAACACGTATTTAATTTTCTGCAGTAAGGTGATTTTTTTTAAGAAAAAATGAATCGGCAGTATGGCCCTTTGAGGTAGAGTTAATTTTTGAAAGTCAAATTGCAACATGTTCAATGCGGGATGGTCGATGGACACTAATTGCTTAATATAGGGCAAATATATTTCTTTCTGCACTTCCTCATTTATATCAAACTTGGGTGCTTGTACCTTAATTTGATCCTTCTCTACCTTGTATTTTAAGCCGTGAAAGTGATAAAAAATCAAATTACTTACTTCCTTCGTTTTTTTGTCCTGTATCTTTCGTTGGCCGATGAGCTGAAATTTTTGTATATTCCAAGGAGCTACTCCAGCTCCCTGATGTTGTATTACATGAACATTTTGGAAACGCTCCGGCCAATCGTCCAAATATTTTTGGTCTCCGAATTTACCGTTTTCCAGTCGGGCATAACACCAGTCGATACAAGCTTCACGCCACCATTTTAGTGCAGATATGCCTGCTGCATCGTTTCGGAAGTATACAAACTGTACACAGTATTTTCCACTTGTTGAGGATTGATCGTATTTCTTTGTATAATTATGTCCTGTAATTGCAATTGAAGATTGTCCTATCTCCTCAAAAATAGGAGTTACGTTCGTATAAAAGAAAATATCCGCATCAATATAGGTGCAATGATCTAATTTATATGCTTTTAAGCAGTATTGAATTGTTGAAGGCGTACAGGTCCAACAATACTCTGCGGGAGTTCTTGTGGGTTTTATGCCAAGTAATTCATCGTCTTCAAACTCGGTTAAAGAGATGATCGTGGCGTTCTTGAGTTTATAGCTTTTTAATTTTTCGTAGGATATTTCATCGAATGCAAAAATATACAAATGAAAGCTCTCGCAGCTCTTGTTTAATGAGTCGTAAAGTGCCAAGCCTCTTGATAGATAATGTGAATCAAATAATGTACAAAAATTATACATGTTTTTTCTCTCTCTGTTTATCGGTAATTGTTGATAAGTTCGACTACTTTGCTGTATTCGCTTGCTGTAAGGACTGGGCTCATGGGCAGGCTTAATTCTTCATTATGTATCTTTTCGGTGATCGGATACGAATGTTCTTTCCATTCTTTATAGCATAGCTGCTTGTGAGGAGGAATGGGATAATGTATCATTGCTTGGACTCCATTCCTCTCGAGGTAGCTTTGCAGACTGTCGCGTTTGCTTGTTCTTATCGGAAATATATGGAAAACATGTGACGACCAGTCGTCAACAGTAGGCAGGCTGATGTCGGGGTTCTTGATGTTATCGATATAGTAGCGAGCTACCTGCTTTCGATGTTCGTTATCCTGATCGATATATTTTAACTTTATGTTTAAAACAGCAGCGTGTATCTCGTCTAAACGACTGTTTCTTCCGATGTAATCAAAAACGTATTTTTTGGATGAACCATAATTAGCAAGAGTTCTGATTAGATTCGCTAATTCTTTGTCGTTTGTAGTTACGGCTCCGGCATCGCCCAATGCTCCCATATTTTTGGTCGGATAGAAGCTATGTCCCGCAGCATGCCCCAATGACCCTGTCTTACGACCTTTAAATTCACATCCATGAGCTTGTGCATTGTCCTCCATCAGCAACAAATTATATTCTTTGCAGATGGCTTCGATTTTATCTGTATAAGCGCATTGCCCATATAAATGTACAATCATAACCCCCTTGGTCTTTGGATTTATGTGCTCTTCTATCTTTGAAGGGTCTATTTGATAAGTCTGTATGTCGGGCTCAACCAGAACGGGAGTCAAATTGTTTTGTGATATGGCTAAAATAGTTGCTATATATGTGTTAGCGGGTACAATTATCTCGTCTCCCTCATGTAATTTGCCCATTTCGATGTAGGCTTTCAAAATTAAATATAGAGCGTCCAGGCCATTAGCTACACCTATGCAGTATTTTGTGCCAATATATGATGCATAATTTTCTTCAAACTTTCGGTTTTCTTCTCCTAATAAATACCATCCGGATTCTACTACTCTGTTTACGGCATTTTTTATTTCGTCCAGATGTTTGTCTGTAATTTGCTGTATATCGGTATTCTTTATCATAGTTTGCTTTCTAAATACTTGTCGTAGTTACGTATGTAATCGCTTTCGTCGTATTTGTGTGAGGCCAACACCAAACAAATAGAGCCTGAGGAGAAGTTACGTTCGGCAGCCCATATGCCCGGAGGGATATGCAATCCGTAATAGGGCCTATTGAGAAAAACGGTTCGCTTATTTCGTCCGTCGTTCAATTCTACTTCAAAGCTTCCGCCGGCAGCAATAAGAATCTGATGGCATTCTTTATGAGCATGTGCACCTCGGTCTTCTCCTCCGGGAATGTCATAGAGATAAAAAACCCGTTCGATATCAAAAGGTATTTCTTTGCTTCCGTGTATGGGGGTGATGTTCCCGCAACGTTCTTTTATTCTTGGGAGTTCAATGATCGAACAGTCAAAAATCGTACTATTTTTCATTGCTGTTATATCTTAGAAAATCATTGTAATCTCTAATGTAATCCTCTTCGTCGTATTCGGTGGATGCTAAAACAAGACAAAGCGAATTTGTCGAAAAATTTTGCAATGTTCTCCATAGTCCATGGGGAATATATGCTGCGTTATAGGAGCGATTTAGAGTTATCGTCCGAGTTGCTGCTCCATCGTCAACAACTACGTCGAAGCTACCCGATAATGCAACTATGACTTCATCTAATTTTTTATAAGCATGTGAACCTCGAATTTCTCCTCCCGGAACATCATAAATCATATAAGTCCTTTTGATTTTAAAGGGGACGTGGTTTTCACTCTCAAGAAAAGTGAGGTTCCCTCGCTCATCTTCTATCTTAGGGAGTTGGAGTATTTCGATATCTGCTACCTTCATAAAACTAGTTCTTAAAAATAGACATGTTCTCTATATTGTTGTTTCTTCTTTGCCGATAGGAGCTTTTAGGTGCTCAAAAACCTCCAAGGTCTTTTGGCATATAATAGTGTAATCAAGATACTCTTCTGCTACCTGTTGTGCTGCCTGTTTCATTCTTCTCAGGGTTTCAGGATTATTCTTCAGATATTTGATTTGTTCTGAAATATACTCTGGATTGATCTCATCCTTTTTGAGCCCGATTATATTATTGTGCAGGTTCAGGTAGTCGAAGTCTTGGTATCCTGTGTTTCCTAAAATAAGTGGGAGATGCATACCTATTGATTGCTGCCAGAGCACTGATTGGCTTGCCGGATAGATAGCCAAATCGGCAATAGTCATATGTCGGAGGAGCTCCTCACTGTTAAGCCAACCTGCAAAATGAACTGGCAAGCCTTCTGCCATTTTGTGCAACAGTTTTTCGTATTCAGCTTCTGCCTTCCCGAATACTATGAGATGTATGTTTTTATCCTGGGTCAACTCTATTGCTTTTATGAGGATATCTGTCTTTTTATTGGGGGTTAACTTCCCTCCGGTGATTATGACAAAATCTTCTTTCTTTATTCCGTATTCTGCTTTTAGCTTACCCTGATCGGTTGACTTAATTATTTCGATAGAGTTTTGATAATCACAGCCCAAGGGTAGCAGCTCCATTTGTTTGTAATCTATGCCGTATGCTTCAAACAGGAAGTCTGCACTTGAAGGGGTAACCGGGTAGAGACGATCGATATATGCTAAGTGTTTGTGAAGAAATCTTTTTCGGATTATCTTGTGCAAAATGTTTGTAGATAACCAGTTGTTTGCAGAGTTGCTGAAATCGGAATGCGAATCCAGAATTATTTTACAACCGGGATGTTTTTTGACGTATTTCACCGCTTCCCTTAAGTTCAAATGTATATTATGTACATATATTAAATCGGGATTTTCCTGTTTCAATATCTTGTGTACTCCGCTATGCTTTCTCAGTTTGTTTAGAATGTTGTAACGATAGGGAAGGCGTATGATTTTGCAGTTTTCGAATGGGATTGTTATGCTTTTCGGAGTGCTTCGTTCGTATTTATTTTGCATGTAGTCAAATATGGACTCGATAGTGGAAGCGATAACTACCACTTGATGTCCGTTTTGGGTGTAATATTTTGCTAACATATTCTCCTGATAGGATAAGTTCACCCCAAAAAAATCCGAAAGCATTAAAATTTTCATGTTAAGACGAAGTAACTTCTTATATCTGATTTGGAAATAGGAATTGCTAACTAAGTATATATAGACTTCCGTTGCGATGATGCATCAGCAAAAGTATGGATAATTTTAGCATCTCCATCTTTTTTGAATAGCACTTTGTTTTCCTTCTCATTCTTGCCAGGAA
>BDEJ01000021.1 GCA_001653155.1 Porphyromonadaceae bacterium H1
AAAATAATAAGCGAGAGCCCATTTGAAAATCGAATCTCACTTAAAGAGAGTTTTTAAGGATGACTAATTAATTTACCTCCAAAGAAAGCCTGTCGGCAAGGTAAATGATTCTTTCTTTGTGGGCTTTGGGTACGATGATGAAATTACAATCGTCGTTGCCACTGCTAAGGTCGAGCAAGGTGTAATCGGTTAAGTTTTCTAATCTGTCGCGGACTATTTCCCAGTCGTTGCCCACTTCCTTGAAGGTCATTTTAAAAGACTGACCGATTTTCTCCGAAATTCCCTCTGCATTATTCTTGTCAGAAATATCGGCTTTTTACTTCCTCTTAGTGGTTTTATTTAGTTGTTTTACTGCGACAAACTAGGATTTGACATAGCTATTCATCATATCTAAAAATCGCCTTAATCTTCATGATACACAAGATCATAGTATATTTATAAATACAGCAATCTTTTGATTTCTTATTCAGAGATAGAATAATCTGTTATTCCAAACCTATTTCCAAATGGATCTTCAAACTCAACAGCATACCCTGTTCTTATTCTAAAAGGTTCTGATAAAAATTTAATACCATTTTCTTTCATTTTCTGATACTCATAATTTACATCATCTACTTCAAACCATATAGTTTGTTTCATGTTTTTAAATTTATTTTTATCTTTTAATATGATAGCTGCCTCTTCGCCATCAATATTAAATGCTATCATTCCCATATCTGAAAAGTCAAACTTTACTTTTAATCCTAAGTTATCTTCATAGTATTTTTTTGCCATTTTAATATCATCAACTGG
>BDEJ01000022.1 GCA_001653155.1 Porphyromonadaceae bacterium H1
AATATCATCAACTGGAACAAAAAAATTATCATATTTTTTCATTTTAATATCTCCTAATTTCTAATTTTAAAAATTAAACCTATTTACGTTATCGACTAAAAATGCTACTTAACAAACCTGCTTGCCAATTTATACACTTGATTTATTTCTTTGCTTTCTAACTTCCAGTTATTGAGTTCAGCTTTAATTAACTCTGGAAATTTCTTGCTAATATCTCTTAAAGCATTTCCAACCGATTTTCTTACATATTCACTTGTATCTTCTTTTAAGTTAGCAATTCTTTCAATAGCCTCCTTTGGATTTTTTTTGAAATATGGTCTACTTGTCCATATTCTCAAGCCCTCTGTAACTGCTCTCCTTGTATTAGGATTATTAATTCTTAACCATTTATCAATTATTGGAAGTGCTTTTTCATATCCTATTTTCTTGCAAAATTCATCAAACGCCTTTGCCAATACTTCCTGAACTCTCCAATTATCATCTTTGGAAACTTCATCTCTCATAAATGTTAAAATATCATCTTGTTCTGATAAGTATCCAAAAAGAAATACACCATACATTCTTACTTGATAGATATCAGACTTATATGCTAAAAATGCCAACTCCCTGACATATTCATTATCATTAGTTTTATAATCGGTTAAGGCTCTTTTTTCTTCCTCTTTGAAACCATTTTTTATCAAAGAAAATTCTTTTTCTAAACTCACAATATATTCTTTCATGCAGTTTAAGCTCCTCCACAAATTCTAATTTGATTATTTCTTTTTCTTTAGTTTTGGTGCAGGTAATTCATCATACATTGAATTAAATAATTCGGTTAAAAATTCTTTGTTGTCAACATCATCTACCAATAACATTTTCTTTGCTCCATCATATGGTAACTCATACTTTGCATTTGGCATATATGCTATTGCAGACTTAATAGGCTTCACTAAAAACCTATCATCATAAATTCCACCAATAATTCTCCCGCGATAATAAACAATATATTCACCCATCATTGCTCTATATGTTATTTCTTCCAACTCGGATAGTTGTTGTAAAATAAAATCCAAATATTCTTTACTTGAAGCCATACCTTGTACCTCCAAAACTTCTAATTTACCTATCCCGACAAACTGGGATTTATAAATTACTATCTAACCATATTTTTAGTTCATCAAAACTGTAATCTCCTTTTAACGCTATTCCATCTTTAATAATTGAATTCTTACATTCCTTTTTGTAATCTTCAATCATTCTCCCAAAACCACCTCCGCCATGCGTGCAAAACGGAATAATTGTCTTTCCACTTAAATCAACCATTCTTAAAAACGATAGCACGGGTGGGGCAAAAGTTTTAAGCCAATTAGGAGAGCCAATAAAAACCACCTCTGCATTTTCAATAGTTTCCGTTCCTTGAATAAGAGGTGGACAGTATCCTTTTTCGATTTCTTCTCTCGCTTCTTTTACAGCTGTATTATATGAGAATGAATAAGGCTTTTGTGGCTTCAGCTCTCTCAAATCTCCATCAGTGATCAACGCAATATCTTCTGCTAATCTTCTTGTTATTCCTGAATATGAATAATATACAACTAAAGGACTCATTATAATTACCTCCTTAACTTCTAATTTATATCATCACGATATAGTTACCTGAATAAGCAAATAAAGTATATGTTTATCATAAAGTCCATTCGGTTTGCAGCCCTCTTGATTTTTGGATTATTGCGTATATATTTTTTTTGCTTCGTGCAAAGTTAAAACTTTTTCCGGGAATATGCTTATTTGTTCTATGTAAAGGGTCTGTAATTGTGATAGCCTTTTCAAATTTAGCGATTCTAAGGAGATAAAAAAGACAAAGATGTTACGGACTATTTTCACAAAGGGAACGGTCACAAAGAATTCCAAAAACTATTCATTGATCTTCTCGATAACCTGTATAATGAAACCATGACCATGCTCAAATCATGTGAAATCGATTTCAACAATCCTCCCGCTAAAGCAGAGGAGGTAATTTCTGCCGGAGATGTACCACTCAGGACACAAGGCAACATTCTTTGTATCACGGGAGGTGAAGGTACCGGGAAAAGCAACTATGTTGCCTCTTTGATTGCCGGTTCCATTATCAAAGACGATCGTGTCATCGACACGCTTGGTGTCAATATCCGAAACAATGCCGACAGCAAAGCCGTCCTACTATACGATACGGAGCAATCCGAGGTACAACTCTTCAAAAACGTATCCAACTTATTGAAGCGAGCCAAACTGAAAGAAAAACCAGAAGAATTACGTGCTTTCTCACTTACGGGAATGTCGCGTAAAGAACGTTTGCAAGCCATTGTTCAGAGCATGGACAAATACTATTACGAATACGAGGGTATCCGTTTGGTCGTTATCGACGGCATCGCCGACTTGGTACTGTCTGCCAACGATGAAGCGGAAAGCATTCGTATAGTAGATGAGTTATATCGATTGGCCGGGATTTACCGTACGTGTATCGTATGTGTTCTGCATTATGTACCTAACGGCCTGAAACTTCGGGGACATCTCGGTTCGGAGTTACAACGTAAAGCAGCAGCGATTTTGAGTATTGAACTTGATACCGATCCGTCGGTATCGGTTGTCAAGGCTTTGAAAGTAAGGGACGGAAGCCCGCTCGATGTTCCCTTGATGCAGTTTGCATGGAATAAGGAAATAGGCATGCACACCTATCTGGGAGAAAAGCCGAGAGAGGAGAAAGAGAAACGGAAAGAAAAGGAACTGGCGAATGTTGCCCGTGAGATATTCGGTATGCAAAAGCATCTGACTTATATTGATCTTTGCGACCGCATCCAGCAGACGATGGATGTCAAGGAGCGTACCGCTAAAAGTTACATCAAATATATGAGGGAAAAAGAAATTATTATCAAAGATCCCTCGAACCAAAACTACTTTATCATAGGTCACATCATCTAAAAAAACATAAGGTTATGTATATCGACAAGGAACATTTTGAAGCATGGATGGAACGCATTATGGCTCGCTTCAGCAGATTGGATAAGACCCTCGATAAAATGGGTAAACATCGAAATATGTTGGATGGAGAGTTGTTATTTGACAATCAGGACTTGTGCCAATTGCTTCACGTGAGTAAACGTACCTTGCAGCGTTATCGAAGTTCGGGGGAGTTGCCTTTTCATACACTTTATCAAAAAACTTTCTATAAGGAGAGCGACGTGCATGCGTTTATTCGTGAGAATTTTAATAAGAAACGGAATGGGAGAAGTGCCGAAACGTTGTGATGAACCCAAGGAATTTGCATTCAGAATATTGTCAGAAGATTGTGTCTACTGATGATATTTGGGTTTTTCCGATAAAAACCTTTGGAGAATGAAACAGTTTTATGAAACGTACAGGGATTATCCAAAACTCTCACCACTGGTGAGAGAAATTCATACTTCTCCAAAATAACAGAATTTTAGAGTTTTATGCCTTTAGCAACCTCCTTCTTTTCCATTTTGGGCAAAATTCCTCCCACCGATGAGATAACAAGCTTATCTCCCATGATTTCTTTCACACCCGCCAAAGTACTAGGTAACGAAACATCGGGTACTATGGATGTTTCGCGTTTCACTTGTAATTGATTAAGAGACTTTAAAGAGACAGCCTTATCGGCAGTTACCTCTTCTCCTTCCTGTTCTTCTATCGGTTTCAGGGAGAGTTGTATTTTGCGGTCTAACCGTATCAACTCTTCTTTCAAGGCTTTCAACTCAGGCTCTTTCCGCCATGAACCTTCCACCACCTCTTTGAGTACCGGAATATCTTTCTGCAACTTTTCGTTTTCCGCCTGATACCTGTCCCTCAGTTTGGGCATAGAGTCAAGGGCATTCAGGAAGTTCAACGATGCCGTCTTTGGATCGGAGGCTATAATCCCATGATTGTAGTTGTAGAGAATATCGCCTGCGCCTTTGATAAAGAAGCGGTTTTGAATCAGGTCGAAGCCGTCTTTGACCGTTGTCTCGGATTTGACCAGCAGATCGAAACCGTAAAGCGTTCCGATTTTCTCATGTGCTCCGTGTGTGCGGGCGTTATCGGCAATTTCATTCAATTTTAAGCCGACTTCCTTCGGATTGCTCCCTTGCAGACCGTCCAGCAGTACCGGATTCAAACGGGTAACACCGTCCGGTTGATACTGTACACGAGCGCTAAAGGCTTCCATATCTTGGGATATGCGGCTGATAAAACGGTTGTTCTTCTCCACATTCGTAAGAGCATCCTCCAATTTATAGCGTGAAGAGGATTTACCTCGCATAAATGCTTGCCTCTCCGATTCGAGGGAGGCAATCTTCTTTTCCAAGCGGGCTTTCTCTAACAGTTCCGTATTCCCCGAAAGGATGGCCACATATTCACTGAAATTCATCCCGTTTTTTTCATCCATGCTTCCTTCGTCGATTGTACGGCTACCCAATGAATTGTTCTTCAGCTGACGGATAAAAAGCTGTTTGTTATGCAATAACCCAAATTTGTACGCATCCAATGATTTCTCCACAGCATAAATGATCACATCAACCTTATTGCCGGCATATTGCTTGGCGATTTCATTGCCTTTGCGGATACCCCGGCCATCCCTTTGCTCCAAATCCGACGGTCGCCACGGAGCATCCAAATGGTGAATGGCAACGCAGCGTTTCTGGGCATTCACACCCGTACCGAGCATTTCAGTAGAACCAAACAACACACGAATTTTCCCCTCGTTCATTTCCTTAATCATGGTTTTACGTGCTTTGTCCGTTTTGGCTTCCTGAATAAAACGTATTTCGTGCGACGGAATGCCTTTCAATCTTTTATATGCTGTGGGAGGTTCTGCTTTTCCTCTTACTCATACTGCTTTCCTTGCTGGTTATACAACAGTCTTAAAATAGAACAACATACGATCTCTTAACAAAAACGGGAGGAGCATCACCTGAATACAGGGAGAAGAAAAGTTTGTTAAATGCCGTTTAAGGGATACACATTTTACCAATATGACTACCGCCACACGGACGGCGAACTATTCAGCACGGTAGCTAAAACGCTGGAGGAGTGCCGCCGCAGGCGTGACGAGTAAGTAGCGCAGAATGTACTCGTAAAAAGCATTGAAACGAGCTGATAGAGAGCGGAGGCAACTTTTCACCGCTACTTTCTTTCGTGAGTGCCGGAAAAATAAAGTAGCAAAGAAACTTTTTCATAGTGTATCCGTATCCACCGCCGTGCTGGAACCATAATTTTGTGATTAAATATTTTAAGAAGTATGATTGCATCATTTTTTGAGGTATTTTTGCCACAAAATATCATAAATAAGTCAGATATGAATATAGCAGAATTAAAAACAAAAGCGGAAGAAATAGTTGAAAGTATCAAGGATAAGGGGGTTTATTGGAAAGAAAATAACCTTATCGATTATAAATTAGAATTAAGTTTAAGCAAAGAAGTAAATGTAGTAACCATATTTCTCAGAAATTTTGCTAAAGATATTCTTGCATTCGCAAACAAAGAAGGTGGTATGTTGTTTCTAGGTTTTAATGAGAACAGAGATACTGGTGAAATAACTGATGAAGGATTGCAAGAAAATAACATCAATATCTTGCGAGCCATTGACTTGAAAGATTTATCAGACCAATTTATGAAAATGTACGATACTCAAATAAATGTAGATATTCATCCCTTTAATATTGCAGCTCGTAGATTTTACTATGTTTTGATTGAAAAACAAGGAACAATATTGGTTCCTAAAAATGATTTTCTAGATTATGGTCTAAAAAAAGGAGATGTCATATATAGAGGTGCGGGAGGAAATATACGAGCCAATGATAAGACTTCTGAATTTAATACTTTTATAGAAACGAAAGTGAACGAAAAGAACAAGGAATTTATGCAAATTTGGTCAGGTTTGCTTCCCGAAGTCTTTGATATAAATCCTAAAGAAATACTGATTCTCAATCCAAAACAAGGAAAAGTATATGGGTATAATTCAAAAAATAAAATATTAGCTAGTACAGACATTGAAATTGATACTAAAGAGGACGGCCCTATTAATGTTATCTTAAACGCAATATCCGCAGGGGAAATTGGGAAAATTTCTACAACAGAAGGAAAACCTATTTATAAGTTAGTCGGTGAAATAGTTTTGAATGGTGAAAAAACCAAAGAATCTACATCAATGCATTCTATTCATGAGGAAATAAAAGAAAAAAGCAAGTACAAAATTTCTAATATACAACTTAAATCTGTGATGCAGTATTTAGGATGGGTAAGAAATAAAACTTTTAACATTGAAAAGCCAAAGAACGAAGATATAAATCCCGATTTTTCTGATTTCATATGGATTGAAACTGTTGATAATTTGAAAAGGAAAAAAAAGGTTGTTTTCTCGCCTAAAGCGGTTCCTCCACTGCTGGAAGTTGTTGAGAATCCAACTAAACATACTGAAATTTTTGGAGTTTTATTGAAAGAAAAAAGTAAGTAAATACAGTAGAATTGCGAACAAACAACTGGACAAGTGATTGTTTTTTTTTAGTTTTTGTGACAACTTCTCAAATCACCAATAGTTTCTCTTCAGCAGTATTCTTTGCGTTTGTCGTTCTTGTTTTCAGCACCACTTTTTGTCTACAATAGTCATCCCTTAAAAACTCTCTTTAAGTGAGATTCGATTTTCAAATGGGCTCTCGCTTATTATTTTGATAAGCAGCCAAAGAGTTCTCATGGCTCTTTTGAAGTTATAAGCAGCTGCTGCCAACAGGTTGTTCACAGCATCCCCTATCAATCCTTTGTAAAAGTTCCGACCTAAACG
>BDEJ01000023.1 GCA_001653155.1 Porphyromonadaceae bacterium H1
TTGCCTCGATAACCTCTGTCGCCCGCAAGTATTTTGATCTTTCTTCGTGTAAGACGTTCAACTTGTGCTAACGAGGCTGCTATCGTGTGTCCATCATACTCATTCCGAAAAGATTGGGCTCCAAGGATAATACCTGTAACCGAACGTATGACGGATACTTTATTGCCAAATTCGTACTTCTTGTGCTCTTTCCCCTTGCTGATACATTCTACCTCCGGTTCATGAATGGAATAAATCTTTTTCCGGCTGTTACGTCTTTGTGAAAGAATGGCTTC
>BDEJ01000024.1 GCA_001653155.1 Porphyromonadaceae bacterium H1
GCTGCTTATAACTTCAAAAGAGCCATGAGAACTCTTTGGCTGCTTATCAAAATAATAAGCAAGAGCCCATTTGAAAATCGAATCTCACTTAAAGAGAGTTTTTAAGGGGCGACTAATTACTTTTTTCACCTCAGCCTTTTTTACTAACTTTCTAAAAAATAGAACTTAGAAAATAATCGTTATCTCAAGCTCTGAATTGAGAAGTGTGGGGCTATCACGCGAAAATTGCCGTAGAGAAATCACTTACTTTGTTGCTTCAGTAGCCGCCGCGCGGAGTCGGAAGCGGCAACCAAACCACCGGCCATCATAATGACGTCTTTTATCACAAGTCTTCCCGCGCCCGAAAGATACGGAAAACCGTAGTTAGGTGTAGGCATGTCGCCTCCAAGATTGGGTACCCACGTCTCCGGTGTAGTAATCAGAAACGAGAGGGTGACAATCGACATCAAAAAAGTAAGTACACCTCCTACGACTCCTATCTTCGGACTCCATATTCCAAGCAGTATGAGCATACCGATCAGAACGATAAACGTTCCTAAACCGTAAGAAAACAAATAGGTTCCGTTCGATTTGTGCCATTCGATGTTGCTGGCTACCATTTTTCCTTCGGGATTTCGGTGCATGGTGTATTCTTTCACCGTCTCGCCTTTTTCGTTCACAACTGTTTTGTCCGATCGCTGATACAGGAAGCTCATAAAAGGACTGTTGGAAACAAAAGGAACAATACCGTCGGCTTCATACTGAAAAGCTTTGAGTCCTCCGATCCAAACCATTACAATAAAGATGGCTACGCGGACGAAGTTGATAAAATGCGGTTGGCTGTTGGCCAAGAAGTTCAGACCGCAATCGATCCATGTTTTAATTTTTTCCATCGTTGTCTTTGTTTAAAATTTATACTGCAAAAGTAGGCATTCGGATTTTTTCCTACAATGGACAGAAAGGGATAATCCATAGACTATTTTGCCACGATGGAGATACCGACCTCCTGCCGATAATGGAGAGGCGAGAGCCCGACGGTTTTTCTGAAGTAGCGGCTGAAATAAAAGACATCCTCGAAGTTGAGCTGGGTTGCGATCTCTTTTATGGGAATTCGCGTCAGGTGCAACATCTTTTTTGCCTCCAGTACTACACGGTCTTGAATCAACTGCGTGGGTGTTTTTCCGAAGAACTGCCGTGTTTTTTTCGACAAAGCACTGGGCGAAAGTGCCAACTCCGATGCATAAAACGAAGGACTGCGTTGGGTTAGAAAGTGCGTATCGATGAGTTGGCGGATGTCTTTCATCTCTCGGCTCCAGTCGATGGCCGTTTCAATTTCCTGTAGCTGTTGCTTTTTCGTCCGGCTGCAAAGAGCAAGAATCAATTGCAGATAGGCTTTCAGAATAGCGTCGGAGAATGTCGAGTCGCAAGTCAGCTCATGGCGTATTTTTCCGAACAGTAGAGCTAGCTCATCGAAATCAGCATCCGAAACCGAGATGTGAGGAGACAGGTATATATTATTAAACAGCAACCCGTTGCAGGCAACATCGTGTTTGTGGTATTCAATGCAATAAAAATCGCCGTGAAAAGCCAATCCTTCGATTTCAATCTCCTCTCCGGCCCCCCACATCAGCGTTTGAAAAGGCGTAAAAAAGAGTACGATTGCACCGCTACAGCAGTACTCCGTGAAATCGATAGAGAAGCTCCCTTTCCCTTTGAAGAGCAGGATGTGATAATTCGGCGAGGAGAAAGGGGGCAAAAAATCACTTGCCTTACATTGGAATAAATTCATTCGATGCATATGGTTAGCAGGTGTTTTTAAGTTCTGCATAGGCTAAATCTTTGCTAATGCGCAAATATACTAAATTTCGTTTACACTAAACTTACAATTATTTTCGACCTTTAACAGTTTAGGGTTCTGTTGTAAAAAAGAGTAGCATGTTTCCTACTCTCTGATCTTATTTGCGATTGAAGCAGGTTCTGTGCTACAGCGTATTTTGTTGAATTGCCCGACTGCAAGATTATTATAGAGTTTTAAAGGGCATGTAAGTTTTCCGCTACTTAGGCAGATTTTGCTTGTGTCTCTTTTAACAAAAAACGTCCTGCTGAAAGGCAGGACGTTTTGACATGTTATTTTGCGCTCATTTTTAGTTCTTGAGTGCGGCTTGCGCAGCAGCCAAGCGGGCAATGGGTACCCGGAAGGGCGAGCAACTTACGTAGTTGAGGCCTACCTGATGGCAGAATTCAACAGAAGAAGGCTCGCCGCCGTGTTCACCGCAGATGCCGCATTTGAGGTCGGGACGTACAACCCGTCCTTTCTCGGTAGCCATACGTACGAGTTGGCCTACACCGTTGCGGTCGAGTACCTGGAAGGGATCGAATTTGAGTATTTTCTTTTCCAAATATACCGGTAGGAAGGAGGCGATGTCGTCGCGCGAGTATCCGAATGTCATTTGCGTAAGGTCATTCGTTCCGAAGGAGAAGAACTCGGCAGCGGATGCTATGCGGTTTGCCGTAAGGGCTGCGCGAGGAATCTCGATCATAGTTCCTACCTTGAATTCGATCTCATCGCCTTGCTCTTCGAAGAGCTTCTTGGCGGTGTCGCGAATGATCTTTTCCTGTTCGAGGAATTCGTAAAGAATACCGGTAAGAGGTACCATGATTTCGGGAATAGCCTTAATGCCTTTTTTCTTGAGAGCGAGTGCTGCCCCCAGTATAGCTCGCGTTTGCATTTCGGTTATTTCGGGGAAGGTGTTGCCTAAGCGACAACCGCGGTGCCCGAGCATGGGGTTTTGTTCGTGGAGGGCATCCACACGTTGCTTGATGATTTCCACGGCTACACCCATGGCGTTTGCCATTTCGGCCTGTCCTTTTTCATCGTGAGGTACAAACTCGTGCAAGGGCGGGTCGAGCAAACGAACCGTTACGGGCAGATCGTGCATGGCTTCGAATATGCCTTCGAAGTCGGCTTGCTGATAGGGGAGTATCTTAGACAAGGCTTTGGTACGTCCTTCGGCATCTTTAGCGAGAATCATCTCCCGCATGGCTTTTATTTTCTCGCCTTCGAAGAACATGTGCTCCGTGCGGCAGAGGCCGATACCTTGGGCTCCGAACTTGCGTGCTACCCTTGCGTCGTGTGGCGTATCGGCATTGGTGCGGACGGCCATTTTGGTGTATTTGTCGGCCAATTTCATGATTTCGGCAAAGTCGTTGTCGAGTTCGGCTTCGCGTGTAGCTACTTCGCCGAGGTAGATGTCACCGGTAGAACCGTTGAGCGAGATGTAATCACCTTCTTTAAAGGTGATTCCGTCCACTTTCATGGTCTTGGAAGCGTAATCGATAACGAGTGCTCCGGCTCCCGAAACACAGCACTTACCCATTCCGCGTGCCACTACCGCTGCGTGGGAAGTCATTCCTCCGCGTGCGGTAAGAATACCTTGTGCTGCAGCCATTCCGGCAAGATCTTCGGGGGAGGTTTCGATGCGTACCATGATCACTTTTTCGCCACGTGCTGCCCATTCGGCTGCATCATCGGCGTTGAATACGATTTTACCGGATGAAGCTCCGGGCGATGCGGCCAGACCTTTGGCAATTACCTTAGCGTTGCTTAAAGCCTTTTTGTCGAAAACGGGGTGGAGGAGTTCGTCCAAGCGGATGGGATCGATACGCAGCAGAGCTGTTTTTTCGTCAATCATGCCTTGGTGGAAAAGATCCATGGCTATTTTTACCATGGCAGCTCCGGTACGTTTTCCGCTCCGGGTTTGCAAGAACCAGAGTTTTCCTTCCTGAACGGTGAACTCCATGTCCTGCATATCCTTGTAGTGGTTTTCGAGCTTGGTTTGGAGTTGATCCAGTTCTTTGTAAATTTCGGGCATGACTTCTTCCATCGAAGGATACTTGGCTGCTCGTTCGGCCTCGGATACTTTGGCCAACTCGGCCCAACGTTGCGAGCCTATTTTGGTTATTTGTTGCGGTGTACGAATACCGGCCACCACGTCTTCACCTTGAGCGTTTATAAGGTATTCACCTACAAACTGATCTTCGCCGGTGGCTGCATCGCGTGAGAAACAAACACCTGTAGCGGATGTGTCACCCATATTACCGAATACCATGGCCTGTACATTTACGGCCGTTCCCCATTCGGCAGGTATGCCTTCCATTTTGCGGTAGAGGATGGCGCGCTCGTTCATCCACGAGTTAAATACTGCACAGATGGCTCCCCAGAGCTGCTCGTAGGCGCTTTCGGGGAAGTCTTTTCCGGTTTGTTTCTTAACCGCTGCCTTGAATTTGGCTACCAGCTCCTTTAAGTCTTCTACGCTGAGCTCGGTGTCGAGTTTTACGCCTTTGGCTTCTTTTACCTGTTCGATGATTTCTTCGAAGGGGTCGATGTCGTTTTTATTTTCGGGTTTCATGCCAAGTACTACGTCGCCATACATCTGTACGAAGCGGCGGTAGGAGTCCCAGGCAAAGCGAGGGTTCCCAGTCTTGCGGGTAAGGCCTTCGACTACGGCATCGTTCAATCCGAGATTGAGGATGGTGTCCATCATGCCGGGCATCGAGGCGCGGGCACCTGAGCGTACCGACACCAACAGAGGGTTTTCGATATCCCCGAATTTGGCGTGCATCAGATTCTCTACAAGACCGATGGCAGCTTCTACTTCGGGTTTGAGCAAGGCTACTACTTGGTCTTTACCGAGTTCGTAGTACTCGTTGCAGGTGTCGGTCGTGATGGTGAATCCGGGAGGAACGGGAACCCCGATGAGGTTCATCTCGGCGAGGTTTGCACCCTTCCCGCCAAGCAGATTTTTCATGTCGGCTTTTCCTTCGGCTTTCCCGTTGCCAAAGGTGTAAACTCTTTTGGTATTGCTCATAAATATCAAATTAAATTATTGTGTTATATCTCTTATTTAAATTTAGGGGGACAAAGTTAAGGCTTTTATTGATAACTAAAAAATTCGATACCCGCAAGGTCGTGACTTTTGGGGTTTTCAGTCTTCCAACTTCCTGTTTGCTGTCGTTCTTCTCTTGCTCGTAAATGAGGATTGCTAAATGTTAAACTTGTGTAATGCTCCTGCTGCATGAGCCGGGGAAGTGCTACATTTGCGGCCGTTATTAATATGGAAATGTGTATATAAAACTCCAAGTTGCATGCTGAAAAACAGATACCTTTTTTTGTTTATCGGATTCTTTTTAATCCAAACGCCCGCATATCCTGTTTTTGGATTTCTTTTCAAGAAGAAAGCAAAAGCGGTGTCGGCGGATAGCCTGAAGACTGCCTCGAAATACGAAGACCTGACGGAGAAAGCAAGTGTCGCATCAAGAGGGGTGTTGAACGTATTCGAAAAGAAGGGCGATTACTTTTTCGAACTTCCTGACAGTTTGCTCGGTCGCGAATTTCTGGTGGTAAACAAACTCACCCGCGTGCCTCTTGAGCTGAACGAAGCGGGAGTGAACTCGGGTATCAACTACGAAAATCATGTACTGAGTTTCGAGCTGGACAAGGAACGCAACAAACTGCTGCTTCGCCGCAACCGTCCGCTTCCCTTGGTGGCCAATGAGGCAGCCATAGCCCACGCCGTGAAAGATAATTATATCTTGCCTCTGATAGCTTCTTTCGATATTGCAGCTTACAGTAAGGATTCCAGTTCCTTTGTTTTTAAAGTGAACGATATTTACAACGGCAAAGAAACGAGTATCAACAATGTGTTTGCTAATATCAATCTCGGGACATCCGCTTTGAGCAATCTTTCGCGTATAAAATCCATAAAAGCTTTTTCTAACAATGTAGCCGCTTATTCCGAACTTACGACGAAGGTAAGCGAAGGTAATACCTCGGTTTTTGTTACCGTCGAGGTTGTTTCTTCTCTCGTCTTGCTGCCGCGCGAACCGATGCGCGCTCGGCAAGCAAGCCGACGTGTGGGCTACTTTACTACACAGCGCCTCAGTTTCGAGGACGAAGAGGCTGCTGTAGGCCGGAAGCGTTACATCACTCGTTGGCGTCTCGAACCCTCCGACCCGCAGGCTTACCTCCGCGGAGAACTCACAAACCCTGTTAAACCTATTGTGTTTTATATCTCAGAATCCACACCCGAGCGCTGGCGGCCTTACATCCGTCGAGGTATGGAGGATTGGAATCGTGCCTTCGAGAAAGCCGGATTTAAAAATGCCATACAAGTATTTCAAGAGAGCGACTCGCTTCGTTTGGATGCCAACGATGCTTCCCGGTCGCTCTTCACCTATGTAGCCTCCGAAAAACAAAATGCCATGGGACCTTCGGTGATTGACCCGCGAACCGGAGAAATACTGGAGGCCGATATCATTTGGTGGCACAATGTGGTGAATATGCTTCAGGAGTGGCTTACCGTACAAACAGGCCCCTACAATCCTGCTGCTCGTCAGGCACAGTTGCCGGATAGCCTGCTGGGCGAAGCCATCCGTTTTGTGGCTTGTCACGAAGTCGGACACTCGCTCGGTTTGAGGCATAATATGATTGCTTCTTGGGCTTATCCTACGGATTCGCTTCGTTCAAAGGAGTTTACGGAGCGCATGGCTTCTACTTCGTCTTCCATTATGGATTATGCCCGTTTCAACTATGTGGCCCAGCCTGCCGATGGGGTTCGGCATTATCTTCCCGGCATAGGTCCTTATGATTTGTTTGCCATCGAGTACGGTTATCGTTGGTTTGGTGGTTTAAGCCCTCAGGAAGAGAATGAAAAGCTTTTCGATTTACTGGAGGCTCATCGAGATAAACTCTATAAATACAGCGAGGCTCAGGATATGCGCGATGCTATCGATCCGCGTGCTCTTTCCGAAGATCTTGGCAATGATGCTCTTCGTTCAGCCGCTTTGGGTATTGCCAATCTCAAAACAATAATTCCTCAGCTTGTAGCCTGGACGCGTAGCGGTGAACGTGATCAGTCGTATCGTAAAGCCGCCAATCTTTACCGCGGAGTTATCAATCAGTGGAATGGATACCTCTACCACGTCCTTGCTAATATAGGTGGCATTTATCTCGAAAATACCTCTGTAGATGATGGACAGAAGACCTTCCTTTTTGTGGAGAAGGAACGGCAACAAAAAGCCCTTCGTTTTTTGATGGACGAAGTGCTTAGTTATCCGGCTTGGCTTTTCGATACCGGTTTACGCGATTACAGTTTTATATACAAAGATACCCCTGTGGGAACGATAGAGACCGATCCGCATCAATTACTGACCACGGCACAGGCATATGTGTTTTGGGATTTGTTGGCTAATAACCGCATGCTGCGTATGCTGGCCAATGAAAGTCGTAACGGACAAAAGGCCTTTACGGCTGTTGAAATGCTGGATCAGCTCCACCGCCACATTTTCCGTTCAACCGAAGCGGGTAGCATGCCTACGCTCATGGAGCGAAGCTTGCAGAAAGGTTTTGTCGATGCTCTTATAACCGCAGCTTCGGCTTCCGAGGGAGTTAAATTGTCGAAAAAACTCTATGAAACCCGGCATCCTCTGCATTCCGATACGGGAATTTGCTCTTGCAGTTTACACTCCGGAACATCCGAGCTTTACGGTGAGCCGCGTAAGCTTGATTTTTATGGTTCGCAAGTGAACCGCCTTTCGGATGTGATTTCCATTAAGCGGGGTGAGTTGCTCCGTATTAAGGCTCTTTTGCAAAAAAGAAGGCAAGGGGCTCATGTAGCGGTTCGTTATCATTACGACGATCTCGTGTTGCGGATAAATACTGCTTTGGGTATTGCACCTGATTCCGCATTCTGATGAAGGCCTTTCTGCTTGCAGCGCTTAAGACTGCCGGTATAGCCGATATGCGGGTAGTTTTTGAGGATGCTTCTGTAAGTCTGAATGAGCTGGTTGATTTGGCTATCGGTGACGAAACCTATGCTTGGCGTGCAGCCTCCCTTTTGTATGCCTTGCGATCTGTTGAAGGCTTCGCCCTTGGGTCTGAGGAGCTTGGATATATTATCCGCAGCATACCAGCTAAGTGCGACGGACATCAGCGAGAATTACTCCGCTTAATTCTCAATGCCGATTGGGAGGATTTGGATGAAGCCCTTCTCTTCGACCTTGCGGTCGGTCTTTGGACACAGACCACCAAACAAAGCTCTGTTCGCATCAAGGCCCTGGAAGTTATGTTATTGTTGTCGAAGCGCTATCCCGAACTTATGAATGAGGTCGATTGTCTGATGCAGGATGCCTATGTCGATACGCTTTCCCCTGTCATCCGTCGTTCGGCGCAGCGGATGTGGCTGGCGCAAAAAAAGAAACGGAAGGCATGATTGAGTGATTGAATGTTCCATCATTTGCCCGGCTTGTGAATTAAAGTGTTTCTTTACCCGTTTTCGGTGCTTTTTAAATCTTTTGCTCGGCAATGCGAAATGCTTTTTTGGTTCTGATTAATTATCGTTATTTTTGCACATTTGTAATACATCCGATTTTAATTTTTTGACTGTTATCACATGAAGAAGATTCTTTTAGTTTCCTTGCTTGCTTTTGGGGCGAGTGCTTATACATTAGCCTGTACCAATTTTTTGGTGGGGCGTAAGGCCAGTGCCGACGGTTCCACCTTTATCTCCTATTCGGCCGACTCGTACTACCTCTACGGAGCGCTTTATCACCGACCCGCTTCCAGCTATCCCGAAGCTAGCATGCTGGATATCCACGAATGGGATTCGGGAAAATATCTCGGTCAGATTAAGCAAGTTCCGAAGACTTATTCCGTCATCGGCAATATGAACGAACACCAACTCGCTATAGGAGAGACCACTTTCGGAGGGCGTCCCGAGTTACGGGACAGCACGGGCATTATGGATTATGGTAGCCTTATTTACGTTACCTTGCAACGTGCCCGTACGGCTCGTGAAGCCATACGTGTGATGACCGACCTGGTTAAGGAGTACGGTTATTATAGCAGCGGAGAGAGCTTTTCCATTGCCGACCCCTATGAAGTATGGATCCTCGAAATGATCGGGAAGGGACCGGGTAATAAAGGTGCCGTTTGGGTTGCTCTGCGTATGCCCGAGGATTGTGTATCGGCACATGCCAATCAGGCCCGAATCACTACCATACCTTTTGAAGACCGCGAAAACTGCATGTACTCCGAAGATGTTGTGGCCTTTGCACGTGAAAAAGGTTATTTTTCGGGAAGGAACAGCGAATTCAGTTTCTCGGATGTTTACAATCCTCTTGATTTTACGGCCCTCAGAGCTTGCGAGGCCCGTGTGTGGACTTTCTTCCGCCGGGTGAATCCCGATATGGAGAAATACATTAGCTACGTGAAGGGAGAAACTAAAGAACGCATGCCTCTATGGATAAAACCGGTTGATCGTCTTTCGCCTCAGAATCTCCGTGAATTGATGCGCGATCAATACGAAAACACTCCTTTGGATATTACCACCGGTATCGGAGCAGGCCCTTTTAAGAGCAAGCTGCGTCACAGTCCCCTCGTTTTTACGGTCGATAGCGTGAAATATATACACGAACGTCCCGTAGCTACCCAGCAGACAGGTTTCTCTTTCATTGCCCAGATGAGAAACTGGTTGCCGCATTACATAGGCGGGGTGCTTTGGTTTGGAGTGGACGATGCTGCCTGTTCGGTCTATGTGCCGATGTATTGCGGTATCGATAGCATTCCCTGGTGCTACGACGAAAGTAACGGAAGCCTGCTTGAATACTCTGCTTCTTCGGCATTTTGGGTTCACAATCGGGTGTCGAATTTTGCCTATTCGAAGTATTCGTTCATGATGCCCGATATACAGAAGGTGCAACAACATTGGGAAATGGATTTCGATTTGCTTGTGCCCGCTACGGATAAGGCGGCCATTGCTTTGCCCGAAGCTGATGCCCGGAAACTCCTCACTACATTCAGTATGAAGCAAGCCGAGAATGTTACCGAAGCTTGGCGTAAATTAGGCGAGTATTTACTGGTGAAATACCTGGATGGAAATATAAAACGGGAGAAAGACGGAAAGTTTGTTCAGAACGAAGCTAAAATACCGGTTGACATCATTCGTCCGGGTTATCCTACGGACTTTCTGCGTCAGTTAGTGAAAGAAAAGCCGGATACACGTCTGTTGTCCGACGAAGAAATGAAAAACCGACAGTAACTATTGCTACTATCGGTACATAATGAAGGCCGAGGGGGAGTTTCCGCCCTTCGGCCTATTTGTTTTCTTGAAGCCAAGGCGCGTACGATGGAAGGGCGTTTTCGAATTCTTCGATAGTGCGTTCCAAGCTCTCTTTGCTTTCTCCTCCGGAAGCATTCAGGTGTCCGCCTCCATTGAAGAGGTCGCCGGCTACACGGTTGCAGGGAAAGTCGCCTTGTGAGCGGAGCGAAATTTTAATTTTTCCATTCTCCTCGCGCATGAAGACCGAAAAAATAATATCTTTCATCGATAGAGGCATGTTTACGAAACCTTCCGAATCCCCGTTCTGGTAGTTGAAGCACTCCATTTCCTCCTTAGACAGGGAGATAAGTGCTGTTCGGTACTCGGGATAGATTTTCATCTTCTCATACAGGCAATAACCCATTAGGCGCAATCGGTCGGCCGAGTAGGTGTTGAATACGTTTCGGTATATTTCATCCTTGTCTATGCCTGTTTTCAGGAGTTCGGCTACAATAGCGAAGATTTCGTAGTTACCCGAGTTGTAGGAGAAAGCTCCTGTGTCGGTCATCATTCCGGTATAGATGCAAGCTGCGCAAGCCTTGTTGATACGACTGAAATCACCCATTTGGCATATCAGCCGGAAAAGTAACTCACAAGTGGAGGACATCTCCGGCTCCGAAACAAGTACGTCGGCAAAGTTTTCAGGTTTTAAATGATGATCTATCATGAGTTTATAGGCGGGACTGCTGAGTAGGGCTTCCTTCATTTTCGAGGCTCGAGATGCCGCGTTGAAATCGAGGATGCATATCAACTGAGCCTCTGCCAATAAACAGTCGCAATGTTCCTGCTCTTTTTCGTAGATGAGAATTTGTTTTGAACCCGGCATCCACGACAGGAAATCGGGGTATTCATTCGGCAGTATGACCTTGGCTTCCTTACCCAAGGATATGAGATAGTGCCACATACCCAACGATGAACCGACCGCATCGCCATCCGGTCCTACGTGTGCAATAATCACCACTTTTTCTGCGCTTTGTATGGCATCTTGCGCTTTTTGTACTAATTCTTCTGCTATTATTTTCGATATCATTGTACAACGTGTTTCTTTTCTTTTGAAGGAAGATTCTATTTCGTTTTTTTGCTGTTTTTCGAGCGGCAAAGGTAGTAAAAAGCGACCTACTTTCTCTGTCTTGTTGAGTCTTTCGTTTTTCCCTGTTCGGAGGCATCCGCAGGGCGCTTTGTCCGTTATGTGAATTACTTCGGCACTAAAACCTTATTAACCGGGGATGTGCTGCCTAAAAAAATGCTATCTTTGCAGCTTATAAAAATTCTAACTGATTTTATTTTCCTCCATGAAAGAGCTTGTTTTTGCAACCAACAACAAACATAAGCTGGAAGAAGTTCGAGCTATTTTGAAGAATCGTTTTAAGGTGTTGGGTTTGTCTGATATTTCCTGTAACGAAGAGATTGCCGAAACGGCTGATACTTTTGAGGGAAACGCTTTGCTGAAAGCGGAGTATGTATATAAAAAATACGGCTTTCCTTGCTTTGCTGACGATAGTGGTCTGGAGGTTGCCGCCCTGAATGGAGCTCCGGGGGTGAAATCGGCGCGTTATGCCGGCGAAACAAAAAATTCGCTTGATAACATTCAAAAACTTTTACAGGAACTGCAAGGCGTGCAGAATCGTTCGGCTTGTTTTCGTACCGTAATAGCTTTGATGATGGATGATCAGGTGCATTACTTCGATGGGAAAATATGTGGGACTATTACCGAGAAACCCAGAGGAAGCGGTGGCTTCGGTTATGATTCCGTTTTTGTTCCGGAGGCTTATCTCTCCACCTTTGCTCAACTTCGCCCGGAAGAAAAAAACAAAATAAGCCACAGGGCTATAGCTATTAATAAATTAATTTGCCACCTCAATAAAAACTCGGAATGAATACGCATTCCGGCAAATCCTGTCACAATATATTGCGATAACACAGTATGAAAAAGTTTCTTTTATCTTTCTCCTTTCTATGCTGCCTGTTTTCTCTTTCCCCGCAAGTGGAAATGCGCAAATGGAAAGTACATTTAGCTTACAACTCGGCTACTCAGTTAACACAATCCGACAATAAAATATATGCCATAAGCTCCGGAATGCTTTTTTCCGTCGATAAAACTTTCGGAGAGATGGAAACTTACAGCAAGGTGAACGGGCTCAATGGTAGTGTCATTTCTTGCATGAGATACGATGCAACAACCCGTCAGTTGCTTGTTTTGTACGACGATGGGAACATTGATGCGATAACAGAACAAGGTATTCGCAACATTCCCGATTATTACAATAAAGATCAAACTATCTCGAAGGAGGTAAGAGATATTTTCTTTCACGAAAAGAAAGCCTATCTCTCCACACACTTTGGGATACTGGCTGTGAATATGGATAAGTTGGAAGTTGCCGATGCATATTACATGGGTAAAAACTCTTCACCGGTTGCCATCATTCAGACTGCAGTCCACAATCAGACTATTTATGCCTTATCTGATCTGAAACTTTATAAAGCCCCGCTTTCGTCCAATTTGGTGAATTACGAGAATTGGAGTGTTGAAAACTCTTTGCCCGGTAGCGGTCCCATCCAATCGGTAACTGTTTTTGCCGGTAGTCTTTTTTTGATGCGAGGTAATGCCATTTACCGCAGTAGCGATGGTGTCAACTGGTCTAATTCCGTTTCGCACAGCAAAAGGATGATGAAGGTTTCCGGAGGTCGCTTGCTCGCTCATGCTGAGAATCGTTTTTATTACTTGGATGAACAGGGACAATCCGAAGAAATCCTACTCGATAAGATTACGCATGTCAGAGATGTAGAATATGATCCGGAGAACAAAATCTATTGGATCGCAGACGAAAAAGAAGGTTTGGCTTCTTATGATGGAAGCAATCTTACCTTCTACAAACCCTCCGGACCGATAATGGCCGTACCCGATAAAGTGGTATTTGCCGGCAACAGGCTTTTTGCTTTGCCCGGTAAGGCAGATGGGAATGACATGTATCGCTATCCGGGGCATGTGATGATATATGAGAATGGCTCGTGGCATAACATTCTTCAACGCGAAATTATGGAAAAAACCGGTCGATCGGCACACGATTTTGTGGATGTTGCCGTTGATCCGAGTGATCCTCGACATTTCTTCGTTACTTCATTTGCCAACGGGCTGTATGAATTCAAAAACGATGCTTTCCATTTTTTATATGCATCTGAGAACAGTCCCCTTGAGAATATAATAGGGCCGAGCCTAGTGCCCAATGACTATACTTGGATCTATGGTACCGTCTTGGATGAAGAGTCCAATCTTTGGGTACTCAATTCGCTTGCTAATAAAAGCCTGAAAGCTTTATCGAGAGATGGGAAGTGGACGGAGTTTGATTATGCTCCAATCAAAAAAATGAAAGTTCTTAATAACCTTTTCATTCCTTCCAAAAACCCCACTCAGAAATGGATTACTTCCAATTGGGGGGCAGGTACTGTCTTTTTATTTGTGCTCGACAACGGAGGAAGTCCTCTGGATGCCAGCGACGATACGCACAGAGTCTTTTCTTATTTCAACTACGGAGGAGAGACGCCTTTGGTGCCCCAACGAATTTATTCCATAGCTCAGGATACCGAAGGTGTTATTTGGCTGGGAACCACTCAGGGACCTTTGATCTTTCATAATGTCGATAAGGTATTGAGCCCCGATTATAACCCTTCTCGTGTTAAAATTCCTCGAAACGACGGTACCGATCAGGCAGACTATTTGCTCGAAGAAGAGCCCGTAAGAGCCATTGTTGTGGATGCAGCCAACCGCAAATGGCTGGGGACGGAAACATCCGGAGTGTATTTGCTTTCGGCCAATGGTCAGGAAATCATTCATCATTTTACAGCCCAGAACAGTCCTTTGCTTTCGAATAAGATATTCTCAATAGCTATAAATTCAACAACGGGAGAGGTGTTTTTTGCGACAGAAAAAGGCCTTGTTTCCTACCAGAGCGATGCTGCCGGTGCAGCCAATACTTTCTCGGATGTTTATGTATATCCCAATCCCGTTCGGGAAGATTACAAGGGTATTATTACCATTGCCGGCCTTATGAAGAATACACAGGTGAAGATAACCGATTTGCATGGAAACCTCATCTGTGAGACTGTTTCCAACGGAGGTATAGCTACTTGGGATGGAAAAAACAGGCAAGGACGAAAGGTGAGCACGGGTATTTATCTTGCTATTTGTGTCAATGAAGACGGATCGCAGAGCGCTGTAAGCAAAATAATGGTTATCAATTAAATAGTTTTCTTTCCCGTCGAATATTAAAAGAAAAAATGAAGGTCTCTGTTGTTGTTTCTGTTTATAATGAAGAGTGCGTGCTGCCGCTTTTCTGCGAAGAGTTGCTTCCCGTGTTAAGTCCTTTTGACTATGAATTGATATTTGTAAACGATGGGAGTACCGATTCCACACAAAAGATAATAGACACAGAATGCATCGGGAATAAGCGGATTAAGTCTATTCAGTTGTCTCGTAACTTTGGTCATGAGGCTGCCATGATTGCCGGTATAGATTATGCTTCGGGTGATGCCGTAATTTGTATGGATGGAGATTTGCAGCATCCTCCGGCCTCCATTCCCGAAATGCTTGCATGTTTTGAGCGGAATGCTACTGATGTTATTACGATGGTTCGCAGCAATGTAAAGAAAAAGTTTTTTTCTCGTAGTTTTTACAAATTGATTAATGCAATTTCGGATTATCGAATCGATCCGAATGCTTCTGATTTCTTTTTGATTTCGAGGCGGATAGCAGATATCTTACGGACTAACTTCCGTGAACGTGTCCGCTTCCTGAGAGGCTTTATACAAATCATCGGTTTTCGTAAAGAAAGTTTGAACTATGTTGCCATGGACCGAAGAGCGGGGAAGAGCAAGTATCCCATCCGACGTCTCATATCTTTATCGGTAGTGGCTATTGCCAGTTTATCTAAGTCGCCTTTAAAAATCAGCTTGGGAGTCAGCTTTTTGTCCGGATCGTTTAGCCTTTTGTTGGTTGTCTATAGTATTATCATGAAAATCGTGCAGAAACCTGTTTCGGGCTATACTACCATAATTGTGTTTCTCGGTATTATGTTTAGTATTTTATTTTTCGTATTAGGTATCCTGGGAGAATATATCGGATTTCTGTTTGACGAGCAAAAAGGAAGACCCATCTATCTTGTCGATAAAACCTCGAACTTATGATTTGCTGCTATTATGTTTGAGAATTTCCCTAAACGGAGGATGCAACTCCCCTACGAATATCAGAAGATTTATACCGAACACTACATCAATAATAGGGAGGGGAGAACTTCTGCTTCCTTTCTATCGCAAAAGATGGAGGCTTGGTTGCATAAGAAAGTAGCCCAAGACCTGCATGGAAAGCATGATAAAGCAACTCTCGAGATAGGAGCCGGTACGCTTAACCAGCTGAATTTTGAAGACACACGTCCTTACGATATTGTTGAACCTTTCGAGGATCTGTACATAGCTTCTTCAAAACTCTCCAAAGTTGACCGAATATATTCTGATATTGCTGATGTGGAAATTTCGAAACGATACGATAGAATTACATCCATCGCCGTTTTTGAACATGTCGAGAACTTGCCGGAAATGATAGCCCGTACCTGTATTCTTCTTAAAGAAGGGGGCTGTCTGAGAGTTTCAATTCCGAATGAAGGAACTGTGTTGTGGAAGTTGGGTTGGAAACTTTCGGGTCTGGAATTTAGAAGAAAATACGGCTTGGATTACGCTGTGTTAATGCGCTATGAACATGTTAATACCGCAGATGAGATTGAGGAGGTTTTAGCCTACTTTTATCGCTCGTTGAGATCGTCTTTTTGGGGGCCTCTAACCGAAAATTTGCTTTCTATCGTTTTTATGAATGCAGAATGCCGGATGTTGCATTGGCAAAGAGATTTTTAGAATTTAAATGAAGTACGTTTTTGCCTTACTGAGTGTTTTGATTGCTTCTGCGGCTCAAGTTTTTATGAAGAAAGCATCTTTTGATCGATTTGGAGAACCCAAATGGTTGTTCTTCATGTTTTTAGCATTGTGCTCTTACGGTGTGGCCTTTCTACTTCAATCTTATGTGTTGAAAATCTTCCCTTTCAGTAAAATAGCTCCGGTAACAGGAATTGCAATCGTCTTGTTAACGTTCTTCTCCGGTATGCTGTTTTTTGGAGAAGTCCCCGAGCTTAAGCAGATCATAGGTATCTTCCTTGGTTTGATTTCTATTTACTTAATTCTTATGTGATGATAAAAAAGATTTCTTTTCCAATCTTGCTGCAAGTACTTATTTATCTGCTTATAAATATTTTGTTCATATTTAAGTACTTTTCGAGAACTGCTTTCGAACCATCTTTACTTGCTTTAGGATATACCCTTGTCTTTTTGAGCCTTGGAGTTGCTTCGACTGTGTACGGGAAAAGAATTTCAGAAAAGAGTTTTAAAACGATCTACTGGCTACTGCTCTCGCTCATGCTGTTTGCTATAGTTCTTATGCTTGCTTATATCGACCCGTATTCGGTACGAGTTGATCGTTGGTCGGCAGTTACTTTTTTTCTGGATCACCTCTTTCAAGGAGAGTATCCATATGCTGCTCATACCCATGTTTCTACTACAAACTTCCCTTCTCCCTTTCCGGTTTGGTATGCTATTAATCTTCCTTTCTATATCCTTGGGGACGTAGGCATCGGTCTTATTTTCTTTTTGTTGCTTGCCGCTTTCTCCATACGTTATTGTTTCTCGTCTTATAAACCGGCTTTTTTCTTTTTATTGCTGCTTTGCATGTCCCCGGCTTATTGGTGGGAGGTGGCTGTTCGCAGCGACTCTTTGAGTAATGCTTTTTTGGTTTTCCTTGCCGTGTTGTGGTTCTGGAAGAAAAACTATTCTTTGACGCAAAACTTCTATCTTTCCGTTTTCCTTTGTGCTTTATTGGCTTCTACAAGAATGTCGGCCGTATTGCCTTTGGCCTTGTTCTTCTTCAGGCCTTTTGTGATCGAGTTGTCCCTGAAAAGAAAAATCTTCTTTGTTCTGGCTGTGCTGTCTATTCTATTTCTAACGTTCAGTCCCTTTGTCTTTTGGGATACGCATACGTGGGTATTTTTCTCAAGAAACCCTTTTATGTCTCAATCGGGCGTTGGGAATGTGTTTGTTTTACTGCTGATGATTGCTCTGGGAGCTTTTCTGGCTTTTCGTTGGGAGCATATCAGGTCGTTCTTCTTCGTAACTTCTTTGTTCCTTTTCCTGTTCATATTATCGTCTCAAGTGACTTTGGTGATCCTTAAGGATGTCCGCGAGAGCATTTTTTCCGACTCGCAATACGATATATCTTATTTTTCTTTATGTTTACCTTACTGTATAGCGTATATGTTGAGTTTTCATGTTAATTGGGAAACGAGTGACTTTATAGCCAGACGCTATAGAGCTCCTCATACCTCCGATTAAAATCCCCTCTTTTGGGGATTGCGGCATCTCTCCTTTCGTCCTACCTTTGGAGCCGGATGAACAAGCGCATTCTGATATTCGGTTCCGGAGTGATCGGCTCGGTCTACGGTGGACTGCTGGCAAAGGCGGGCTATGACGTGAGCCTGCTTGCTCGTGGTAAGCGTCTAAAGGATTTGCAGGAGAAAGGGCTGCTTTTGCGACGGGCGATGTGCCCGCAGACCGAAACTGTCGGTGTACATGTCATTCCTGAGCTCCGCCCCAACGATGTTTACGATTACGTCTTTGTTACCCTGCGTGCCGAGCAGGTCGAAGAGGCCCTTCCCGTGCTGGCAGCCAACGCTTCGAGCTGTTTCGTTTTTATGGTGAATCACGCCGAGGGCTACGACCGTTGGGAGTCAACCGTAGGTAAAGGCCGAGTGATCGCAGCCTTTCCCGGGGCGGGCGGAAGGGTTGACGAAGAGGGTAAAGTCTTTTACAGCCTCACCAGCCGCCTCATTCAACCCACCACCTTGGGCGAACCCGACGGAAGCCTTACACCCCGCATCCGAGAATTGATCCGGATGTTGCGTAAGGCCGGTTTCCCGGCTGTCATAAGCCGCAACATGGACGCATGGCAAAAAACGCACCTCGCTCTGGTTTGTCCCTTAGCCTGTGCCATCTATTGCGACGGCGGAAACAGCCGCACGCTGGCAAACAACAGGCAAGTCCTCACACAGCTTAGCAAAGCCTTAAGAGAAACCTTTGCCTTTATACACCGTTCGGAAATAGGTATTACCCCCGGAAAGTATCGTTTCATGCGTCTTGTTCCGCTGCCTGTCATGTGCTTTGTGCTGTCTCGCATCTACGCCTCGTCGTGGGCGGAAACCTTTATCGACGACCATACCCGCCATGCCCGTGGAGAGATGATGCATCTCACCGAAGCTCTTATTGCTTTGGCTGCCCGCCACGGATGCGAACTGATCGAACTCGGAAGGCTCTTACCGCATCATTCACGCTAAAACGAAGCTTTCGTCTCTATCCTGATGCTTTTCCCCTCCCCAACAAAGGGGATGTGCGTCTTGAAAATCCCCTCTTTTAGGGATTGTGAACACTGTTCAGATATTCTAACTTTGCAGTCGTAAATTTGAATATATTTTTCGATAAAATGGCACAAGTACAGAAAGACAATATACGTCGTATCATTCTCGAATCGGCTCGCGGAGAGTTTTTGCAGAAGGGTTTCAAGAATACGTCGATGCGAACCATATCCCGACTTTCGGGCATAACGTTGAGCAACATATACAACTATTTCAGAGACAAGGATGAAATTTTCCGTGCAGTACTGACTCCATTACTCGATGCCTTCGAACTGCTGTTTACCGAACACAATAATGATGAGTATCTGAGTAAGGAATTTTTCTCGATGGACTCGCACCAGAAAAAAGTCATTGACGAATTTATGGTTATACCGACAAATTACAGGACGGAACTGAAGATACTGCTTTTCAATTCGGCGGGGTCGTCGCTCGAAAATTTCAGAGATACCTTTGCCGACCGCTACACGGAGGAAAGCCTGCGGTATCTGAAGGTGATGAAAGAACGATACCCGAATATCAAGACGGATTTTTCAGATTTCTTCCTGCACTTGATGTGTTCGCTATGGCTGACGGTGATGGGCGAAATCGTATCGCACGACGAGTTGACTGATACCGACATTGAACAGTTTATTACGGAATACATTACATTCGGTACTGCCGGGTGGAAAGCCTTGATGAAGATATGAGAAGGATATTTTAGGTGTTGGGTGTTGGGTACGTAGGGGCGAACCCACGTGTTCGCCCGGTAAGATGAAATGCCCGTCCCGATAAAATACAATAAATATGGTAATAATGGAAAATCACTTCCCCTACGTGGGAAATTGTCTCCCCTACGTGGGAAATTGCTTCCCCTACGTGGAAAATTGCTTCCCCTATGTGGGAAATCGTTCCCCCTACGTGGAATATTGTTCCCCCTACGTGGAATATTGTTCCCCCCACGTGGGAAATTGTTCCCCCCACGTGGAATATTATTTCCCCAACACCCAACACCTAATACCTAAACAAGAAATTTTAATAAATACATAATACAGATGAAAATAGAAAAAATCAACGGATGGTTTGCCCTGCGGGGCGAATGGATTGTAAAAAGGCGCTGGTGGGTGCTTGCTGCCTTTGTGGTATTATTTGCCGTAGGATTTTACGGGCTACAGTTTATGAACATCAACGACTCGTGGGACAGTTATTTCCTCGAAGACGACCCGATGCTCATTAAAACGGAGGAGTTCAAAGCCGTTTTCGGCAACGACAACTACGCTGCCGTACTTACCGAGTGCGACAACACTTTTACGAAAGAGAATCTGGAACTGATACGCGAACTATCGAACGAAATACTCGACAGTCTTTCGTATGCCGATAAGATTACTTCACTTACCGATATTGAGTTTATGATCGGCAATGAGGAGGGTATGTCCATCGAGCAGATTGTACCCGAAGAGATTCCTTCGGATGCCGAAGGACTTGCCGCCATACGGCGAATGGCTTATATGAAGCCTCATATAGCCAACCGATTGGTATCAAAAGACGGCAGGCTTACGTGGGTGCTGCTCAAGTTGCGTCCCTTCCCCGAAGATTCGGTATGGAATACGGGCAAGGGAGCAGCATCGCCTGAGAAAATTACCGGGATGGAGTTAGACCGCATTGTGCAGAAAGCCAAATACGCTCCACTCAATCCGAGAGGAGCGGGATTGCCTTACCTGACCGAACAGAAGATGCAGTGGATAGGCAAAGAGATGCCTCGTGTGATGGGTTTGGCTATTCTGCTGGCTATTATTGTTCTGGCGTTTGCTACCCGTTCGCTGCGGGGCGTGGTGGTGCCGGTGGTTACCGCATTGGCTTCGATTATAGTTACTTACGGCATGCTGGGATATATGCGTTTCAGTATCGACAGCGGTATGATGATGATTCCCATGCTGCTGGCATTTGCAGTAGCCATAGCTTACAACATACACGTTCATTCCTATTTCCGAAGGCAGTTCATGCTGCACGGCAATCGCCGCCGGGCAGTAGTAGAGACCGTCGGCGAGATGGGCTGGCCGGTGCTTTTCAGTGCTCTTACCACCTTTGCTGCCCTGCTCTCCTTCCTTGCCATCCCTGTAGTGCCCCTGCACTTTGTTGGGATAGCCACTTCGACAAGTGTTATGCTTACTTTCCTGATAGCTGTTACGGTGATGCCCGCCGTGCTTAGCTTCGGTAAAGACGGTAAACCTTGTCCGAAAGTGCAGGCAGCGGGTGGTGGCTGGCTCGACCGTCGGCTGGAAGCATTCGGGCAGTGCGTACTGCGCCGTGAGAAGATAATATTGAGTGTTTTCGTGCTACTTACCGCATTCTTAATTTATCAGATGACGAAAATAGAGACCTCTTTCGATGTAGAGCGTACTATGGGGCGTAACGTGCCTTATGTAAAAAAGATACTGGAAGTAACCGAAAGTGAGTTGGGTTCTATTTATTCATACGATATGATGATAGATATGCCCGAAGACGGAATGGCCAAATCGCCCCAAGCCCTTATGGCACTCGATTCGTTGCAGCGTACGGCAGACAGGTATCCGCTGACCAAGCGTACCACTTCGATTCTGAACATACTCAAAGACCTTAACCAGACACTAAACAATGGTGAGCCCGCCTATTATACCGTTCCCGACAATGAGGAGGAGATTGCCCAACAGATGTTGCTGTATGAGAATGCCGGCGGAAGCGAAGCCGAAAGCTGGATAGACTACGACTATCGCCGTCTGCGGTTGATGGTAGAGTTGGATAAATACAATTCGACCGAAGCCGAACGCGAGCTGAATGAGATTACCGCACTTGCGGGACGCCTCTTCCCCGGTGCACAGATTACACCTGTGGGTTCGATGCCGCAATTCACTACGATGATGCAATACGTCGTACGCGGACAGATTACCTCCTTCGGTATATCCTTACTGATTATCGGTCTGCTGATGATGTTTGTCTTCGGAAGCGTACGCATTGGCTTGATTGGCTTGATACCGAACGTAATGCCTGCCGTTGTGGTGGGCGGACTGATGGGTTGGATGGGCTATCCGCTCGATATGATGACCGCCACCATTATGCCGATGATACTTGGGCTGGCGGTGGACGATACTATCCACTTCATCAACCACGGACATTTGGAGTTCGACCGTCAGCGGAATTACAAAGGAGCCATCTTGCGGACATTCCGTGTGGTAGGTACGCCTATTCTGCTTACCAGCTTAGTTATCGGAGCTAATTTTGCGGTCTATACCACTTCCAAGAGCCTTTCGTTCATACACATGGGCATCCTCTCGGTAGCGGGGATATTTACGGCGTTCTTAGCCGATGTGTGTATTACGCCGCTCTTGTTCCGCCGATTTAAAATGTTCGGAAAAGAGGAAGAATGAGGGGGATTAGGTGTTAGGTGTTGGGGGTTAGGCAAACACAACCCAACACCTAAAACCCAACACCCAAAACCTAACACCCAAAACTTATTTAAAAACATAATTAAATACATAATAAAGATATGAACACAACAATCAGAACAATTGCCGCAGCGACATTCATGACACTGGCGACCGCTGCATTTGCACAGACCGGGCGAGACATTGCCCTGAAGGTAAAAGACCGCCCCGACGGCGATACACGTCAGTCGGAAATGGTGATGAAACTCATCAACAAACGAGGCAGCGTGCGCGAACGCAAGCTCATCTCCTATTCAATCGATGTGGGCAAAGACAAGAAAGACCGCAAGTCGATAATGTTTTTCCTCTATCCGGGCGATGTGAAAGGGACAGGCTTCCTTACCTGGGATTACGACCAGACAGGCAAGGACGACGACAAATGGCTCTACCTGCCGGCTATGAAGAAGACACGCCGCATCAGCGGATCGTCGGCGAAGACCGACTATTTTATGGGCAGCGACTTTACTTACGACGATATGGGCAGCCGCAATGTGGACGAGGATACGCACAAATTGCTCGGCGAAGAAACCATCGACGGACACACCTGCTGGAAACTCGAATCGACCCCGAAAGACAGCCGCGACATCTTCTCCCGAAAAGTATCGTGGGTGCGTCAGGATTGTTTGATACCCATAAAGGTAGAGTATTACGACAAGATGAACAAGCTGCACCGCAAGCTCACGATGTCGGGCATCAAGCAGGTAGACGGCTTCTGGATGGCTTCCCAAATGCAGATGACCAACGTGCAGACAGGGCACCAAACCCTCCTCGAAATCAACAATCCGAAGTACAACACCTCGTTGAACGAAGCCAAATTTAACGTAACGACACTGGAGAAAGGAAGCTTTTGATTGGGCTTTAGGTATTGGGTATTAGGTGTTAGATATTAAGCAAAAATAAACCCAAACCCAACACCTAACACCCAGCACCTAACACCCAGCACCTAACACCCAAATAATTATGCGTAAATTCAAAGAATTACAGATTTGGCAATCGGGAATAGAAATAACCAAAGCCGTTTATAAGGTGGCAGAGCAATTGCCGAACGAAGAGCGCTTCGGCATACGCAGTCAGATGACACGTGCTGCGGTTTCTATTCCGTCCAATATTGCAGAAGGCAGCAGTCGGCAAAGCGATACCGACTTCAGGCGTTTTCTTGAAATAGCCTTAGGTTCGCTCTACGAACTGGAAACACAATTAATTGTGCTCAAAGAACTATCTATAATAGACAGCAAAGAATTGGAACCGCTCTTCGAGATAATAGAACAGGAAAGCAAGATGATAAACCGCTTTATGTCGAAGGTGAAAACCTTTTCCAATTCCCCAAAACCTAAAACGAAGGTTAGGGATTAGGATGAATGACAACCCAAAACCTAACACCCAAAACCTAACACCTAACACCTAACACCTAACACCTAACACCTAACACCTAACACCCAAAACCTAACACCTAACACCCAAAACCTAACACCTAACACCTAACACCTAACACCTAACACCTAACACCTAACACCTAACACC
>BDEJ01000025.1 GCA_001653155.1 Porphyromonadaceae bacterium H1
ACCTAACACCTAACACCTAACACCTAACACCTAACACCTAACACCTAACACCTAACACCCAACACCCAAAACCTAACACCCAACACCCAAAACCTAATACCTAACACCCAAAACCCAAAACCCAATAATAATAATGAAAAATCATACAACAATACTGTTATTCACCCTCCTCTGTGCAGTGGTATCGGCTCATGCACAGACCGACGAAGCCGGTTTTCGTATACGTGGCTTTGTCGATACGTATCATGCCGTGCGTAGCGGCGAGCCGAACAATCTGATGAGTTCGCGTACGCGGGTACGCGGCGAAATTTCGCGAGAGGTGGGCGATGCCTCAATGTTCGTGTCGTTCAACACCACCTACAACGCACTGCTCAAAGACCGCACGGGATTCGACCTGCGTGAGGCATACCTCGACTACCACGCACGCCATTGGGGGTTGCGTGCCGGACGTCAGCTCGTCATCTGGGGAGCAGCCGATGGCGTACGTATCACCGACCTGGTGTCGCCGATGGATATGACCGAATTTCTGGCACAGGACTACGACGATATACGCATGCCGGTCAATGCCCTGCGTCTCTTCTTCTACAACGAAAAGATGAAGTTCGAAGCCATTGCCCTGCCTACGTTTCAAGGCTATGTGCTGCCCGTAACGGCATCGAATCCGTGGAACATCCTGCCTGTCGGCTCTCCGCTGCCTGTCGTGTGGGACGGCAAAGCGGGGCAACCCGCTTTTCGTCTGTCGAACATGGAATACGGCGGACGCCTGAGCTTCACGCTGCCGGGCATCGACTTTGCCGTCGCCGGACTCTATACGTGGAACAAGATGCCTGTATTGCAGTATAAACCAACGATGACCCAAATCACCGTTTCGCCCCACTATTACCGTATGGGCTTCATCGGTGGCGACTTCTCCAAACCGCTTGGGCAGTTCGTGCTGCGGGGCGAGGCGGCTTACAACATCGACAAGCATTTCAACTACACCGCCGAAGCGATGGCTATTCCCCAAAAAGGCTTCCATTCGCTCAACTGGCTGGCGGGTATCGACTGGTACGCCCCGCACGAGTGGATAGTATCGGCACAGTTATCGTCCGAAAGCATCTTTGGATACGAAGACTTCATCGCACAGCCGCGCAACGCTTCGCTGATAACGCTCAACATATCCAAAAAGTTGCTCAATGGCAATCTCCAGCTCTCCGACTTCACCTACTTCGATGCGAACAACAGCGGATGGTTCAGCCGTTTTGCGGTCGATTACGCCCTCACCGACCAGATTCGCCTGATGGCGGGTTACGACTGGTTCGGCGGCGACAAAGGCATCTTCGCAACCTACAAAAACAACTCCGAAGTATGGATAAAGGCGAAGTATAGTTTTTAGGAGGTGTTGGGTGTTAGGTGTTGGGTGTTAGGTATGTAGGGGCAATCCCTTGTGGTTGCCCGAATAAAGAAATAATGATTAATGATTAATGATTAATGTGTAGGGGCGTACCCACGTGTTCGCCCGATAATAAAACAACCCAATACCCAAAACCCAAAACCCAATACCCAAAACCCAAAACCCAACACCCAACACCTAACACCCAACACCTAACACCCAACACCCAACACCCCAACTCCGGCAGGCTTATATTTTGCCACTGCGGTACTTGCTTCTTCTGTCTTTTTATCAAAAATGTTTTGTGTTTCGTAAAATTTTGTTACCTTTGCCCACAGTAGTTGTTAAATCAATTTCAAGAAAATGACTATAGCACACAAAACCCTTTTAGGACGCCATACAGGCAGGCAAGCAAAAAATACCCTTTTGGCTCGCCCTGAGGCTCGTTTGTGCTACAGAGACGCTCTTAGTGGGCGTATAGAGGGTATTACCCCCCCCCGCATATTAGTATTCATTAATCCTTTTGAAGCATTTTTTGGCACCTCCTTCCTGCGAAGGGGGCTTTCGTTATAATATTTTTACAATTACAAACAATTAAAATTTCAAGTATTATTATGGCAGTAAAATTCAATTTGGTACAAAGAGGCAATCCCGGCAAGCCGAGTGAGCCGAAGAAATGGTATGCCACGGCAAAAGCCGATGGCGAAGTTACATTCAAGAGTTTGAGCCGCGAGGTGGCGGGCATCTCCACTACGGTGAGCGACACCGACGTGCTGGCGGTGCTCAACGACCTGACCAAGCTCCTGGTAAGGCATCTGTCGGAGGGGCGTATTGTCCGTTTCGGCGATTTTGGGGCTTTTCAGGTGAGCCTGTCGAGCAAAGGCGTGGAAGAGGAGGAAAAGTTCAACACCTCGCTGATTAAGGACGCAAAAATCACTTTCCGCCCGGGAGAGGATTTACGCAACATGCTCTCGACCGTTAAGTTCGAAAAATACGGTAAGTAAGTTGCTTTGTGGGCTGTTTTTGCGGGTATGTTTGTTACCGGACGGAGAGCCCCGAAAAGACAAGCAGACGAAAAGACAGAGACGTTTTTGGAAATCCCTCGTTATCTTTTTGAGAACTTCTCGTTATCTTTTGGGGAAATCCTCGCCGGGAAAAAAAATCCTGTCGAGCAGCGAAAAAAAATTCCTCGCCGACGAAAAAAAATCCTTCGACGAGAAGACGGCAGGGACGAAAAACGTTTCGCCCGAAATATAAAAAGGTATTGGATATTAGGTGTTGGGTGTTGGGTATGTAGGGGCAATCCCTTGTGGTTGCCCAAATAAAGAAATAATGATTAATGATTAATGTGTAGGGGCATACCCACGTGTTCGCCCGAAATAAAACAACCCAAAACCCAATACCTAAAACCCAAAACCTAAAACCCCAAAAATAAAATAATTGTTTAATTTCAAAAAAATCAAAAAAGTTATGAAAAAAGTAATTTTAGTTGGAGCTGCCGTAGCAGCAATGTTAGCAACAGGCTTTACTGCCTGCAAACCCACCCCGCCCGAAGCGCCTAAGGAAGTAGATATCTATGTGGCAGGCTATGACAAAACAGGGGCAAAGAGAGTAGCCAAAGTATGGAAAAACGGCAAGGAGCTTTACGACCTTACCACCGGTGATAAAGATGCCGAAGCCTACTCCCTGTTTGTGGCAGGCAGCGATGTATATACCGCAGGCTATGAGCACAACGGCACAACCAATGTAGCCAAAGTGTGGAAAAACGACGGCGAACTCTATGCTCTTAGCACCGGTGATAATCACGCCTATGCACGCTCCGTATTCGTAGCGGATGATAAAGTATATACCGCAGGGATGGATGGCAACTTCGCCAAACTTTGGAAAAACAAAAGCGCCACCAACCTTACCACAGGTACTAATCGAGCCTATGCCAAATCCCTGTTTGTAGCGGGCAGCAACGTATATACCGCCGGCTATGAGAGCAACGGTACAAAATATGTAGCCAAGGTGTGGAAAAAAGGCAGCGAACTCTATGCTCTTACCAACAGCTCTAATAATGCTAATGCCAACTCCGTATTTGTGGTAGGCGAAGATGTATATACTGCCGGCTTTGAGAGCAAAGGTACAAAAGATGTAGCCAAGGTGTGGAAAAACAAAAAGGTGGTATTCAAGACCGATGGCTCTAAGGATGCCTATGTTTACTCCGTATATGTGGCAGGGGAAGATATATATGTAGCAGGGAAAGAAGGAGGTGTCCTCAAAGTATGGAAAAACGGTGAGGAGCTCTACGAGCTTGCCGATAAGGGCATTCCCTTTTCCATGGTGGTGTACAACGGCGATGTATATGTGGCAGGATACGAAGGAGAGGGCTTGGACCTTGTAGCCAAGGTGTGGAAAAACGGCAAAGAGCTCTACACACTTGCCGACAAAGGCGAAGCCCACTCCATATTCATTGCCGAAAGACCGTAGGTCAGGGCTTAGGTATTGGGTATTGGGTATGTAGGGGCGAACCTACGCCGCCCAAAATAAAACAACCCAACACCCAAAACCTAACACCCAATACCTAACGAAAATGTAGGGGCGTACCCACGTATTCGCCCGAATAACTGATGTAGAGACGTAATGAACTTTGCGTCTCTACGTTGTTTTTTCAGAACAGGACACTACAACCCCAACACCCAAAACCCAAAACCCAACACCCAAAACCTAATACCTAAAACCCAATACCTAACACCCAACACCTAATACAAAAAAATACTACCTTTGTATTACAATGTTATATAAAAACGCAAGGCTATGACACAGGAAAAAGCAATCGGACTCTTTGAAAAGAAGCAAATTCGTACCCATTGGGACGAAGAAAAAGAGATGTGGTATGTCTCTGTCATCGATGTGATTGAAGTGCTTACCGGGAGCGACCGTCCACGCAAGTACTGGAACGACCTTAAAAGTAAGTTGAAGAAGGAAGGGAGTGAGTTGTCCGAAAAAATCGGACAACTGAAAATGAAATCTTCCGACGGGAAATACTATAAAACCGACGTTGCCGATACCGGGCAGATATTAAGGCTGATACAGTCTATACCTTCGCCTAAGGCAGAACCCTTTAAGCTGTGGTTAGCGGAGTTGGGCAGCCGTCGGCTCGACCAGATACAAGACCCCGAACTTTCCATAGACCAGGCTATGCTCGATTACAAACGTTTGGGCTATTCCGACAACTGGATTAACCAACGCTTGAAAAGCATCGAAGTACGCAAAGACCTCACCGATGAGTGGAAGCGTTGCGGAATGGAAGAGGGCAAACAGTTTGCCACCCTGACCGACATCATCACCAAGACATGGAGTGGTAATACCACCAGTGAATACAAAAAACTTAAAGGGTTGAAAAAAGAGAACCTGCGAGACAATATGACCAACACCGAACTTATCCTCAATATGCTTGCTGAGGCTTCCACCACAGAGCTATCCGGCAAACTAAACCCGAAATCATTCGATGAAAATGCAGAGGTAGCTCGAAGAGGAGGGGGAGTAGCCAAGTCGGCAAGGACGCAGTTGGAAAAGGAGCTGGGACAATCGGTTATTTCGTCCCTAAATGCAAAAAACTATCTGAAGGAGGAGAAGAAATAGGTTTTGGGCATTGGGCGGTTCGCCCCCAACAAAAAACGGTCGTCCCCGAATAACCCCCACCACAACTGCTACAACTGATGTAGAGACGTAATGAATTTTGCGAGTAAGCGAGAGCAGAGCCGAACTTGTTCGGGCTATGCCGAGCGTGAGCAAAATGTTAGAATAAAATTGCGTCTCTACGTTGTTTTTTCAGAACAGGACACTACAACCCCAACACCTAACACCTAACACCCAACACCCAACACCTAAAACCTTTTTATTATCGGGCGAACACATAGGTACGCCCCTACACATTAATCATTAATC
>BDEJ01000026.1 GCA_001653155.1 Porphyromonadaceae bacterium H1
TTATTTCTTTATTTGGGCAACCACAAGGGATTGCCCCTACATACCCAACACCCAACACCCAACACCTAATACCCAACACCCAAAACCCAAAACCTTTTTATTATCGGGCGAACACATAGGTACGCCCCTACACATTAATCATTAATCATTATTTCTTTATTTGGGCAACCACAAGGGATTGCCCCTACATACCCAACACCCAACACC
>BDEJ01000027.1 GCA_001653155.1 Porphyromonadaceae bacterium H1
TTACACGAAGAAAGATCAAAATACTTGCGGGCGACAGAGGTTATCGTGGCAAGAAAGAGATTAACGGCACTCGGATTTTAATTCCAGATACCCCAAAACCCTCAGATAGCAGGTATCAGAGGCGCAAGAAGCACAAATTATTCTGCAAGCGAGCAGGCATAGAGGCAAGCATTGGGCATTTGAAATCAGATCATCGTTTAGGCCGGAACTTTTACAAGGGATTGATAGGGGATGCTATAAACATACTGCTGGCAGCTGCTGCTTATAACTTCAAAAGAGCCATGAGAGCTCTTTGGCTGCTTATCAAAATAATAAGCAAGAGCCCATTTGAAAATCGAATCTCACTTAAAGAGAGTTTTTAAGGGATGACTATTTATGAAGTACAGTTTTGCAGAGAAGTTCAATGTCATAAGTGAAATAATTGCGGGAAAAGGTCTCAATGCAGTGTGCCGGGAGCGTCGGTTAGACAGGCATTTGGTTCGTTGGTGGTTAACACGTTATAAAGCCTATGGAGAAAAAGGTCTTCACAATCCCAGCAAAGGATATGACTTCAGTCCTACAGAAAAAGAAGCAATTATTTTGGAACACATCAAGGATGGTGTAACTTTGCGAGAGTTATGTCTCCGATATGATGTGAGCAGAAGCTCTATTCAATCTTGGCTAAGAAAAGTTCGTTCAGGAGATTCTCTATATGATGTAAAACGGCGGGGCAGACCTGCCAAAGAAGAACCTATGTCAAGAACAAAGAAAAAGGATACTCAGACAGAAATAGAGAAACTTCAGGCAGAAAACCTTCGCCTGAAGGCAGAACTTGCCCTGCTAAAAAAAGTAGAGACCTTAGTCGAAGAACAAAAAGCCCGAGCACGTCTCAATGGGCAGAAGCCATCAACGAACTAAGGTCAGCATATCCTCTAAGTTTACTATTGGAGTTAAAGAAGATGGCTCGTTCGGTATTCTACTACCACTTGAAAGGGTTGAAAAATGCGGATAAGTATGCTTCTAAAAAAGCAGTGATAAAGTCTATTTTTCATGAGCATAAAGGACGTTATGGATATCGTCGTGTAACGGCAGATATGCGTAATAGAGCCTTTACGATCAACCGACGGTAAAACGTTTAATGGATGAAATGGGTCTTAAAAGCAACATTCGCAAGGCCCGCTACCATTCATATAAAGGAGATGTTGGCAAGGTTGCCCCCAATATCATAAATCGCGATTTTGCTGCTGAAACCCCGAATCAAAAATGGTCTACCGATGTGACACAGATAACATTAGATTCCACCAAGCTATATCTGTCTCCGATACTGGACATGTTCAATGGTGAGATTATATCTTATAACATCTCCAGAAGTCCAAACCTTGGACAGGTATACGATATGCTTGATAAAGCTTTTGCCAAGTTTGAGAGGCTTAACGGACTGATACTACACTCTGATCAGGGATGGCAATATCAGCACCATGGCTACAGGAAACGTCTGGAAGAACATAATGTCATACAAAGTATGTCGCGAAAGGGAAACTGTCTTGATAATGCAATGATGGAGAACTTTTTTGGCATAATGAAGTCTGAACTTTTATACGCTCAGAAATTTGAATCCGAAGAAGCCTTTATAACGGCTTTGGAGGAATATATAAACTACTATAATAATAAAAGAATAAAATCACGGTTAAAAGGAAAGAGTCCGGTGCAATACCGAACTCTTTCTATAACCGGATAATGTTTAACCTGTCCAACTTTTGGGGGGCACCTCATCTTAGGTGGAGTTTTTTATTACTCGCAAGTTTTGGGTGTAGAAAAGGGTGTAAATCACATATTCTGCTGATTTACACCCTTGTTTGCGGAGAGAGAGGTTTTTGTAACCCTCTCATACCTATCTATCATTCAACGATTTAACTTATACCTTCTTTGTCATAGGTTACGAATTAGCGGAAATCCGTTTTGCCTCGTTTCCTATTCCAATTCCCGTAAAAGAAAAAGTCCCACAAACGTTGAAGTTGTAGGACTTGTCTTACTTTTGGCTGCCGTTGGCGTAGCCTCTAAGCGGAGGGAAAGGCTTATGAACATCGCCCTCGAAAATCTTACTATTCAACTATATATGACACTAAACTACCTTTACAGGTTACGATTTAGCAGAAACATTTGCAAGCCCTTTGGCTGCTATTGACCGTCGTCAGTCTGCATGTATCATGGGTTCAAAGTTACACATTTTTTTAATAACCACCAACTTTCTATCAACTAATCTTTTACTCTTGGTGCAAGGTGCAAGTATCTATATATAGATAGGCTTGCACCTTGCACCAAAATTTTAGTGACAAACAAAAATAATCGAAAATATACTTACTACTAAGTAAAAATGCCTATATTTGCATCATGAACGATACCCGAAGCGAAATAGTAAGATTGGCAAGTGAATTAATCAGGTCTATAGGTTATAACGCCTTTAGTTATACTGATATTTCTCAAAAACTTCACATAAAGAATGCAGCCATACACTACTATTTCCCTTCAAAATCCGATTTAGGAGTTGAAGTCATCAAACAGAATTTGGAAGCATTCAACAATAATATGGAAGCATGGAAGAACTTGGGTTATCGCGAACAACTAAATAAATATCTGACCATGCACGACAGTTTTATCAAAAAGAATTGGGTTTGCATTGTTGGTTCGCTCGCCCCTTCTTATGATACACTGCCGGAGAACATGCAGAAGGAATTACAACATTTGGTCAACACCATTTTGGGATGGCTGACCGACTTGTTGGAAACGGGTCGGCAGGCAAAGGAATTTACCTTTACTGAAAGTCCGAGAACAAAGGCATTCATCATTCACTCGGCTTTACTATCGGCTTTACAAATGAATAAGGTTCTTAGGGATGACGTGTATAAGTCCATTCAGCAAGGATTGATGAACATCTAAAATTTTTTATCCACAACACTTACTTATTGATAAGTAAATTAGAATAATATGAACAAGATTGAATTTTTAAGAGAACAGATAATCGAATCACGGAACTTCGTGAATCGGTTGATTTCGGAAATTCCCGAAAACTTGTGGTATGTCATACCGGAAAATACAGATTCCAATTTTGCATGGCAAATCGGACATTTGATAATTAGTCAGAATTTCCATGCCATCACCTGTATTACAGGAAGAAATGAAAAGGTTTTTGAATTGATTCCGGTAGTGAATTATGTTCAACTATTCAACGGGATGGGCGCACTACATCGTTCAGTCGAAAAAGACTTGATTCCGACAAGCATGCTAAAACAACAATTTGATACTGTTCATGAGATTTGCATTGATAGTTTGGCAAAGTTGAATGATGACATCCTGAATCAGCCATTAGAGCCGATTCCATTTAGGCATCCGGTTGCCGACACAAAATACGAAGCGCTGTCGTGGTGCTTCAAGCATGAAATGTGGCATAGTGCCGAAATGGAAGAAATAAAGCGGATGTTGGGCTATTCGATTAAATGGTTGAAATCTTAGAACTGGGTTCTGTCTATGAAGAAAAGCAAGGAAAGTAAAAAATAAAAAATCAATTAATCGTATTTTTGCACTATTTGTAGTTGAATATGAGAACGATGGATAATAAACAAGAATACATTGCAAGGATTAACAAGGTCATGGATTATCTTGAGAATCATATAGACCAACCTGTTAACCTCGAAAAACTTGCACAAATCGCATGTTTTTCACCCTATCATTTTCATCGTATATTTTCAGTTCTAACAGGTGAAACATTAAACTCGTTTGTATTACGGATTCGTTTAGAGAAAGCCGCTCAATTGTTGCAGTATCATAAAAAAATGACAGTGGGTGAAATAGCCCACAGTTGCGGATTTACCAGTATTTCCCTATTCAGCCGGACGTTCCGAAAACACGTTGGAATGACAGCCAATACTTTCCGAAAAACAAGGAAGTCTGCACTGACGAAAGACGGCAACAGTTATGATAATAATGGTGATTTGCTTTCTAAAAGGAAACAGAGCCTTTCAGAATCTATTGATATCAACAAATTGATTTTTCCTGATGCCAAAATTACGATAAAACGTATGCCTGAAATGAAAGTCATTTATTGTCGTCACAAGGGTGCGTTTTATAAAATAGGGGATGCGTATAATACCGTAATGGAATGGGCTGCAAATCATAATTTACTGGATCTCCCTACTACAAAACTAATCACAGTGTACCATGATACGCCCGGTATTGCAGAAATGAAGAATGTAAGGCAAAGTGCTTGCATTACCGTAGAAAAAGACGTTAAGGTTTCAGGTGAGATTGGGAAAATGATTATTCAAGCAGGTAAATATGCTGTTGGTCATTTTGAAATTGGCATGAATGAATTTGAAAAAGCATGGAATACCATGAGTTTTTGGATTGTTGAAAATAGTTATTCGCTTGGAGAAGGGAATGATTATGAGATATATTATGACGGATACCAATTCTTTGGTAGTAAATTCATATTGGATATTTGTATTCCTGTAAATTAAAAGAATAATATGGCAGATACAGCACTTATATTAAAACAAAAATTTGATTCCGGTCAAATTTCAGACTTTCGAGAAGCTTCGGGTCTGCTCGAATCTTCTTTGTTGATGAAAAAACTTTTATCTGACGATTTTAATACAGATGTTCTAAATTTATTAAATCGCTTGACGGAATTAAGTGAAATACCGTTTGCCGGATATTTGCCGCAAGTACAGGTGTGGTGCAAGAAATTGGTTGAGTTATCTTTTTGTGGGGATGGCTTTTCATTATCAGGCAAAAGCGACTACATCCTTTCATGCTACAACTCAATGATTATAAGCATCCTTATCCGTCTGAATTATCAAGATAAGGAACCCATTCTAAGGGGCATCAACTGGATATTACAATATCAGAATGTGGCTCGGAATACAAAGAGTCAATGGATTGGAACGGGAATCTTGAAATATGGGGGCTGCATGAAATCTACACCCTGCTACATTGGAATTGTGAAGGCAATGATTGCCCTTTCTGACTACAAAAGGCAAAAAGGATATGAGATTAATGGATTATTAGAGGACAAACTAAGTACAGGATTAGAATATATTTTAAAACATCAGATATTTAGACGTTTATCAAATGGAAGTCCTATCACTAAGGACATAATGAAAATTACTTATCCGTTTTCATATAAGACAAACATTATCGAAATATTACGATTATTAAAGGACAATGGGCTTGATTCGGATGAACGCTGTACTTCTGCTAAAGATTTTATTATTTCAAAAAAGAAAAAAGATGAGTATTGGCAGGTAAATAATTCATACCTACCAAAAGCATGGGTGCAATTCGACCATCTAAAAGAGCCGGGATTGTGGGTAACGCATGAGATTCTGAAATTGCTGCCATAATCAAAGAAAATCGGATATTTATGAAAGCATTTTTCAAACAATTGTCTGACAAAATAGAGATTGAAATGCAAACCATTGATTTGGATGGTTGCGATATTTCCATTGAAGAAGCCTTCGCAATGGTTGAATTTTTCAAGAAATGTCTTTCGGATTTGAGAACCTTTTTTCTATCCCAAGAGTTTATAAGCGCACAGGCCGAAATCACATTTTTCAAAGAAATGAAACCTGAAGTGTTGGGGCTGCTTTTGTATTTCAATAAAATGCACAATATTGAACTGAAACGCCCCACAGGGAGCAATGACACGCAAAGGGAGTACTACGAAAATGAACTTCGAAGCATTACATACTTCTTTGAACGCCACCTTGATTTCTATCAGTATTACAGGTCTAAATCAACCCACTTCGACGAATATTATTTTGTGCGGGGAAAATCGTGTCCGCAGTTGTGCGCTGACAGTTCCCAGTACATCCGCGACCCTTTGTTTTCAACCGTGTACGACTTCAAAATCGCTAAAATCATTTCCAATGAAATGCTTCGCATATATCTGAACAAAAAATTGCTTCGTTTGGAAAAGCAGATGACGATTGACAAGAACAGGGCATTGCTTCCGGTGGGTAACCTGAAATGGACAGGCTCAAAAGTCGCGGCAATTGAGTTTGGATATGCCCTTCATGCCTGCCCTGCCATTAATAGAGGACATACTGATATAAAGGACATCATGCTGTTTATCGAAACGTTCTTCAATATTGATTTGGGTGACTATTACCGGACATATATCGCTATCAGAGGACGAAAAAAAGACCGGACAGCGTTCTTAAATTCGTTGATTGACGGTTTAATCAAGAAAATGGATGAAGACGATAAAAATTGAATCATTTAATATCTTGTATTACAGATAATTAATGAAATAAAATTACCAACTTGGTAGATGCCATTTGACCGTCGATTTTCGTCGATTTTCAGCCCCAAAAGACCGTTTTTGGGGCTTTTTTCATGCCTTTCCGTGTGGTTTTACCTCAAAAATCCATTTCGGCAAAAAGTGTCCGCCAATTCGCCAAAAACAGAACTTCGAAAATCGTTTATTCATAAGGCTTTCCGAAGTTTTTAAAAATAAATTTATACCAACTTGGCAATTTTAGATTTTGTGACTTCCGAACTTTGCAGCAATTCAATAAGTTACAAATATGGATGTAATCACTATCGAATCGCAAGCATACAAGGAATTGGTATCGAAAATCAACACGATTGCCAAATTCGTAGTCGAACACCAATCGCCCGAAACGAAGAATCCGGACGAAGAATGGGTGGACAGTTACGAAGTTTGCACTTTTCTTAATATTAGCGAACGCACGTTACAGCGACTTCGTTCCAAAGGTATGATTTCCTATTCGCTCTTATCGGGCAAAACCTACTACACCATTGGCGAAATTAAACGGATGTTGAGCGAAAAGCGCATCCGAAGCAACGAAGAAGCCCTTCAAAATCTAATCAACAATCACCAACAATATGTTCAACAAAGAAGAATTACTAAGGCGAACAAATAACGGTTTGGACGTTTTCAAACATTATATTCAGGGACAATGGCGGATTGGCCGGAACTTCCTGAATCCGCTATATGAAGACAATAAAGCATCATGCAACGTGTTTTTCGACCGCCGCAACGGTTGTTACCGTATCAAAGATTTCGGAAATGATGATTTTAGCGGCGATTGCTTTTTCTACGTCGGCAAACTCAAAGGATTGGATTGCCGGAACTCAAAAGACTTCGTGGAAATCCTGCAAATCATCAATCGCGATTTATCGTTGGGAATTGATGAAAACGACACATCATTCGTATTGTCGGTTTCGCCAGTAATAAAGGCTACCTCAAAAACGGAACAACTTACAGAATCCAAGAAAAGCAAACCGCACAGCATTATTCAACAAAATTTTTCCGCTAAAGAAATTGCCTTTTGGCAACAATATGGAATCACTGCCGAAATACTCAAAGCCTACAAAACGGTTTCCCTGAAAGAGTTTCGCAGCGAGAACAGCGAAGGGAAACCGTTCTTTTTTACGTCATCGGAACAAGAACCGATATTCGGCTATTTGGGAAAACGGCATGTAAAAATCTACCGTCCGTTTTCGGAAATACGATTTCTGTATGGTGGCAACTTCGGCGAAAACTATTGCTTCGGCTTGGAACAACTGCCCGCCAAAGGCGATACGTTGTTCATCACAGGTGGCGAGAAGGATGTGCTTTCGTTGGCTTCGCATGGGTTTCATGCAATATGTTTCAACAGCGAAACGGCGGCTATTCCTGTTTCAATCATCAAAAAACTATCACACCGTTTCAAACATATTGTTTTGTTATATGATGTCGATAAAACGGGTTTGGATGCTTCGGCAAAGCATCACCAACAATTGGCGGAATTTGGCGTTAAACGCCTCGTTTTACCCCTTTCGGGCGATAAAACGAACAAAGATATATCCGACTATTTCAAGGCCGGAAATACCCGTGAAAACTTCCTTTCATTATTCCTTGAATTTTTGGACACTTTATACAGCGAAACAATGGCCATACTCAAACCATGCGAAGTTGACTTCAATAATCCGCCCATCAAAGCGGAAATGATTATTTCGATAAACGATGTTCCGTTGGGAACACAGGGGAACTTATTCGGCATCACGGGTGGCGAAGGAACGGGAAAAAGTAATTATGTAGGAAGCCTGATTGCCGGAACTATTCGTCATGCCGATTTTTCTATCGACACATTGGGAACGACTATCAATCCCAACGCCGGCAACAAAGCCGTATTGCTCTACGATACCGAGCAATCGGAAGTACAGTTGTACAAAAACATTGGTAATATCCTTCGCCGCAGCAAACAAAACAAAATGCCCGACTTCTTCAAAGCCTACTGCCTGACAAGCATGTCGCGCAAGGAACGCTTGCAGGCTATTGTCCAAAGCATGGACAAGTTTTACTACCAATATGGCGGCATTCAAATGGTCGTTATTGACGGCATCGCCGATTTGGTGCGTTGTGCCAACGATGAAGCCGAAAGTGTCGGCATCATCGACGAGCTGTACCGCTTGGCAGGAATATACAAAACCTGTATTGTTTGTGTGCTGCACTTCGTTCCCAATGGCATGAAACTTCGCGGACATTTGGGAAGTGAATTACAGCGGAAAGCCGCTGCTATTCTGTCGATTGAAAAAGACGATGACCCGCAAATATCGGTCATTAAAGCCCTGAAAGTACGCGACGGAAGCCCATTGGACGTTCCGTTGATTCAATTTGCATGGAACAAGGATATTGAAATGCACGCCTACGTTGGCGAGAAGCCGAAAGAAGAAAAGGAAAAGCGTAAGGAAACGGAACTTATCGGCGTTGCCCGTTCCATTTTCAACAACCAACGGCATTCTACTTACGTGGACTTATGCGAGCAGATACAAGCCATTTTGGACGTAAAGGAACGCACGGCCAAGAGTTATATCAAATTCATGCGGGACAAGGAAATTATTCTGAAAGACCCGTCAAACGCAAGTTATTTCATAATCGGACACATATAAAATCAAAATAGTATGGCTATAAATGACGAAAACTTTGAAGCGTGGATGGAACGCTTTATGGACAGGTTCGACAAGTTGGACAATCAATTGGAACGAATGATGAAACAAAAAAATTGGTTAGACGGTGAACAAATTTTGGATAATCAGGATTTGTGTTTCCTGCTGAACGTTACCAAACGGACGTTGCAGCGTTATAGGATGAAAGGCATACTTCCCTACTTCAACATCGACGGGCGGAATTACTATCGCGCATCGGACGTGCATAAGTTGATTCGAGAAAAGTTCTAATGGATTGGGCGGGCTTCAAACCCGCTCTTTTCATATCAGCCTGCGATACTCTTTGCGTTTCCGTTCTGCCTGTCGTAACGCTTTCATGCCACACTGCGCCGGGCATGGCGTTACGGGCTTCACTCTCACAACAAAGAAAATCTCGGCATAAAATCAAGCGTATGTACGGTAGCCATACCCTTGCGAACGTATTACAGGCGGGCTTCACAGGCACGCTGCTGAGAAACTTTTTACCACTTTGATTTACGGATATATTTAAATATCTCTTTTTCATTGCTTGCCCAAGAATGGGAAGCATCAATCATTAAATCAAATTTATACGGAACCTCTATAAGTGTTATGGCTTTATATCCATCCATATCAATAGGGCTAAATTCACCACCAGGTTCTTCATGCATAAAAAAATCACCTTGTAAAGCACCACAACATTTACAATGATTAGCAAAATACTTGCTGTTGACAGTTTTTGAAAAACCTAATTTGAAGAAGGGATAACGAGAACAAACGATATCAAGAACCTCTTTATCTATATAGTTAGGTGAACTAAAAAAGGAAAAATAATTTTGAAAGAACCACTCTTTTATGTCGCTATCGTCATCCGAGTAGTCATATATTAAAAAATTGTTTGATGCAAAAGCAATGACTTCTGTAATATTATTACATTTCCAACAAGTCTTTTGGGTTACACCCAACCAAAAAGGGACTTTAGCAATTAAAGACACTTTTTCTGTATCTATCCATTTGGAAAAAAGATTTATATCTTTATGGTCAGGAATAAACCATGTCTTATTTTCTTTATCCCAGAAAGCACCCTTTTCTTTTGCTAAATCCTTTTCTGCGTATGGTACATTTATCTTTAATGGCATTGCTATTTTTTATCTACGTATATTTTCCAATAGGAATCAATCTGTTCTTTTAAGTCCGATAATCTTCCAATTATGTGATTTAATGTATGGGTAGGTTCGACTGTGTTCCCTTGCCAATCCGTATCATTTTCCATTTTTCGAGACATTTCGGATAACTTAAAACAATATTGCTTTAATCTATCAGCTGTACTATCAATTTGACCTGCAATTTCCCCGATATACTCACGAGTATATTGTTTTATACTCAAAGGATTTTCAAGGGATAGTTCAAAATCGGGCATTGTTACATGCAAGAATAGTTCCAGTCTATTTATTACATCATAACCTGCCATATCCTTTTTCCCTTCAATAATATCTCGGATAATCGTATCGGAAACACCACTTTTTCTACTAAATTCTTTAGATTCACGGTAGCCCACAATTTTCGATAAGGCTTCTTTTATCCGCAAAGTCTTTCTTTTACGGTCTTCCTGAATCTCAGAATATATTCTATTTACTTCGTTTGATGATGGTGTTGAATGCATATAACTATCCCATGCTTCCAAAGGAATACCAACTCGATAAGCCAACAATGGTCTTTCTTTAATCTGCTTCTTTATGTCAACCCAGCGGGTTTTTATTTGTTTTTCTGTAAGTTCGGACATAAGTAAATTATTGTATTTGTTTGTTTATCTCATTTCTGAACTTCGTAGGGTTAGCAACAAACTTAAACGAATTTGTAACACCACCTGTTGTTACAAGTATAGAACCAAAGCCGAATATACGCCCCATAATGCTTTGACTAATCCGTAAACCTTCACACTTGTTCAACATCAATTCAAGGGCATCCCGGCTCAAAATACCCGATTTCAAAATAACCCTTTTATTAGTGACAACATATTCCGTTCCCATTTTCAAAAGTAGCCTCTTAATCAGGTAGAACACCCCTAAAATCAACAAGCCTAATCCGACATAGTGCGTAGTAGGCGTTTTAGTTGGATAGAACAAAGTTCCCAATAACAATAATACTATCGGCATAACAAATATAAACCAATGAATATCTGCTTTATACTCTATGGTTTCATTGGGCTGTAAATTCTTACTTATATAACTCATATCCTATATGTTATTTCCGTAAATTTACGATTTTCTCTCGAAAATGTAGGCAAACAAAGTAACTGATTTTAAGTAAAGTTGATATAAATACTTATTGTACCGTTGCCGTTCACATACTTCCCTTTAGCTTGTAATGCCGTCGAAGTCGGTCATTTTTGTTGTCATACGGCAAAGGTGCTTACGGGTTCTTTACGGGGCAGTAAAGTTCAAGCCTGCGGTTGCTTCACAAAATCTTCCTCTTTCCCTTCGGGCGAGCGTATTTTCCTTGCAAAACTTGACAGCCCTAAACCCTACACCAAATTGCCTATGAAACAAAAATGACCGACCCGACCGATGACGCATATAAAAAAAGTCAGCATGATGAGAAACGATAAACATATAACGAAACAAAAATTCCCTCGCCTCTCAAATCTACATATAATTTGGGTTTGGACGAAGCGGCTGACGTTGGTCGGGTTGCTTGTGGTAATGGGTTACGCTGTTGTAAATAGCGGCGTAGGTATAGTCCTTGCGGTTACTGTGGGTTTTCTGCTTATCCGTTCGCTGATACGGTTAGCGTTCCGGTTAATCGTTACCGTCGTTTACATCATCCTGACAGTCTTAATACTTGGTTTAATCATCTTATAATTATCAATATGGAATCAATAACAAAAAATGGTGTAAGCACCACAACCGAAAAAGGACAGGAAAAATATGTAAAATGCGTTTTAGACGCATTTCGGGGGACGGAATATTTTCAATATGATTACCGTCATACCGATGGGGAACTGTTTTCAACGGTAGCGAAAACATTAGAAGAATGCTGCAGGCGGCGGGACGAATGGTTACAGAAAAAGAACCGTAAAGCATTATCGACAAGCGTATTGAAGCGAATAGAAGAAAAGAAGCGTTTGACCAAGGATGAAATGGGTTACGAAATCGGCAAGATTGACCCATACCACGCTGCCGCCCTCTATTGGGATTACTTAAAGCGGGATGAAATCAGGGATGTATTTAACAGGATTTTCGGAACATCAATAGCATAAAGATATGAAAGCGTATATTTTATTTCAGACGGACGTTTACAAGTCTAAACATAGCCGCGTTTGTTTCGGTGTATTTTCAAGCGAAGTAAAGGCGATAGATGCCGCCAAAGAAAACAACCTGTACACAGACCAGGCGGAAGTAGTAATCATTGAATGTGAAATCAACCAATTTGAAGAAGTTTGAAAACGAATAAACTTTGCGGCAAATGCCGTCAACCCGTAGAAAAAGAAACGAAATTGGATTATCCGTATTATTGCCCCCATTGCGATGAAAACCTGTATGAGTTTGAAACGGTACAGGAAGCAACCCGAAAGGTTATCAGGCGGGAAATTTACAGCGCGGAAGAAGCCGCCCATAGCGTAGAATTATATGCATTTATGCAGGAAAACGGATTTTGCGACGTGTACGACTTTTTCCAATCCGACCCCGATATTTTGCGCATTAAAAACAGTGAGGTCAGTTTTACGGAAGTGGATATCAACGAAAACACAACCTTTGTCATTTACAACGATTCGGAATACCAAGCCACCGAAAGCGAGATAAAAACCATGTTACAGCGTTTTTATTCCGACAATTTCAAGTACTATTTTACGAAATCGGATTGCAGTTGGTCAGTGTTCCGGCGTTTGGTTAATGGCATTGCCTATCGAGGCGGAAAAGGCTACCATTATGCGATATGGGAACACAAGGACTAACTAATGATAATGACGGGCGGTTCTTCCGCCCGCTTCTTTTTCCATGAGCCTAAGCGGATGAAAAAGAAGCAAAAAGCCAATATCAAAAAGACTATGAAGCAACTGGAGTAAACTTATATTTACTCAATTTCATTATGATGCAAAATAACAATAATATATTTTCAAATGAATACTCATTAAAATCCAATAACCCATGAGCCACTTTATTTCTAAGGTTAAGTCCTGTCTTTTCTGTTAATACATACCTTATGAATAATCTATCTTCCTCGTCAAAATTTGTTGGATTTTCTGTTGAGTGCTTTAAGTCATTAAATAAATCATCTATTAATTTTTCCATAACTAATTTATCAGCCCCTTTTTGACGTGTTTTAAAGGTTGGAATACCAAGTTTTTCACAGAAATTTCTAAGTATAGATTCCATTTTAAGAGTTAGACTATCAGTAATAGTTACACTGTCAAATGGGTGGGAATTATCCGCAAAAAACAAATCCAATTCCTCAAAAAGCCTTTTTAGAGATGGCCTCAATGTTTCCAAAGGCTTAATTTCAACCTGATTAGAACGGTAATTTCTAATAATAGGGTCATTTAGCCATGTCATTTCCAAATAATCAATAGTCGATTGATAACTCAACTTGCCTGCCTTATATGCCTCAATAAAAAATTGATGCATGGTTTGTGTTCCAATTTGAATGTCAAATGAATATGATTGCCAAAAATTATGTTCCTTTATTTCTTCCTCTGTATTAAATGTGTCAATTGTATTTCCAAACTTGTCTAAAATAGAAGTTGCTGCCAAAGCAGACAGTATAGACTGTTTACTAAATGTATCAGCATTCTTTTGGATTTCTGAACTATCGCTATACCAAGGAGTAAATATAAAATGGGCAAGGATTCCTTTTTCATCAGATTCAGCTAATGTTTTTTGAATATTTTCGGAAATCCGGTCAGTATATTCTTGGGGCATCTCTTGTCGATGTTCAGTGAGTTTTATCTTACCTCTTAGTTCACCGTACTTTTTATTCAGTTCGTCAATTTTATCTTGGTCTTTAAGTGATTGATATAATCGTAAAGCATCTTCCGCAAATTTCACAGCCACAAGGCTATTTTCCTTTCCTTCTTCACTGTTCATCATTTTTTCGTAGATTTCTGCCTTAAATCGAAGTGATTTTTCTTGGGATAAACCTAACTGTTGTTCGATAACTAAATTTTTATCTATTGCGTATATAGCACCCCATAAATAAGTTTTTTCCAGTTCTTTTGCACCTTCAATATTTTTTTCAATAACTTTATTGAAGTCTATTTTGTCCTTGAATATCTTAAATGAATCCGACATCAGGCATGACAAATCAAGAAGTATTCGTAAAGTGCCGTCTTTTGTAACATCCCAATTTTGGTGAGTTTCAAAAATATATTTTACGAGATTATTTATTTCATCTTCAAGTTTTGCTTTCTCTGCAATTGTGTAAGATAATTCAAGGATGCGATAAAAGTGTAACACATAATGATTTCTTTCGCCACCTTGTGTCGCTTTTGCATAATATTCTTTTGCAAGACTAAAAAGTTCATTACATAGCTGCTTTTTGAAATCATTCCGTTTTGAATAATCTGTTAGCTGGCTAAAGTAAGTCATCAATCCATATTCCGTTTTTGCAAATAAGTTCTTACATTCATTATATCGTTTCTCACAATATTCAAAATCTTTTTTTTCAAATTTTGCAACATCCGGCCAATATACAGGGATTTCGCTACCGTCTTCTAAAGTTTGAGTTCCTGAAAACATCCACGATAATCCATTTACAGTTCCTTTCTCTGCATCTTTAACGTGCCGAAACGATTTATTTATACTAAAAACCTGTCTTTCAAAATCACAGGTATTGGCTTCTTCTGATTTTCCACTTGATTCCAACTTCCCATAAAGTTCTTGTAGGGACGTATTTATATTTGAAGTTGATTCGCAATCATAATTACTACTATCAAGATTGTCAAAAAAAGCCTGTAATGTATCCATAATATTACTGTTTTTATAATGTCTTCAAAGGTACAAATTAATTTTAATGAGTTTATTATATATCTCATTATAAACAGAAAAGCCCTTGATTTTCACCAAGAGCCTTCCCAAAAGTTGCTGAAGAACTTTCCTATTCTTCTTTATCATCCGTCCGCTTCCCTGCAAACGTAATAGTGTATTCTACCCGTTGCCCGAAGTTATCTTCAAACACAAAGTCTAATTGCGTTTGTTCTTCGGCAAGGTTGGTATAGGTCAGCACAAAGTCATCAGAAGCAATCGGCTGAAAGCGGTTTACCGGAATAATTTGACCTTTGCTACTGGTCAACATTCCTTCGCCTTCGCTTTGGAAGTACCGATATTTGTAGGTCGTTCCGGCATAGTTTCCTTCGCGGACAATCGAAAATTCGAGTGCGACCGTTTCGCCTTTTTTTAGCGACTTCGGAAGCGGCAACGTTTCCACACAGTACAGATAATCCCTGCGAATATCCAAATCGTCACTACAGCCGCTACAAGCACAGGCTACCGCCGCAAGCAGTAGCGTATATAAAAAATAAGATGCAAAGCGTTTCATATCTATTTTTGTTTTTAGTTTATAATAAAGCGGATTCCCAAACCTATTTGCGTATTGAACTTGCCAACGGACGAACCGAACAACATCCGTTCCCGGACGTTGAGCAACAACGCCGCCCAATCCGTCAGGAAGATTTCGGTTTCGAGTGTCAGGGCCGCGCCATACAGGAATGCATCTTCGTTTTCGACGGTTGCACCATCGGGCAGCAGTTTATCGTTCCAGTTGATGGTTTCATAACCTACCATTCCCGACAGTCCGAGAGAGAAGAATACTGTTTTGCTGCCGTCAGAAAGGAAGTTCAGGAAGTAGCCGCCTTCGGCGGTTATCTGTGCCTGTGGTAACTTCAAATCTTCGTACAAATACTGTTTTTGCAGGTATTCGCCGCCGAATTTCCAATAATTCCCGTGCTTGGTATAAGAAGTTATCACCGTACCAAAATGGAAGCCAAAACCGTCGCTTTTTGAATCCAAATTGAATCCGTTGACTGTTCCGCCTGTGAACTGAATACCCTTTTGAGAGGGTAAACGGCGTTGCGCCTGTGCTTGGTTTTGAACAACCAGGCACAGCGCAAGCGTAAGAAATATAATTATCCGTTTCATGTTACTTCACTTTTAGTTCGTTAATAGTTTCTGCGCGGGTTACGTCGTCATTTTCGATAACGAACGACTGATGCCGCCCGCCGTTCTTTTCAAAGAGTTCCACGACCAACTGTTTGCCATCGGGAATCGTAAATTTGTCCATTGCAAAGACCGTCCGTTCCGAACGCTTGCCGTGTACCTGCGTAATGAAATGATACGCCCGTAACGGTTCTATCACCGTTTCCTGAATAGCGGTTCGTTTAGCAACTTTTTTATCGACGATTTTCCAACGGATAAAATCGACATCAAAAGGAACGTTCGACGAATTTTTGACCTGTGTATGAAAATACAACATACCATTGTGCGTGTAGATGCCTTTCAAAAGATATTGGATTCCGAAGCGTTTACAGCCGATATGTTTGACTTTCCGTTTGTCACTTTTATAAATGGACTTCATTATCAAATGGACGACTTTCGGCGATTCGCTGCCGAGTTCCGTCAGATAAATGTCTATTGCGTTGTTCGGTCGGTTGACCGCTTCGCCATCATGGATAAAGTCTTTCATTTCGACATTCAACTTTATCGGTTCGTTGGCATACTTCACATTGAAGGTGTAAAAACTACCTTCGTTGGTGATGACAGAAAAATTCGTTTCTGCTTCAAAGCCTTTAACGGCGGCTTTTACACGGACAACGTTTTCCGAGCCGTCGGCTTTGCCGGCAATAATGTTAGCCGAACCCAAATCAATGTAACGCACAGCAGACGGGAAGATGATGTGAACGGTTTTCTCAAACGTTACTTCCAACCCATAGGGCGGAATCATGCGGTCGTAGGTGATTTTGCGGGTAAGCCCTTCGTACAGGTCGCCCGACGATTGTTGTGCATTTACTGAAAATGCGGTTGCTACAAAGGCAACCATTAAAAGAAACTGTTTCATTTTTACTATGGATTTTTAGTGGTGATTATTATTTATCGTTTGGAAGCAGGAACACACGGTAGCCCGCTTTCAGGTTGACTTTGACTTCGCGCAGTTTTTTGGCAACAAATTGTGAAGTGCCCTGAATTACGCTTCGCCCCAAGTCAGCGGCCAATTGTTGCCCCGCATCGCTTGTCAGGCTGATGCTTGTTCCGGCACTTGTCCCCATATTGGCGACAATTTCTTTTGCGGCATTCATTTCGGTTGTATTCGGAATAAAAATCCCTTGCTGTCCGTCGGTATCATAAACCCGAAGTTCAACAGGAATAATTGTTCCGGCAAACTCAATGGAAACCACCGTGATTCCGAGCCGTTCGCCCTGAATCTTTGCCATTCCGGTAACAATGGTATTGCGCGGAATCAAAACGTTTCCTGCCCGCATCAGTTCGAGTAGTCGAAGCCTTACGCTTTGCCCGTCCACAAGGGTTTGATTATTGTGTACGCAAGCCGCTATCGTATTTTTGGCTTCGGCTTTCGCCTCATTGGTTGCCGTAAAGAATCCGAAGTTGCGCGGCTGACTGAATGCCTGCACTATATCTGCACTACTCATATCCTGTTGCAATGCCGATACGGTGCGTTGTGTAACTTGCGTTACAGGTACAACCGTTGTTTTACCTGATGCGTTTTTCGATTGTCCTTCGGCGGGCTGAACCGTTGTTTGTCCCTGCATTTGTGGCATGTACTTAGCCGCAATCTGATAGGACTTTTCCATGAGCGCCATTTGGTCATCAACGGAATTTTTACGGCTCTCGTTCTCTTCCAACTTTGCCTTGATTTCTTCGAGTTCCTTTGCCAAGCGTTCCTTTTCGGGGTCAACTTTCGGGCTTTCATAGAAGTTTCCCAAACTTCGGTTAATGTCGCGGTAAGCGGCTGCCGATGTCTGAATCGAAGATTGGGTATAAGCCCCCGAAGATTGACGGGCAGGACTTCCCGTATTGATTTTCGGTTCTTCGTTCATCAATGCCAAATCTGCGGAAGGCTTCGGTTTGTCGTCGCCCAACATGGACGCAAAATCCTGTAACGACCGCATTTTTTCTTCCTGCTTCTGTTTCATTTGCGCTTCTTCGTAGGCGCTTTTCTTATCGCCGATGATACCTTCTTCCTTCGGCATCGGAATATCGGCATTAAAACCTTGCGTGGCTTCGGCCTTTGCTTTATCGTCTGCCGACGGCGCAAATATCAGCCACAGGCACGCCCCGAAGATGATAAACAGCAACGCAAAGACAACGTACTTTTTCATCTTTTGCTTTTGCTCGTTGGTAAGTGTTTGCTTACTCTCGTTCGTCTGATTGTCGTTCATATTCTTTTCTGTTTAATTGTTTAATACTATCGTTGGAATACTGTAATTCCAAGCGTTTGATATGTTCCAGTTCCAAGTATTTTTGTTCAGCATCGCGCTTCCCAATGTTGTAAATGGAACTAACGGTCATGTAAATCGAGCCTATACCGAAAATGACACACATCGCCAAAATCGTTATCAGCCGCTTTTCGGGTGTGAGTTCGCCGCACATCCGGCGAAGTCCGTAATCCACCCAATCCAAAAATTTGTTGATTAGTTTTTTCATCTGTCAATTACTCTGATGTCCCTGTTTTCGACGATTTCAAAGGCTTCCATGATAAAGCCGTGCGGGTTATTGTCCGAGCGCACCGAGTTAATCAAGTTGCAGCGCGTAACCAAACTACGTTCGGTTACATTGCTTTCACGGATTATCATTTGCTTTGCATAGGTGGCGACCTTGTACGGATAGCCGTCGAAATTGCATACCACGCTATCGACCTGAATTACCTGATTGATATTGCCACTGATTATGCGATTATAGTAGCCTTTTTCCGTCAGGTCTTTGTAATATCCGAACGCGCTTTTGTCCACAAGGAACAATGCCCGTTTGATATTGCTTTCAATGGCGTTCTTGTCGGGTGATAGCGTGAAAAAGAGTTCGTGGAAACGTTTGACATGTTCGCGGGCTTCGACAGGACGATTCTGTGAAAGGTCTTGCGACAAAGCCAACATTAACGATTTCCCGCCGTCCAACACATAGATTTTTTGCCGTTGTGCTTCGGCGAAACTGTATGAGTTCCACAGGGCATAACCCACAATTCCCGCGCACAGGCAGACAAACACGATTCCGAAAAACCGTATTTGTTTGAAGGATGATTCGATGTTTTTTAAACTTTTAAATTCCATATTATTACTTGATTTTATTTACCCATTAATCTGCCTGCGATATTTCCGGTTGCCGCACCTGCCGCACCACCCGCCATTCCACCGCCTTTGGTCATGGCTGTATTAACGTTGCGACCGTAGTTACCCATGCCACCCGCCTGAATAATCCAGTTGGAAACCGTTGGTATAGTGAAATACCCGATAATCCCAATTATCATAAAGATGATGTAAACTGTATTCGAGGAATCGAGCGAGAAAGCAGGGTTACTTTCCAGTTCGGCGATATCATTTTTCAGCATGAGGACTTGAATTTTTGCCAGTATGCAACTGAACAAATCCGAGACGGGCAGCCAAAAATACACGCTGATGTAGCGCGTTATCCATTGCGTTAATGTCGATTGAAAGCCATCATAGACACTTATCGCAAAAGCGATAGGCCCTAAGATGGCCAACACAACCAAGAAGAAGGTTCGTATCGTATCAATTACGAGTGCCGCCGCCTGAAACAAGAGTTCCAACAATTCCCGAAACCAATCGCGGATAGACTTTTTCAGGCTGTACATACCGCGTTCGATGTACATTCCTGTCATGGTAATAAGGTCGCCGGGCGACCAACCGAGTTCGTCCAACTGTCGGTCAAATTCTTCATTCGACACTAAGTAGGCGGTTTCGGGGTTACGCATCATGGCTTCGTATTCCAACTTATCCTTTTGCTTACGGTATTCGTTCATGTCGAAGGTTTGCGATTCCAACATTTGGTGCGTTCCTTTCACCACAGGCGACATAACCGTATTTATCGTACCGAGTACGATTGTGGGGAAAAACATAATACACAAGCCAATCGCAAACGGTCGCAACAACGGATATACGTCGATAGGTTCGGCGCGGGACAGGCTTTGCCATACGCGGGTAGCCACGTAGAACAAAGCCCCAAGTCCTGCAATACCTTTCGCAATTCCCGCCATGTTTCCGCAAAGCGGCATCATTTCGGTGTAGAGATTGCGAAGTATTTGATGTAAATTTTCAAAGTCCATACCTTACCAATACCTTTCGTCAGCCTTACCATACAAAGCCATTACACGGTCGGTATCACCTGCTTTCTTTGCCCGCAGGTAAGAAACAGAGATATTCTTACGGGTGTAATAGGCGACCAAATCGCGGTGGCGTTTCACACGGTCATGCACGTAGTTGATAATATCCATACGTTCGGCATCTGTCATGGAAAGCCCGTTGATATTGACCACATCTTTCAGTTCCAAAAGCATATCGGCACTTTCCTTTAGCAGTACCGTATAGCCGTTGGAAATGGCTGTCAATTCCTCATAGCGGAAATGCGGGTCTGCCAACATTTTTTGAAAACTGTTGACGTAGATGTCGGAAATTTCACCGACCAACAGGATAGTGTTTTTTACTTTCCTTGCATCCTGTACCAAGTTATGCACGGCTTTGAGTTTATCGTAATACTCTTTACCTTGCTCATACACTTTCTTTACTTCCTGAAAGTTTTTGATGACATTACTTACTGTGGAGGAAGTTTGTACAATCTGATTGGCAGAGTTCACAATACTTGTCGCAATGTTCGCGGGGTCAGTTACGACGAATTGTGCTTTGGCTGACATGGTGCTTATCGCAATGACGACAAGCAACAAAATGAATTTTGATTTCATATTCGTTTCTTTTTTAATGATTAATTACTTCGTTTGCTTTCGGCCAGTTGTTTAATGGCCAGTTCTATGTTTCCGTCTAACTTTTCGGCAAGGCGGAACAGTTCCAGTTTTTCGGTTTCTTCCGTTGTGTACGTGTAATATTCTTCCAACGACACTTCGGTAGCGTAAACCGCCGATTGTACGCCGCCCAAGCCAATCCATACTTCTTTGTAGCGGCGCGACGGATGGTTGGACATATTTATCGAAAGCACCTGCGCTTTTTCCTTATCCGTCAGACCCAAAAGAGCCTGAATAGAATCGAATTTGTTCATGTACTTTCGTTGGTCTAAAAGGATTTTACAATCACTGTTATTAATGATTGATTCCTTTACGATAGGGCTTGCGATGATGTCATCGACTTCCTGCGTTACTACGATTGCTTCGCCGAAGAATTTTCTAACCGTCTTAAATAAATATTTTATGTACTCGGCCATACCTTCTTTCGCAATCGCTTTCCACGCTTCCTCTATCAATATCATTTTACGCACGCCTTTCAGCCTGCGCATCTTATTAATAAAGGTTTCCATGATAATAATCGTAACTATCGGGAACAGGATTTTGTGGTCTTTGATATTGTCCAACTCGAATACAATAAACCGTTTGGAAAGCAAATCCAACTGTTTATCCGAGTTCAACAGATAGTCGTATTCGCCGCCTTTGTAGTACGGTTCGAGGACGTTCAGGAAGTTGGCCACATCGAAATCCTTTTCGCGGACTTGCTTTTCGGCAAGGATTTTCCGGTATTCGCCACCGACAAATTCATAGAATGTATTGAACGACGGAACGATTTTATCCGTTGCCAATCGGTCGATGTACATGCTTACTGCATTGGACAGTGCCACTTCTTCGGCTCTCGTTGGCGGCTCATTATCGCGCTTCCAAAGGGTTAATATCAATGTCTTGATACTTTCTCTTTTCTCAATATCGAACAGCCCATCATCGGTATAGAAGGGATTAAACGCAATTGGATTTTCTTCGGTGTACGTAAAATACACGCCATCCTTTCCATGCGTTTTACGGTTTATCATTTCACACAATCCGAGATAGGAATTACCCGTATCAACCAACAGTACATGTGTTCCTTGCTCGTAATATTGGCGTACCATGTGGTTTGTAAAGAAGGATTTTCCCGAACCCGAAGGCCCCAAGATAAACTTGTTGCGGTTCGTGATAATCCCGCGCTTCATTGGTAAGTCTGAAATATCCACATGCAAAGGTTTTCCCGTCAGGCGGTCAACCATTTTGATTCCAAATGGCGAAGGCGACGATTGGTAGTTTGTTTCTTCCGTAAAGAAGCACAGGGCTTGTTCAATAAACGTATGAAAACTTTCTTCCGAAGGAAAATCGCCTTCATTGCCCGGAATACCCGCCCAATAAAGTGTCGGCGTATCAACCGTGTTATGGCGCGGCTTACATTCCATTAATGCGAGCTGCGACCCGACATCATTCTTAATCCGTTTCAGTTCTTCGTAATCGTCCGACCACGCCATTACATTACAATGGCAACGGATGGAAGTCAGCCCGAACGAATGGGCTTCATTCAAATAGGCTTCTATCCACTGCTTGTTTATTTGATTGCCCCGCGAATAGCGCGACAACGAATGCATGTTCCTTGCTTGTTTCTCGAAACGTTTCAGGCTTTCCGTATGGTCGTCAATGAATAGATATTGGTTGTAAATATGGTTACAACTCAATAAAACCCCGACGGGAGCAGCGAATGACAAACGGCAATCGCTTCTATCCGTCGATAGTTTTTCATACCGTCCGTCGGTTCTCACCTGCGAAGGCAAATCTTCGGTATCGGAAAGCGTATGCAAGCAAAGCACATTGTCGCCAATCCGCATATCTTCGGCGGCCAATGAAATATCCTGTAAACAGGTAGTGTTTTCCTGCGACAGTGCGAAGTATTTTTCAATGATACCCGCACTTTCAGGCGTACCGACGATTTCGTCCGTCGTTAGTTTTGACAGACGGATAAATCCGCTATCATTGACAATCCGTTCAAACTGCCCTACCGATTCCAAGAATTTCAACGTCGTTTCCTTATCCTGAATTTCCTTCGGAACGATAAAACCGCGACAAAGCGTTGAAAAGTTGCTTTGTCGGCGGCTGCGTTCCTTTGTTGTCTTTGTCAGGAACAAATAACAAGTGTGATTCAGGTAAGGGCGTTCGTTGAAGTGCCGTTCAAAACTTCTGCTTAAAAAACTTAAATCGTCTTTCTTGACATCGGGTTCGTAATTTTCACGGATAAACCAATCCTGCTTATGGCAAATACTGTAATTAGGCAAAACCTTTACAGCTTTCGCCCATGCCGAATGTATCGCTTCGTATTCCGCATTAGTTACGGTGAACAATTCGGGTAATTGTACCCGAAATGCCACCGTAATATCCGCATCCTTACTGATGATACAATCGTGTTCTACGGAAAGCAAGGGGAACTTGCTTTCAAGCGTAGCGGCTTTTAGCGTATTCCTCATGATTCCTTCTTTTTACGGGTAAATAATCGGGGGATAGTCCTGCGGTTGATAATGTATTTGGGATGACTTCTGCGGGCTTGCACTTTCATAAGGCCGTGTTCGCCGTATTTGGCATTTAGTGAAAAGGTGAGCCACACCAATACCGATGCGGCACACACGCCAAAGCCGATGCAAATCCATTGGCCGATACCCGCCATGTACATCACCACAAATACTACGAAACTGCCGAGCAAGCCGCCTGCAAAAATGAACAGGTATTGCGACTTCAAGCCCTTAAATTCCGCAGGTTTGCCTATCCCCTTGTTAATTGGATAGTCTGCCATGACTGATTATAAAAAGAAGGAACGAAGAATAGTTGCCGACACAATCAGGAAGATACATGCACCAAACCACGAAGCCGCAGTCTTACTTGTATCGGGGTCGCCTGAACTGAATTTCGAGTACACTTTTACCCCGCCAATCAACCCTACTACCGCGCCAATAGCGTAGATAAGTTTGGTGGCGGGGTCAAAATAGGAAGTTACCATGCTTGTGGCTTCGGTGATTCCCGCCGAGCCGTTGCCTTGCGCGAATGCGCTGATGGCAGCCAGTGTAAAGGCTACCGAAAGAAATAATCTCTTTTTTGTCATAATGATTTTTTGAAAAGTGCCGTGAAAGTTGGATAGGCTTTCACGGCGGTTAATACTGTGGATTTTAGTGGTGAGGTCATAGACCTTTTTGTTTTCAGGCGATTGCGCTACCCGTAATCTCTTTCCTTCATTGTTTTACCATTTTTGTTTATAATATACTTGCGACATCAAAATCGCTGTAATCCTTATCCGTACTTGGTTCAACCTGTACCGCCTGCGGTGAAAGATATTTGTCCATAATGGACGTTACCCGTTCGACACCTTGCGGAACTTGCGCCACCATTTGCTTGAAAATATCCGTTCCGCCTTCGCTTCGAATAGTTTCGGCGGCTTTCCGCTCATCTTCTTCCGATGTTTTCCGTTCCCGGATAACATCATAGGAATGTTCCAAATCCTCGAAACTTGCCCCGCTTGCAAGGTTGGCTTCGCCGCCTATTGCCTGATGAAGTTCTTCCGCTTCTTCGTCAAAATCATCGTCCGGATTTCCGGCTTCATATTCCAACGGAACGCTGATTTCCATAGGTTCGTTTTCCACCTCATTTTCATCATCGACGGCAAAATTATCGGGATTTTCATTCGGTTTTAAAACCTGTCCCCGTGTGTCTTCGTTTGTCTGCAATTGTCTCAACACCACCGTTGTTTTACCCATGACATCGCCTTCAAAATGCAGTTTGGTTTTGCTTGGGGCGATGACTTCCTTTGGTTTCTTTTTTCGGAAAAGCAACAGGAACAAGGCGGCAAGGCAGACGATAATTATCCATATTGCCATGACTAAAAGAGTTTTTCGTATTTCTTATCGTACAGGGCGTTGATTTCGTCCATGTAGGTTTCAAAGTGCTGCGACAATACATTATCTATATAACCGCCTACGCTCAAATCCTTTCCGCCCAACACGTTCACGATGCGCGATACCTTTTCGTGGATTTCCTTACTGATATACACGCTTTGCCGCGCCTTCAATTCATTGCGTTGCAGAAAGGTTGTTTCGTAATCAACCGTATTGCTTCGCTTGCGCTTGGCGGGTTCTTTCGGTTTTTCTTCCTGATGCACTTTTTCTTCTGTTTCAGGGACAGCAACAGTTTCAGTTTCTTGCTTCACTTCGGGTTGAACAGGTTCAGGCGCTTCCTTTTTCGTGGAAAAGCCGCCTGCAATCACATCCATTAAATATTGTTCGTCCACAGGTGCGGACGGATTGTTTTGCTTTGCCATAGGGTTATAATTTTATGGTTTCCAATAATTCGTTTATCAGTTCTTCTAAATTGCTTCCCTTTACTAACCGCCTGTCGGCAGGGAATAGCGTGGAACGGAACACCGCCCGTTTGTCGCCCGACAATTCCTTGTTGTACCGTTTGGTATCAGGGATAAAGGTTTTCATCAACGGCAATTCCAATTCGTTGATAGCCTGTTCAAAGATTTGGTAGAGGTCGGTTTTTTCCCTACCGTCCACTTTATTCCAAAATAGGCATAAGGCTTTCAGGCGTATGCCGTCTTTACCCACAAGGTTTTTGTTGACGGCATCGGCAAACGACAGGCAACTTTCCAATACGATACGGTCGGCGATAATCGGCGTAAAGACATAATCCATATTGGCAATGGATTTCAGTACGCCTGCATTTCCCACCGTTCCGGGCAAGTCGAAAAAAACCACATCGGGTTTTGTGTCGGCGGATTCCAAAAACTCATCGGCGGTTTGCACTGCATTTTCGGGCTTGCTGCACAAAATCGGGTACGCCCTTTTATTCAGGGCTTTGAATTGCTCATAGGCCAATCGCTTGTAATATTCGTCCGTGCCGATTTGTTCGGCATCGCGCTTGCGCATGGCATTGATACTGTACTGCGGGAAATCGCAATCGACCACCGCAACATCATAGCCTTTTACATAATGCAGGTACGATGCGGCCAACACCGTAAATGCCGTTTTCCCAACACCGCCCTTTTGGGTGCTGAACGCTACATACAAAGTGTCTTTTTCCATTATCTTTTTGTTTTAATGTGATACATCATTATTTCAATCAATATTTCAATCGCTCATTCAATAAATCAGTAAGCCAGTAAACCACTACACCAATCTTTCAATCAACCAATCATTCAATACGTCTTTCTTTCAACCTGTCAAACGACCATTCAATAAGGATTTCAATCGGTCATTAAACCGTTCAAAAAATCATTCTTTCAATCATTCAACCAATGATTTTCTGCAAATAAAAAGAGAAAAAACACGCCTTTTGAAAACTGTCCCCGCATGTCTCTATTTGTCCTCATTTGTCCATGTATAAAGGCTTTTAGCGCATTTCAATAGCCCGTAACTTTGCAGCGTGATTAAGAAAAGTCAATATGGTATCATTGGAAGTCAATCGCACTAACATCGAATCCGTCCCGCAGGGCGGATTTTATTTGCACTGGCAAATGGCAAGTTGTATTTTGAGTGCCTCAAAATATTTTCCGTACCCGGAAAAAACTTGCCCCTGCGGGGGAAAACGCTTCCGAAGTCAGCGTTTTTTTGACCAATCCCGATACCTAATGGCTTGCAGCATTTTTACCACTAAAATCCAAAGAGTTATGACAACAGTTAGAAAAAACAAGGCACTTGGCCGGAAACCAAAGGCCGACCCGTGCAGTCATCGGTATGCGTTCAACCTGAACGATACCGATAACGCGAAATTCCTGTCCCTTTTCGATTCATCGGGGATGAACAACAAGGCGCATTTCATTACTGCTTGCATTTTCAACAAGCCTATTTCGGTTGTGAAAATTGATAAAGCGGCAATGGATTACTACATGCGGTTGACCACTTTTCATTCGCAATTCCGAAGTATCGGAACGAATTACAACCAAATTACGAAGGCGATTAAGTCGGCTTTTACCGAGAAAAAAGCGTTGGCTTTCCTCTATAAATTGGAAAAAGCAACGCTTGAATTGGTCGCAATCAATCAGCAAATTATTCAGTTAACCGAAGAATTTGAACAAAAATGGTTGCAAAAATAAGTTCGGGAAGTTCCGTATATGGCGTGCTTGCCTACAATCAGGAAAAGGTCGATGACGAACATGCGAAAGTACTTTTTACTAACCGCATGATAGAACCGAAGGACGGGAACTACGATATTGGAATCTGTATGCGTTCGTTTGAACCTTACTTGTTGGCAAATATCAAGACCGAGAAACCTGCACTGCATATTTCCATTAATCCCGACCCGAAGGATAAACTTTCGGACGAACAACTTTCGGGAATTGCACAGGAATACATGCAGAAAATGGGTTACGGCGACCAACCGTTTATCGTGTACAAGCATGAGGACATCGAGCGGAAACACATTCACATTGTTTCGCTACGGGTGGACGAAAACGGCAAGAAGTTAGACCACAATTTCGAGCGTAAAAAATCAATGGATATTTGCCGGGACTTGGAACAGAAATACGATTTAGTTCCGGCGGATAAGAAACAACGGCAGGACGGCGCACCATTGAAAGCCGTTCGTTACGACAAAGGCGACATCAAACATCAAATCGCCAACATCATCCGTCCCGTTGCACAGGACTACCATTTCCAAAGTTTGAAAGAATACAAAGCCCTGCTTTCCTTCTATAATATAAATGTAGAGGAAGTGCGTGGCGAAGTGAAAGGTAAGCCTTATCAGGGTTTGGTTTATTCTGCTTTGAATGACAAGGGCGAAAAGGTCGGCAATCCGTTCAAGTCTTCGCTATTCGGAAAAGCCGTCGGTATTGATGCTTTGGAAAAACGCATCGAAAAATCAACAGAAATCATTAAAGACAAGGGATTGAAAGAGCGAAGCAAAAAGGTAATTGCTTCGGCCATGAAGTCGCATCCCAACCGAAAGGATTTTGAAAAGGAGTTGGCGAAAAACAATATCAGCGTATTGTTCCGAACCAACGATGCAGGGCGCATTTACGGTGCAACATTCATCGACCACGAGCAAAAAGCGGTATTTAACGGTTCGCGATTAGGCAAAGAATTTTCGGCAAATGTGTTCAACGACTTATTCAATGGAAAACAGCACGAGCCGATACAATCTAAACATGATACAGGACAATCCTTTGAACCGTTCGAGCATTCCCGTAAGGATGATGATTCGAGCATTGGTAGCGTGTTCAGTTTGCTTTCACCCGAAGTTCACGGTGCGAATCCCGAAGAAGAAGCCTTTGCACGCAAGGCAAGGAAGAAAAAGAAGAAACAAAAACGATTATAAACATTAAAAAATCAAAGTCATGCAACAAGAAGACGATTTAAGAGGACTTTCAAAAGTCATGGAATTTATGCGGGCAATTAGCATATTGTTCGTAGTGATAAACATTTATTGGTTTTGCTACCAAGCGATAAAGGATTGGGGCATCAACATCGGCGTAGTCGATAAAATCCTGCTGAATTTTCAGAATACGGCGGGACTATTCTCGTCCATTCTTTGGACGAAAATTTTTGCAGTGATTTTCCTTGCGCTATCGTGTTTGGGAACTAAGGGGGTGAAGGAAGAAAAAATCACATGGCCAAAAATCTACACGTTCTTATTTTTCGGTTTTATATTTTTCTTCCTGAATTGGTGGTTGCTGTATTTGCCGCTACCGTTGGCGTTCAACACGGCATTATACGTTTTCACAATGACAATCGGATATATCCTTTTATTGGTTGCCGGACTATGGATGTCGCGCCTGTTAAAGAATAACCTAATGGACGACGTTTTCAATATGGAAAACGAATCGTTCCAACAGGAAACACGCCTGATTGAGAACGAATATTCCGTCAACCTGCCGACCCGTTTTTACTACAAGAAGAAATGGAATGACGGTTGGATAAATATTGTAAATCCGTTCCGCGCAAGTATCGTGTTGGGTACGCCGGGTTCAGGAAAGTCCTATGCAGTGGTTAATAACTACATCAAACAGCAGATATACAAAGGCTTTTCGATGTATATCTACGATTACAAGTTCGACGATTTGAGTACCATTGCTTACAATACCTTGCTGAATAACCTTGATAAATATAAGGTACAACCGAAGTTTTATGTGATTAACTTCGACAATCCACGCAAAAGCCACCGTTGCAATCCGATTAATCCAACATTTATGACGGACATATCGGATGCCTACGAATCAGCATATACCATTATGTTGAACCTCAATCGCACATGGATTCAGAAGCAGGGCGATTTCTTTGTAGAATCGCCCATCATATTGCTTGCTGCAATCATTTGGTATCTCAAAATCTTCAAAGACGGAAAGTATTGCACGTTCCCGCATGCCATTGAGTTTCTGAACCGTCGGTATGCCGATATTTTCCCTATTCTGACTTCGTACCCGCAGTTGGAAAACTACCTTTCGCCATTTATGGATGCGTGGGAAGGTGGTGCGCAAGACCAACTTCAAGGCCAGATTGCGAGCGCTAAAATCCCGCTTTCCCGTATGATTTCACCACAATTGTATTGGGTAATGACGGGCGACGATTTTACGTTGGACATCAACAATCCCGCAGAACCGAAGATACTTTGTGTTGGTAATAATCCCGACCGTCAGAATATTTATTCCGCCGCCCTGGGCTTATACAATTCAAGAATTGTGAAACTTATCAATAAGAAAGGTCAGTTAAAGAGTTCGGTCATCATCGACGAGCTGCCAACGATTTACTTTCGCGGATTGGACAACCTGATAGCTACTGCCCGTTCAAACAAGGTTGCTGTATGCTTGGGCTTTCAAGACTATTCGCAATTAATCCGCGACTATGGCGACAAGGAAAGTAAAGTGATTCAAAATACGGTTGGTAATATTTTCAGTGGTCAGGTTGTGGGTGAAACGGCGAAAACGTTGTCGGAACGGTTCGGGAAAGTGTTACAGAAGCGACAGTCGATGACGATTAACCGGAATGACAAATCAACATCCATAAGTACCCAAATGGATTCGTTGATTCCGCCTTCCAAAATCAGCAACCTTACGCAAGGGATGTTCGTTGGCGCGGTTTCAGACAATTTCGATGAACGTATCGAGCAGAAAATTTTCCATTGCGAAATCGTAGTGGACAATGTGGCAGTGGCTGCCGAAACGAAGGCGTACAAGAAGATTCCCGAAATTGTAAACTTCACCGATACCGACGGCAACGATACTATGCAAACCGAAATAGACCTGAACTACAAACAGATTAAACAGGATGTTTTGGATATAGTAAAAGAAGAATTGGAACGGATTGAAGGGGACGAGAATTTACGGCATTTGTTGAAGAAAGAGGAATAATTGTTCTTTCATATTTACTTGGGAGTAACGCTACTACTCCCAAGTAAATACCTTCTACAGCTCATTTAACACGAATTCATACATAAAATTAGCACTTGTATAAGCTGCATAAATCTGATAATTATCTCCTTTATGTGCATCCCCAAAATCACAAACCGATTTTATAACGATGGGTATTGGCTTGGGATTTACGGTGTTACAGGCACTATAAAAAATACCAAAAGACTCCATTTCCAAGCCTATAAGTTTTCTTTGGTTATCTTTAAAACTTAAAAATTCATCCTCATTTTGTACTACATAAGGGACAGATACTATAGGCCCTATTTTGATTTTAAGTTCGGTTGTCGGTTTATTTCCATTAAATCCTCTTTTTATTTGAGCAAGTAATTCATGTTTATTTTCATAGCTTCGTATTTTTTCTTTTATATCAGCATCTAATGGTATTGGGGTTGGATTTGGAGAGAACCCCTTTTCTCCATTTTCTAATGTTACTATTTTTCCATTAGTGCCATCATAAGATTGGTCGGCGACTAATATATCTCCAAAATCTACTTTGTCATCTTTATATCCAGCGGCAATTCCAGTCATAATTATGTATCTTGGCTTGAATCTATTAATCATCTTCATCGCTAAAGTAGCAGATGCAACCATTCCCATTTGCGGCGCAGAAGCACATATTATTTTAAGTTTCTTATTCCCTCGTTCAAAATGTCCTGCATGATAAGTTGTAGCATCATTTTCCACATTAATTTCCGACCATTTTCCATCCAAATTAAGGACTTGTTGTAATTCTGGATTGTTCAGGGCAGCAACAATAGCGACATCATAATCATGTTTAAAGTTAATCGGATTCAAAAAATCTCTTCTAACTTTAATTAAATGAAAAATGATTTCTTTTAGTTTTTCTTTCCAATCTGATTCTTCTGCTTTATAATCAATTAAGTGCCATAGATATTTTGTAAATTTACTCGCATATTGCTCTCTATATTCGGCAAAACCTGTCAGTCCAACAATATGAATAGGAGGGTGCATAGTTGGATGCGAATAAATCTCATCTAAGAAATTTATCCCGTTCTCTGGAGTTGCTGCATCATCAGAATCTACAGGTAATACTAAATCCAATATCATCAAATCTACGCTTGTTTTTCTTAAAATGAGTTTTGCCTCTTTTGTGTTATTAGCAGTAAAGACATTTTCAGATGGAATATCCACCTCTTCATTTATTAGCGTTACAATTTTGTCTAACTTATCTTTCGTGTCTTCGACAATTAGAATATTAATCATTATCTATAGATTTTAAAATTATTCTTAGTTCATTCTTCCAACTATCAGGGTCATTAAGATTAAAATATATAACCCCAAGATAGTTTGAGAAATTCTCACGTAATCCGGAATTAAACTCTTTGTCAACATAATTTTGATACATTGTGACAATAACAACTTTGATATTTATATCTCGTCTATACATTTCATTTAATAAATACTTACCCGCCAAACTCTCAAAATCCCCACCTGATTCTCCTGGAGCAATATCATAGTTTGGCAAGCTCATATCCAATAAAATTAACGAATAGTCACTATTCTTTATCAATTCCCTTAATCCTGAATTATATGATTTTCTCAATTCAAGCTGAATATTCGGAAACTCATCTTCGACAAAAGAAAAAATAAGATTTTTCTTGTGCTCATTATCTTCAATTAACAATACTTTCATACTAATATATTTTCGCTGTATAGAGT
>BDEJ01000028.1 GCA_001653155.1 Porphyromonadaceae bacterium H1
GTATAGAGTAACTAGTACAGAAAATTTGTCTTCAATAATATTTATTGATAAGTCATTTTTCTCATTTTCAAAATTTGTTTTTACAATATTTAGAGCTTTGTACAATCCGGATTGTTTATCTAACTGTGACTTCTTAATATCAATATCGATATTGATTTTCTTTTTAAGTTCTTCAATATCTTCATCTTCCCTAAGAGTATTTTCAATTTTTATTGTTATCAAATTATCTTTCTTTTCAACATCAATGCTTGCAGCTACTTTTTCATCAGATGTGTAATCCAGTATATTTTGAAAAAATATTCGCAAAAGGTCTACAAAATGGGTGTAATACTCACCTTTAAGTAAGGAACAACAATTTATATTTCGGGTCAAAACAAGTTCTTTTGAAGTATAGTGATTATGTAGGGATTCGCAGCAGACCTCTATTATTTTATTGAATTCGAAATCAGATATTTGTGTATCTGTAATTGTAAACCAAAGAGCAATTTTATCTAATTTATTTTCAATTTTTACTTTTACGTCTGTAAGATTATTTTGCAATTCCGGTATTGTCGTAATTGACAGTTCGTGCAAAGATTTTTCGAGGTCTTGAATTGCATTAAAAAAAGCGTCTCTGATATTATTTCGAATATTATATTGAATAGATTTGAGATTATTAGTTGTTCTAACCCAAAGTTCTTCAAAAATCATGTTTACAAACCTATTATAATCAATATCCTCTTTTTTAAACTTTGAAAAAATCAAATAAATAACCTGCAATTTCCACTCGGGAAATTCATAATCAAACCAACCATCAGGATTTTCTTTTTCAGTTTTTATTAGCAAGTATTTATCTAACAGTTCTGTGTTTATCAAATTATCTATTTTTTGAGAGAAAACAGACAATTTGCGGTTAAACTGCTCATAGACACTATTTCCATAAACAGCAGTTATGGTTTGTCGCCAATACTCATTAGCTTTATAATTCCCTGATGCCTTTTCCTTTTCTGTAACTAAATGAAGCAATTCAAATTCAGGCCGAATTTCCCCCAGCAAAACCCCATGCCTGATACGTGCACTTAAATACAACTTTAGTCCATATTTGCTGTATAAAAATTTATCTCTGATATCGAAAAACATTTCTTTAAAAATATCATATTGAGGGTCTTTTGAAAACTCATTATTCTTAATATCTTGCTCTTGACTGGAAAGACTAAAAACTTCTTCTGAATTGGGATTCAGATAAAATACATTTTTTTCGGAAGACAATTCGGAAATAGCAATGTAACGGTTATACACTGATTCTAAATCTTTTAATTCATTTTGGATTATACTGGTTTGATTAACATATATCTTACTTTCATCAATTTCTTGTAATCCTTTTTGAATGATTATTTTTTTTGACAACAAACTTTCTTCTTCGATATATTCGGATTTGTTGTCAGGGTCTATACTCTTTAACACTTGGCATATTGTTATCCTTTCACTTAGCTTTGTATGTGTACTTGTAATAAAAGGTGAATGCTTAAATATATCCAATGTACATATGTTCTTCAAAAAGAATATAATGTTTTTATCAAAATTCTTAGTCTTAGTGATTAATTCAGAAGGCTTTTCAGAATCCGTAGATAGAAGAAAGCACTCATATGCTGTATGAATATCATAATCGTCAGAACCTGTTAAAAAGAAAAATAATGGCAATTCAATCGAGTATGTTACATTTTTGTATTTTGCTTGCTTGATTTGCTCTTTAACAAATTCTACATTCAATTTTTGTATAATATACTTGTTTTTAAAATAGTAATCAAGATATAAATGAAGACAATAATCAAATTGTTGAAGTTTTGCTTTGCAAAAGAAAAGATTTGTTAGAACTTTTTCCAACTGAAAATTTGACAAGCTATTTTGAGCAAGTAATTCTTCCCATATTTTTGAAGCATCTAAGTGTTTCTCATCATTTTGGAGATTTATTGCTTTATGATAGCCAATCTTAAACATTGAGTACTCAGATTCTTTAAGTGTATCCAACGAATGAGAAAAAGCAGCAAGTGCTAATTTTATCGTAGAAGAATTAGGAAAGTATCGTAATTGTTCTTTTAAGTATTCAACTTGATTAGAATGCAATAGTGCTAGTCTTGGGTTCAAGAATGAAGATTGAATAATAGATATTTTTTCAAATGAACTGTCGTTTTCAATTTCTTGCTTTACAACATTCATAATGAAGTAAGATATATTCCTTATTCCACTTAGGTTATAAGCAATTTTTCTTAGTACTATTCCTGAATCAGCTGGATTTTTTTCTTTTTTATATAAATCATATAATGCCGACAGTATTATTTGTTGAAAAGATGATTTATCCCCAATCATTTCAAGAGGTTTATTTTGCAAGATAATAGACTTTACATATATGGGATATACCTCTATGAATAATGGATTATTTTTTATAATATCCCTCGACTCAATTTCGGATTGAAAGTATTTCCCCGAAGTGTATAAATCAAGAGCTTTGATACACTTCGCATCATTGATGTTTGGAGAAGTTTCTTGATTTTCTTCAACGAGTAAATCGGATAGTTGATATAATGTTGGGTCATTTAATTTTTTCTTCAAATAAAAAAGACGACTTGATAAAAGTTCTTTTAAATCCTTATCATCGTTTTTCAACCCTATAATTGACATTTGAAAAACCTTAATCAAGGTAAGATACTTATCAATAATGGAGTTGTAATTTTCATAGGCAAGTATTGTTGGTAAATGATTATAAATATTTTGAAAAAACGGATTCAGTTTAATTAAATAGTATTCAAAATCCTCATTGTATTCTTTTTGTATTAAAGGTAGTAAAAACTTCAACAATGAGACCTCGTAACGATTAACTGATAATTCTTTTTCTGCTTTAAGACTAAAAAAATGAGCAAAATATCGAATAAACCCTTTTTTGTTTTGAGTATTGATTTCATTCAAAAAACTGGTATTCTCTTTCAGCCCTTTTCTCAATTCAATGATAAGGAATCTGTTCTCAATACTCCATAAAGAAATACATATTTCATTTTCTATCTGATTTAAAATATCCTCTGCCTTTTCATATTCTCCTCTAATCAAAGCATTATCATATAAATGCTTATACTCAATAAATTTATTCAGTTCATCCTTGTATTTCCTGACACTTAGTAATATCCAATTAATTTCATCCTTTAGGTTTGCATTACTTGAAATAATATGTGCATTAGCAACATGCCCTATTTCTTTAGGAAGAGATTCTCCATAAACCCAGTCTTGATATGGAGACATATTTGGCAGATTATCAACAATCCTACATGCTGTGGGATAATCATAAGTATATTTTAGTTTTGAGAAAGATACACGAGGATTTTTATCTTTCTCAAATAAATCAATTCTAAATTTTCTTTCTAATAGTTCTTCAAACATAACTATAAATAAAACAGTATATTAAAGCGCAAATATACACAATTTTAAGCAGTTGTTAAAAAATAGAGATAGTTTAGTAGTTACAGGACTGTTGTATCAAGCAAAAAGCCCCGCCGAATCCCTTCGGCGAGGCCACCACTAAAATCCACAGTAATAACGACAGAACCATTACGACCGGGACTTTGTGGCAAAGTTACATGTTTTCTTTACTTTTTCCCTTTCTTTTCGGGAAAATCGAAAACGACAGTATAGTCGGCATCGAATTTCAGGGCGGCATCAAACGATTTGCCGCCCTTGCTTTTGAAGCCCTTGATAACAGACGTTTTGCCCGTAATCAGCAAGTCGGTGATTTGCTTGTCGGACAATTCCTTTTCGCTTCGGTTGCGGAAGACCATTAAGCCGCAATCTGCATTATTGCATTTGGCTACCTTCGGGAAGAAAATCACTTTTCCGCTTTTGCACTTCGGACAGTCGCAGGCATTGTTATCCGCAACGGCAATGCTTGTGTTCAATAGTTCCGTTGTGATTTGGCGGGTATATACTTCGGTCGCCTGCCGGAAGGTATTCGTGTCCATTTCGCCCGATTCGATTTTCGCCAACGCATTTTCCCAATTGCCCGTCATTGCAACGTCCGCAATACGCTTGTCTTTTACGATGTCGTAAACTGCCAACCCTTTGTCGCTCGGGACTAACGATTTCTTTTCACGGCGAATATAGTCACGGGAAAATAACGTTTCAATAATAGCGGCGCGGGTAGCAGGCGTACCGATACCGCTTCCCTTCATGGCTTCGCATTCCGCTTCGTTTTCGACTTCCTTTCCGGCGCTTTCCATTGCCGAAAGCAGCGATGCTTCCGTGTGCAATGGTTTCGGCTTCGTTTGTTTTTCCAATACGTCGGCCTGCAATACCGGAAGTTGTTCGCCTTCTGAAAGATTGGGTAAGTTGCTTTCTTCATCGTCCTTTTCTTCTTTTTCGTTGAATACCGCACGCCATCCGGCTTGCTTCACGGTTGAGCCTTTGGTTTCAAAAACCGTGTCGCCGCAGGTAAGCGTAATTGTGGTCGCATCCTTTACGCATTTCTGCGAAAAGGCTTCCAACATACGTCCCGCCACCATTTCGTAAATCGTTTTATCATCGCCCGAAATATCCTTTGCCGGATTTTCGGTAATGATTAGCGCGTGATGGTCGGTTACTTTCTTGTCATCAACGCTGCGGACGTTTAGTACAATGTTATCCATTGTTTGAGCGTAAGAGCCAAAACGAGAATGCTGTTTGAGTGAATCAACCAATTGCGGAATTTCATCGAATACGTCCGCCGAGATATAGCGGCTTCCCGTTCGGGGGTAGGTGATAAGTTTGCTCTCGTACAGTTTTTGCGCAATGGAAAGCGTTTTATCTGCCGAAAAACCGTGCTTGCTGTTGGCTTCCTTTTGAAGCGTTGTCAGATCATAAAGCAACGGCGGTTCTTGGTTTACTTCTTTGCGTTCAACCGATTTTACGGTGATTGTTTTGCCTTCCTGTAAAAGCCGAAGTACCTCATTGGCTTTGTCCTTTTGCTCATATTTTTCCTTGCTTATGGCAGCAAATGGAACATTCGTTTTTTTGGTTTGGACTTTTACCTGCCAAAAGGGAACGGGAACAAAATGTTTGTTTTCCAAAAAGCGTTTACAAATCATTGCCAGTGTTGGCGTTTGAACGCGCCCTAAAGAATACGTTCCACGACCTGCGGCAATGGAAAGAGATTGCGAAGCATTAATTCCGACGAGCCAATCCGATTCGCTGCGGGCTTTGGCTGCATGGTACAGGTTGTCGTAATCGCTGCCCACTTTCAGGTTTTGCATACCTTCCTTGATTGCCTTATCCGTCAAACTGCTTATCCATAAGCGGTCAAAGGGTTTGCGGCAATTCAGGTGAGAATAAATAAATCTGAAAATCAATTCGCCTTCGCGCCCTGCATCTGTCGCCACAATGATTTTATCGCATTGCTCAAAAACCGTTTTAATGACTTTCAGTTGTTTTAATGCGCCGCCGTCGGGCTTGTAACCCTTTTCGGCTTTCACCTGTCGGGGAATCAGTTGGAATGTTTCAGGGATTATGGGAAGATGTTCACGGTTGAATCCCGTAAAACCGTAATCTTCGGGCATGGCAAGCGTTATCAAATGTCCCAACGCCCATGTAACCATATAGCCTTTGCCCTGCATATATCCGTCTTCCTTTGAGGAAGCACCCACGATAGCCGCGATTTCACGGGCTACGCTTGGTTTTTCTGCAATAATTGCTATCATATTATACTTTGGATTTTAGTGGTGATTAGATTCTTACACCTTTGGATTTCTTTGGCTTATCGGTTGCCTGTTTGTTTTCCTTCGCCTCTTTCTTTTCCTGCTTTTCCGATTGTTTTTCGGTAGGTTGCGTTTGCCCCTTTTTCAATGGTTCGTCAACCTTCTTCGTGGCTTCATCGGTTTTGCCCTCATTATTCACGGCCACCTGCGTTTTGCTTGCATTGTCGGGCGTAATCTCTTTGGCAGTTGACTTGTCGGGATTCCATTTGAAGAAATCCAGTTTGCCTCTTTCGTTGTTTACCTTCACGTAGGCATTAAATTCCTGACCTTTGTCATCTTTCATTCCGGCTACATACGCGGTTTTCCCTTCCTGCAATTGGCTTCGCTGTTTGTCCGATAGTTCAACGCCAAGCAATGTTTTGGGAATCCTGACTTCCCCGTTTTGTTGTTGGCTTTGCCGTTGCTCGTTTTGTTGGGCTTGTTTGGGTTGATTATCGAAACGAAATTCAAGCCCTTTCTTATCGGCATTAATTTGAACGTGCGCCGAAAAGTCTTTGCCGTTTTTGCTCGTCATGCCTTCGACCAATACGGCTTTGCCTTCGGATAGTTCCTTCTTTTGAACGTCATTCAACGTAACGCCCTTAATGGTTTCAGGAATTTTGAGTTTATCGGCACGCAGGGCGACCAATTCGTTTGTCAACTTATCCAGTGAAATAAAAACAGGGGTATGCTCGCCTTGCTTGTATTCAGCACTGGCAACACGTCCGAGATTTCCCGTAGTGAGCAAATTTTGTTTGTCTTCGTCATTGAATTTTATTCCAAAATACGGGCGTTCCAGTTCGGGTTCTTTGCGGATAGCATGGATAGCCAACGTCAGATTTCCGTCGGGCGTTTCCCTGAAGGACAAGCGGGCATCAGTGCGTAGGGTAGTGTCATCGAATTTGGCAGCAATCGGAATGAGTACAGGCGATTTCTGCCAGTTCAGCATCGCATCCAAACTCTTTGTCTTTTCAAGGGTTTCGCGGGTTACGCCAAACTTTCCCAACTGCGACCAATCAATGCGTTTTTCGTCAATGGCATGTACCGATTGCTTTTGTCCCTGCACCTGCGGTTCGACTTTGTATTTGTCGATAGTAGCCTTGTTTGCAGGTTCGTCGGGCTTTTTGAAGGCTTCGCGCAACTTATCAATGACTTCTTTTACCTTGTCAATAGGCGCTTTGAAGAATTGGAAATGCGTCGGGTCTTTGTACTGCCGAAGAAAATTCGACATAAAATTGTCCAACGCATTGCCGTTTTTGTCGATTTTCAGGAACGACTGTTCGTTTTCCGGTTTGGCTTCTACGGTTTTCGGCTTACCGTCTTTCTCAATACCCGTAACGACTTTCAGTTCATCGCTACTTTTTTCTTTGACCAATAACACATCCTGGTCTTTTACTTTTTCGTCCATAATACTTTTGATTTATATTGTCGCATCACTATTAATGCGGTTCAAAAGTACGCCTATGGTATTGACCAATAAAGGATTTCAGGCTTCCTGTCTGCGTTTGTCCGCGACTGTCTGCATTTGTCTTTTCGGGATTGAAACCGGATAAATCCCCCATAATGTTTTCTGAAAGTCACCTTTACTATTTATACAGTAACTACAAAGCCTTGCTTCCATTTCCCTGACTTGGCTCAATTAATTCGACGAAACGAGGTCATTTGCATTCATCGGGCAAAGGTGCTTACGGCTTCTTACGGGCTGTAAAGTTCGAGCCTGCGGTTGCCTGTAAAATTCTTCCTCTTTCCCTGTCGGGCGAGCGTAATTTTCCTGCAAAACTTGACATCCCTAAAGCCTACACCGGAAATCGCCCATGAAAACAAAATGACCGTCAGGTCGAAACTTAAAAAATCGAAGTCATGGAAAATTTATCGGAAGCACGGATTTATGTAGGCACGTATGCCAAATATAACGAAGGTTCAATCTTCGGAAAATGGATGGATTTATCGGATTATTCCGACAGTGAAGAATTTTATGACGCTTGCCGCGAGCTGCACAACGACGAGGAAGACCCGGAACTGATGTTCCAAGATTGGGAATACATACCGTCGGCACTTATCGGCGAGAGTTGGCTCGCAAACAATATCTTCGAGATTATCGAAGCCGTATCAAATTTGAGCGAAACGCAACAGGAAGCGTTCGGCGTATGGCTCAACTACACAAGCCGCGACATCGCTTCGGAAGATATTGACGATTTGATTTCATCGTTTGAAGATGAGTATCAAGGCGAATACAAAGACGAAGAAGACTTCGCATACGACATTGTTGAACAATGTTACGAATTACCGGAATTTGCAAAAACGTACTTCGATTATGAAAAGTTCGCACGCGACTTATTCATCGGCGATTATTACTACGAAGACGGTTACGTCTTTCGATGCGCATAAAGCATGCTGCTTTTAATGAAAAAGGTCAGACCGAAATCTGACCTTTATTTTTATTTACGTTGGTACTTTGCTTCCAATACCCCGTTATCATACGATTTGCTTTCGATTAAATCCCATTGGGCTTCTTTTTGTTTGTTAGGGGGAAATAAACGTATTCCGTCACCAAGCATTACAGGCATATAAAAAATCTGTAGTTCGTCCACCAAATCGGCATCAAGTAACATGGATATTATTTCGCCGCCACCGATTAACCAAATGTCTTTGCCTTCTTTCTCACGCAATCCGGCAACGGTTTCGACAATATTTTCCGTTATGAAACGAATATCTTCTTTATTTTCCCATGTATGATGTGATATAACATAAGTGTCCATGCCTTTGTACGGCCAAATCACATCCATACAAAGTATGTCACGATAGGTACGACCACCCATGATAACAGTATCAACCGTAGTTAGAAAATCCTTATACCCATAATCCGAATTTGACGGATTGGGAAATCCTGTTAACCACTCTATATCACCGTCGGGACATGCGATGTAGCCGTCCAATGATGCTGCAATATACAATTTAATCTTTTTCATGTCTTTAGATATTTAAACGTTCAACATTCTGCTTTGTTGTCCGCCGATATCCCATAAAAAAGCGTGGAACTCACACTATTCCGCTACGAGGTACTGGCATACCCAACAACCGAAACAGGCAAGCCCACGCCATACCAAAGTATAGCATGAACATTGCGACTGTCAATCTCGGTTGTTTCAAAAAGTGCCAGTTTTCGTAACGAGACGTTCAGCGAACGTTATGTCTATATATATTAACGGTACTCAAACCGTTATAATTCGTAATCCTACTTGCAAAGATAGCGATGTTTTCCGAAAATGCCGGAAACAGTTGGCTAAAACTTTGCTACTCACCCTTCGGTTTTCGTTTGACTGTATGCTTCACTTTCAAAACCGAAAGATTAAATTCAATAGTTGTTTCAGTGCCTACGGTCTGAAAATCATCGTTGAGAATATCCGCAATCAATTCGCCGCTTTTGTGCATCATTGACTTTTGCTGTGCCTTATCCGTTAGTTCCGACATTTCGGCAATGGTGCGGGACAGTTCCTTTACCTTTGCAAAAGTTTCGATAATGGCAAGGGTAGTTTCCGTTGCAATTGGGGATTTGATGATGGTAGCGAGCATATAGAGCGCTTTTTCAGAAAATCCCTTTGGGGCGACACGGACTTTGCTGTATTTTGCGGTCAAAACATTTGACCGCAAAATATTCCATTCCTCATCATCCAAAGCAATGATATACCCTGTTGGAAATTTTTCAGGGTTGTTCCTCACTGCCTGATTGACATGCTTGGTTTCCACGCCGTACAATTCGGCGACATCATTGTCGAGGATGACTTGTTGCCCGCGTACAATGATGATTTTGTCTTTAATGGTTTGTAGTTCCATGACTTGTTGATTTATTGGTTTACTGCTAATTTTCTACTTCTTGCCTTTGGCATGAAAACAAGGTTTTCACCGCTTCCAAATTCTTTCGCCCAAAGCGACGATTTTTCTTCTTCGGGCAGGCTGTACCACAAATTGTTTATTCGGTTTTCCCGTTCGTCATCAAGAGATAAAGATGCCGGAAGATTGAACAACGCCATTTTCTCGCTTGATGAAAGGCACTCGAATTGACGGTCAATATTGGATTTTGCAGGCATTCGTTTCTTGCTTTCTATATCCTTTAACTTCCCTGCCAATACCGCCATATCGTTGCCTATTTTCCCGTCGGTAATGCGGGCATAGATTTGTGTTGTCTTAATATTGGTATGTCCCAACATCTTTGAAACCGTTTCAATGGGAACACCCTTTGCCAACGTTGTAGTCGTCGCAAACGTGTGTCTTGCAAGGTGATACGTCAGATTTTTATCAATTCCGCACACATCGGCAATTTCCTTCAAATACGAGTTCATCTTTTGATTGCTCAATAACGGAAGTACGGCTTCGTTTGGCAACGTGCCTCTGTATTTGTCCAAAATCTGTTTGGGAATATCTAATAAAGGTATATTGGCATTGACATTCGTTTTTTGCCGCTTGGTCATTATCCAAAGATTACCGTCAAAAGAAGTACGGATATGCTTTTCACGCAGGTTCTTTACATCTATGTAGGCTAAACCGCAGTAACAAGAAAAAATAAAGACATCACGTACCTGTTCCAGTCGCTTAGATGCAAATTCTTTTTGCATAATGGTATCAATTTCTTCCTGTGTCAAATAACCCCTGTCAACTTTGCTGATGCGTATTTTATAGTTGGTAAATGGGTCTGCCGAAATCCAACCATTATTTTTCGCAATAATAATGATGCGCTTGAAAAACTGCATGAACTTAGCCGTTGTGTTAGCGTTGCATCCGGCAGTAGTGAGCAGATAAACTTCAAAGTCAGAAATAAACAGGTTGTTTATTTCTTTCAGGGAAATATCGGAAATGTTATATTTTTCCTTAATGAAGTTTGTAAGGTGTTTGCGAGTAACCTCGTACTTTTGGTGGGTTGCTTTGGATTTGCTGATACCTATTAACTTGCATACATCATCGTTATGCCGCTTGAATAGTTCCAACAGCATTTGATGTTTGACTTCAATTCCAAAGAAAATGTTCTTGATTCTTTCGGGGGTAACATTCTTTTCACGCTCTTGCAGGTCACGATAAATTTTGGTCATCGTGGTTTTAATGCTTTCAAGGATAACATTTACTTCCTGCACTTCGTTTGCTTTGCCAATGGCTTTTCCTGCTTTGACGTTCCAGTAATCGGGTTTGATTTCGACTTTTGCACCGAATTGTACGGCCTGACCGTTGACGGTAATCCGTCCCATAATCGGCATGTTTCCGTTGGCCTTTTGGCCATTCCTTTTGAGGTAAAAAAGGATGCTGAATGTACTTTTCATATACCTAATTTTAATGTTGCAAAGTTACTTGCAACGTGTTAAACATTAAGTACATGCAGGCTGCCAATACGCGACAACAGACTGCCAATTTCGGACAAATCGTAACCTATTTTAGTTTCATTGGAATAGGTTACGAATTAGCGATGGAACTCTGTCCATTTTTGGCATTTTGTTGGCTTTCACACCCGACACCACCGACAAAGAAAAAGCCCCACAAATCGTTGATTTGTAGGGCTTGTCCGTTTTTTGTCGCCTGTTGTCTTAGGCTTTCAGCGGAGAGAGAGGTTTGTGAACAAACACCCCTCAAATCGTTGTATGTCAATCATCTACTAATTGGGCTATTCTCCTTGTGTAGCATTTATGTAGCAGTAATTTGACTGCTTGTTGACTACCACTTTGACAGCCTAATGAACTCTTTCAAGCATCATTTTTCTAGGTACAAAGGTATATAAAAATGGACATAGCTCCAAACTTTTGCTTCTTAATTATATATACTTTTTACTGCTACACTCGCCAGTGCACGGTGCAAGCCCTTATATATAAAGGGTCTTGCACCGTGCACTGGAGTCCTTTGTGTGTAGTTGTTTTTGAGGTGAATTGCAAAGGTGAGAAGTTTCACGCTCTTGCTTGGACATCAATAGACCTTCGATAGTCAAACATTCTCAAAGGGGAAAAAGCTTTGTGCTGTTAGATTGTTCCGATTTATCATCCTAAAACTTCTTAGTTGTTAGTCATACTGCTCTGTTTCAGAATTTTCCATATAAAATAGTATCAAGAAAGCATGTATTGCGTTATTTTATACGAAACCTATTGCATCCACTACTAATATCAATTTGCATCTGATGCAAGACGATTTGCATTAGGTGGAAAAACTTGCGTGTAGTGGGTTGCTCTTGCCAGGATGTCGCAATAACTTTATCAATATGAGAAAGTTAATCGGTTTTCTGAGAAAAAGAAGAGAGCAACTAAACTACACTCAAGAGTATATTGCTCATCGTCTGGGAGTTACATCAAGTAGCATCTCTCGTTGGGAGAATGGGCAGGCTTCGCCTAACTTCTCTCGATTAGAACTCTATGCCCAAGAGGTAGGGCTTGAAGAGAATGAGATGTTTGCAATTCTTGCAAGTGAAGATAATGTCCCTCCTTTACCTATCGCAGAAATCCATCTTTCTGTTTTTTCAAAAGATGCTTATGCAGCTGTTATGAAAGCCATTGCCGAACAGGGTGTGGCAGTATCTGTCGAATCTAAACGCTTACGCAAATGGACCTAATCGCTATGGAAAGTCAGGCCTATCAAGAGTTGATAGACCGACTCAATCGTATTGAGCAATATGTGGAGCGTACAAGCCACTTATTGCAAGACATCGACGAAGAACTAGAGATGTCTACCCAAGATCTTGTTGAAGTATTGATGATTTCAGACTCAACGCTGTATCGCTGGCGAAAGAGAAATCTGATTCGGTATCGCTATACCGAGAGTGGAGAGGTAAGGTATTCTTTCAAATCAATCCTCATCGCCCTAAAATGCAATCGCCTGCGTGTGTCTGGTGTCCGAAATGGAGATTTAATCGGTCGTATGAACCGATTTAAGGACAACCTAATCATCAACTCCTGTATCCACCCCAAGACCTAAGAAGTATGATTGATAAAAATGAAATCCTTTCCCTTACACAGGGAGGCTTGAATGTGTTTTCACACTACTTGGGCTTTGAGATTAACTTGCACCGCAATTTTCGAAGCCCATTCTATGAGGATAAGCGTGCTTCTTGTCATATTTACTATGATAAGAAGACGTCTGTCTATAAGTTCTATGACCATGGCGACCCCACTTATTGTGGGGATTGCTTTTGGTTTGTGGCGACCTTACTGGGCTTAAATGTAAAGAGCAGCTTCCCCGAAGTAATGGAAGCTATTGTGCAAAGTTTAGGTTTGTACTCCCTTTATAAGGGAGAAAACCCAAGAAGGACGCAGGCTGTCCCCGTGCTAAAGCAAGATACTCAACGAGAAGTCTATGCTCACAAGCCAGAGGAGCGTCCTTTTGATTTTGAACTCCAGCCCTTCGATGACAATCTGCTAAACTATTGGGCACACTATGGCATTTTCGAAGATACGCTGCGTCTGTTTAGAGTTAGATGTTTGAAACGTTACGAAAGCGTTTCTGGCGAAGGCAAGCCCTTTGAACTAAACAGCACGCCAACAGAACCAATCTTTGCTTATGTCGGCAGTGGTTATGTCAAGATCTATCGCCCTCACAGTGCTAAGCTTCGCTTCCTCTATGGCGGGCGAATGCCTAGCCCTTATTGCTTCGGTATGGAGCAGCTCCCGACAAAGGGCGATATGCTATTCATTACGGGAGGCGAAAAGGATGTCCTTGCTTTGTCGGCTCATGGCTTCCATGCCATCTGCTTCAATAGCGAAACGGCTCAAATCCCTGAGAATATCATCGAGAGTTTAAGCCTTCGATTTCGGCATATTATCTTATTATATGATGTCGACGAAACAGGGGTACGTGAGTCCAATAGGCAAGCTGAACAACTTTCGGACTACAAAGTTCTTCAACTCAGTTTGCCTCTTAGTGGCTCAAAGACAGAGAAAGACATCTCTGATTATTTTGCGCTAGGATATAGTGCCGAGGACTTTAGAGATTTGCTCGCTAAGATGTTTGCCGATATTTATGGTCAAACGATTATGATGCTCCGTTCTTGTGAGATTGACTACGATAATCCGCCCGATGCCTCTAAGTCGGTCGTGTCGGTCAATGGTGTGCCACTAGGCACACAAGACAATCTCTTCTGCATCACTGGAGGAGAAGGCACAGGTAAAAGTAACTACATCTCAGCTATTCTCTCTGGGACATTGCTCTCAGAGCATATAGATGCCACAGAAACCTTGGGATTGGAGATTACAGCCAATCCCAAGGGCTTAGCCGTCTTGCATTACGATACCGAGCAGTCGGAGGCACAGCTGCACAAGAATTTGGGCAAGACGCTTAGGCGAGCTTCGCTCTCGGCAGTGCCAGAGTTTTACCACTCTTTGTATTTAGCTTCGCTCTCACGCAAAGATCGCCTTAAACTCATTCGAGAGAGCATGGATTTGTTTCATCATCGCCACGGGGGTATCCACCTTGTGGTGATTGATGGTATTGCCGACTTGATACGCTCAGCTAATGACGAAAGCGAGAGTATAGCGATTGTCGATGAACTTTATCGTTTGGCTGGCATCTATAACACCTGTATCATCTGCGTACTGCACTTTGTGCCGAATGGCATCAAACTACGTGGGCATATAGGTTCGGAGCTGCAACGCAAGGCAGCAGGCATTCTTTCTATCGAAAAGGACGAAAATCCCGAGTATTCGGTGGTCAAAGCTCTCAAGGTGCGAGATGGTAGCCCTTTGGATGTGCCGATGATGCTCTTCGGTTGGGACAAAGCCTTGGAGATGCACGTCTACCGAGGAGAAAAGTCGAAGGAGGATAAGGATAAACGCAAGACTGAAGAGTTAATAGCGGTCATCCGAGAAGCCTTTAGGCTTAACACACGGCTATCGTACCAAGAGCTTTGTGAGGTGCTGATGCGAGAGATGGAGATCAAAGACCGCACAGCGAAGAAGTACATCGCTTATATGCGTGAGCAGGGTGTCTTGACGCAAGACACGAATGGTAACTATCAAAAGGGAGAGAGATGTCGTACATAGAAGATCACAAACAAGACAGCCAACAGGCAGACTGGTGCAAACTCCTCTTTGAGAGGATGCTCTCGATGGAGGAAAAGCTTGACCAACTACTTGTCCTCAAAGATCAGTTGCTCGATACGACCGTTCGTCCACCGCTGAAGCCAGAGTATCTCGACATCATTGAGGTGGCGAAGCTCCTGCGTATCGAGCAAAAGACTATCTACAACTGGGTGTGGGAGGGTAAAATACCCTACCTTAAAGCCAATGGGCGACTGCTCTTTAGGAGAGATGAGATAGATGAGATGTTGGAAAACAATCGTTTAGAGTAACTTTTGGTCTAGGTTTGTTGTGTAAACACTTGCACTTACATAACAAAATGCCTATCTTTGCAAAAAAGAAAGAGCGTATGACTAGCAAGAATATTAGACAACAAATATCTGGTTTTGAGTCGGGAAGAGTTTTTCGAGTAGAAGACCTTGGACTGTTGCGCACGGAACAACAAGCAGCTGTTGTTACACTGGGAAGGCTTGTGCAACAAGGCGAAATTCAACGGCTCAGCCCAGGAAACTACTATAAGCCAAAGAAAACAGCCTTTGGGGTAGTCGGTCCATCATTGGAAGATAGGTTTAGAGATTTGCTCTATGACAAAGATACTCCCGTTGCTTATTTGACAGGATTGTATGCTTTCAATTTATTGGGGCTAACGACACAGCAACCAACGGTTTTAGAGATTGGAAGCAACTTTCCTCAAAGAGGAAAAACTCGGGGTATATATACCGTGCGTTTTGTTTTGCAGAAAAACCCTATTACAGCTGACAATATAGAGATGTTGCGTGTCTTGGACTCATTGAAATGGATTAAGAAGATCCCAGACACCACTGTCGATCGCTCCTATACGCTTCTCAAAGAGATTGTCGGGGGATATACGAAAGCAAAACAAGCCATGTTGGTTGAATTGTCTATGAAATATTCTCCTTTGACCAGAGCCCTATTAGGTTCGATGCTTACAGATGATAAGCTAAGCACCAAACTATCCCAGAGTCTGAGCCCACTTACTCGTTTTAGTATTGGCTTCTCGTCAGTACAAATCCCTAACGAATGGAATATCCGATGAATAGACTTCTGCATCAAGAGTCCGAACTTTTCAAGGACTTGCTACTGGCAAGCTCCGAACGGCTGTCTATACCCATATATTTGGTTGAAAAGGATTATTATATTTCGATGATTCTCAAAGCCCTTTCTCAGAGTGCATACAACGCACAGATTGTGTTTAAGGGCGGAACGTCTTTGTCAAAAGGCTATCAGCTGATAGATCGCTTTTCTGAGGATGTTGACTTTGCTGTTATTAGCGAAGGAATGAGTGGGAATCAAGTGAAGACACTTTTATCTCATTTGATGAAAGAGGTTACTATGGGTTTGAGCGAAGACAAAGATTTTGTCGATGTCTCTAAGGGTTCTAAGTATAGAAAGCAAGCCTTTACCTACACTTCTCAATTAGATTGGACAGGACTTGCTAATCCTATCCCAGCGAGGGTTATCGTTGAGATCAGTGCTTTTGCCAATCCCTTCCCTTATGAGAAGAGACTCATAGAACCATTGGTTTCAACGGTACTAAAAGAACAAGGAATGATTGACTTCATAGATAAATATGACCTTGGGGCTTTTGAACTCAATGTGTTGTCTCTCAAGCAGACCTTATGTGAGAAACTTGTTTCTCTGATTAGATTTTCGATGAGTGCTGACCCGATTATGGCTCTCTCCTCAAAGGTTCGTCACTTCTATGATATTGAGGCTTTACTGTGTAGAGAGGAACTATTGCGATACATTGAAGGAACGAGTTTTCTCGAAGATATACAGCGTTTAATACGGCACGATCAAGCTGCCTTTTCGGAACCTCAGGGCTGGGGCGAACTCACATCAATCGAAGATGCTCCTGTTATAAAAGACTTTGAAGCAATGTGGAACAAGAAATTAGGTGCAGAATATGAGAGAAACTTATCTTTGATAGCCTATAAGCCTATCCCACCTAGACGGAAGGTCGAACAAACCTTTATGGGATTGATTGACAGGTTAAAGTCCTTAGCTATTAAGTAAATCCATAAGAAAAAAGCGTCAAGTAAACAATTGATTTACTTGACGCTTTTTCTATCTCCACTTGGGCTTAGAGATGACCACACGACTCATAATGCCTCGATCTTCTGGCTCGCTCTTTGGAGCGTGCATAGGAGGCTGAGGCGTTGTCGTGTTGAGGGGCGAAGTGTGAGCTGGCTCTTGCTTTGCTCCTTGAGAGGTCGTGTTTTGTTCGCCACCTTGACCATGCTCCTGCTTCTCGCCCTCCTTGACTTCTTCCTTCTCAGGTTCTGGCGGAGCCAGTTCTAAGGCAATCTTGCGGTCGAGTTCAGCCGCTTGGGTCTTGAGCGAACGCAATTCGTCCTCCTTCTTCCAAGAGCCGCCCGCAATCGCTGTGTAGACACCGATGTCTGCCTTCGCCTTGGCAACTTCTTTCTCATGCGACTCTATGACCTTAGGAATACGCTCCAGAGCGTTTACGAAGTTGGCACAGGCTAGTTTGGGGTCGCTGGCGAGCTTACCATTATTATAGGTGTAGTAGATACCCTCCTGCCCTTTGACGAAGAAGCGATTGACGGACATCTGAAAGAGGTCTTTGTTTGAGCTTTCTGTCTTGACTGTAATGGAGAAACCATAAATCTCGCCAATCTTGTGATGCTCGCCATTGGTGCGGGCTTTCTCCTCAATCTCCTGCAAGCGTGTTGCCATCACCTTAACATCTGCCCCTTCGTCTACGCCTTTGAGCACAAGTTTATTGATGGGGTTGCCCTCCTCATCACGCTGCACTCGGCTCTCAAAGGTCGAGAGGTCGGCTTTCGCTTCTTCAACACGCCCCGTGTGATATTCCACCGAGTGCTGCATCTCTGCCAGTTTACCGCTGGCGGCATCACGCTCTTTGAGGAAGGATTTACGTTCCGACTCTAAGGCCGTAATCTTCTTATCGAGCTTGGCTTTTTCCAAAAGGTCGGTATTACCCGAGAGGACGGCTACATATTCAGAGAAGTTCATACCGCTATCTTCGTCCATTGAGCCTTCGTCAATCGTACGAGATCCAAGCGTGTTGGTCTTGAGCTGATTGATAAAGAGCTGCTTGTTGTGCAGGAGGTTGAACTTATAGCTGTCCAATGACCGCTCCACAGCATAGATAATAACATCGATCTTGTTGTCTGCAAACTCCTTGGCGATGAGGTTGCCCTTACGCACAGCACGCCCGTTGCGTTGCTCAAGGTCTGAAGGTCGCCAGGGTGTATCGAGATGATGAATGGCCACGGCACGCTGCTGGGCATTTACACCCGTTCCAAGCATCGAGGTAGAGCCAAAGATGATACGGATATCGCCTCTGTTCATCGCATCGACCATCGCCTTCTTGGCTTTCTCGTTCTTACACTCCTGAATGAAGCGAATCTCAGACGAGGGGATGCGGTAGTCTTCTACGAGCTTCCGCTTAATTTCGCTATAAACATTGAAGTCATCGCCAGGCTTATATGTACCAAGGTCAGAAAAAACGAACTGCGTTCCCTTCTGAGCATTGTACTTCTGATAGTAGTCGTTGAGCATCTTGGCACAGTGCGAAGCCTTGTTGTCTACATGGTCTTCGTAGGCAGGGTCGATCATCCGTAGATCTAAGCTCATCTTGCGGGCGTAGTCAGTTGCGATAAGCATTTTCGCCTTTTCCTCTCGTTCACTGAGCGGTTCTCGCCCTAAGACCGTGGCATTGCCCGTCTTGGCAAACTCCATCAATCGCTTGATAAAATCCTCCTGCTCAGGTGTTGGCGGTATGTTGTGCAGGATTTCATTTTTCTCTGGTCGGTCGATTCCGATGTCCTTTGCAGTACGGAAATCGCAAATCTCCGCATAGAACGCCGCCAGCTCTGGCACTTTGATAAACGTACGGAATCGCTCCTTCTGAATAATCTCATTCGTCACCGAAAACTCGTAGTCAGTGGACTTCTTGGCAAAGACCGCTGCCCATGCGTCAAAGCTGTTTATGCCTTGCTTTTCGAGGGCTTGCGGACGCAAGTATTTGAAGAGAAGATACAATTCGGTCAAACTATTAGAAATTGTAGTGCCAGAGAGAAAAGTCGCTCCCAAGTCCCTACCCGACCGCTCCTGAATAGTGCGAATGGCAAAGAGCATATTGAGGGCTCGCTGTGAGCCATCGGGGTTGCCCAAGCCCGACACACGGTCGTGGCGAGTATTGAACATTAAGTTTTTGAACTGATGGCTCTCGTCTACAAAGAGGTGATCAATGCCCATCATCTTAAAGTCTACGGCATCATCCTTGCGTTCGGCAATGCTGTCTTGAATACTCAGCAATTTTGCTTCCAGTGTTTGCTTGCGTTTTTCTAAGCCCTTGAGCATCCCTCGGGAGATGTCTTTCCCTTCCTTGCGTAATACCTCAAGATTTTCTTCTACTGAGTCCATTTCCTTTTGCAGGATAGCCTGCTGTATTTCGAGGGCTTGGGGTATCATACCAAACTGCTCGTGGGTTAAGATAATGCAGTCCCAGTCGTTATTCTTGATGTCGTTGAAGATGCGTTGGCGATTTTGCTTCGTAAAGTCGTCTTTACCTGGATAAAGGATTTTGGCATTGGGATAAGCCTTGCGAAAGGTATCGGCAATATCAAAGACATTCGCCTTGAGCCCTATAATCATTGGCTTATTTGCCAAGCCCAATCGCTTCATCTCATAAGCTGCTGTACACATAATAAGCGTCTTACCCGCACCCACCTCGTGGTCGCAGATACCACCTCCATTGGTCTTGAGCATCCATACAGCATCCTTTTGGCTTTTGTATAGATCTGGAATACCTAATCTTTTGAGGTCAAGATTAGGGAATGACTGATGCGAGCCATCAAAGTTGGGTCGCACGAAGCAGTTGAACAGCTCATTGTAGCGGTCGGTAAGTTGCTCCTTAAAAGTATCGGGTCTTTGCCCCAACCAATCGACAAAGCCTTGGCGGATTTCCTCAATCTTAGCGTTGGCTTGCTGGATCTTCTCGCCATCTCGCACTTTAACAGTTTTCATCATACCGCTGACAGGGTCGGGTACTTCCTTGCTCTTATTGATGTCGGGAATGGTGTTGTGCAGAGCGTGCTTGAGGAGATTTAAGCCGTCATAACGGCGAAACTCCCCCTGCACAGCATACTTGTGCCAGATATTGACATTCTTGCGGTCGCAAGCGATGGCATACTCGTCCATATTGCTGTGGTAGCTGATGCGAATATCCGTACCAAAGAACTCTGTGGCAAATTGCGAGTAGACGCCACTGGGTATCCATCGTTCTCCAAGGTTAAAGTCCAGATCGGCAAAGGGGATAGGCGTTGGGCGTGATGCCATCAGTGCGGCCAAACTCTGTTTGCCCTCCTCATGGTCGGGGTGGTCGAGTAGCCAAGAGGCTAAGCGGTCGGCTTTCTCAATCACATTGCCCGAGATGAACTTATCAGCTACCTCATAGCCTCCTACCTCGGGATTGAAGTAGATACGCCCCTCAAGGGCTGAGAGCATATCGCTCTCCTCCATTTCGGGCAGGAGTGAACTCATATAATCCAACTCTACTGATCCATACTTGTTGAGCGAAGCACTCAGAGCCTCCAAGGGGTCGGTAGCTATGGTCAGCTCATTGATAGAAAATGCCGTTGGGTGGTCAAAGATGTCCGCCTTAATGTATTTGTCATTCTCGGAGCGTTCCAAGAAGAGCATCTCCATCCCTGTGGCGTCCATCTTGATGACATCGATGTTGTTTTTGTGATTGAACGCTCCCCAGCGAGCCACATAGCCGTCATAGATGCGGTTGAGCTTGCTGCGTTCCTCCTTGTCCTCGGCATGATTGTTCGCCTCGTAATCATAGAGGCGGTGGTAACTCTCACGGATTTCGATGTAGGCTTTGAGTTTCGATAGCTGCGCATAAGGCAAGTCCATCGGATTGAAGGTCGGACGACGCTTCAAATCAGAGATAAAACCTACCTGCCCATTTTGTAGGACAATCGAACCATCACGAAAATGCGAGTCGGGAGCTGAGAGGAAAGGGCGTGGCGAAGCATCAAAGGCTTTCTTCACCTCTACGACAGGTGAGGGCTGTGTATCCTCGCTGTTGTTCATAAAGTCGAAGAGCGAGGGCTGCTGCATTTCGGGCTGAGCCTTCTTGCTGCTTTTGGTTTTACGCTGTGTCGTAGGTGTATTTACCTTAGATACATTGCTCTTCAGTTCTTCCTTCGGCTTCGGAGTAGGCTTGACCACCTCTTTGATGTCTGCATTGAGCCTATCGACACTCTGCGTCCAGAGGTTATATTCCTCGGGAGCAAAGAGTGACAGTTCGGTCTCTGAATAGTCTAAGTTAGACTCTACCACGGGGTGATGGTCGTCATCAAAGTAGACAGTTTGTCCATTCATCTCTCGAGGTGGCTCTACATCGGGACGAATAACAGAGGGTTCTGCCTCGTACTGACGATGCAGGGTTAAGGTCGGCACGCCCTCGGGGGCTGGCTCATCATTTACCATAGGGCTTAGCTCTTGCTGAACAGCAGCAATATCTTCAGGGGCTGGTTCTTCAGTCTGCACAGATACGGCTTCCGCTTGGTGCTCTTCCTCTTTGATTTCAGTAGCCACTGCTTCTTCTATGACTGCTTCCTTAGTGTAGCGTCCAGCTACGAGTTCCTCGAGTTCAGCAATTTCGTGTAGCTTGGTGGGAGAAAAATAGAGGTCACGCTCAATGCCTAAGCCGTGGATGTTGATAGACTTCATCTCATCGAGCGACATATTGCCTAATTCCCAACCATAACCCATGGTTACAGCACCGAAGCCGATACGCTCCTTGGGGTCATACTCCAAGAGGTAAGCCGTGTAAGCCCCCATCGGAAAGAAATAACGAGCATAGGCAACCCTGTCGCCAATCAAGCCCTTCTCTGTGCTGTAGAGTTTGGGTAGTTGCTTCTCGATACTCTTAGGCAGGAGGTTGTACGCATCTTTCATGCCCTCGTCTACTGTCTCTGTTACCATCTGCTCTTCCTTAGTTTTGGACAAGCCTACCGTGACCCCGAGTTTTCGTAGCTCCTTTTCAGCTTCGGCTTGTCGCTCGGCTTCGGTCATTGCGATACCTGTTTCATAGAGCTTCTTATCGAAACGCTGCTCAATGTCGGCTGATAGCTGTATGCGTAGACTCTGTGCCATCTCCTCTATACCGCCATCAAACTCATAGACCCAAGTAGGCTTGCCATAAGGATTTGTCCCCATGGTACGACTTGTGGCGATGGTGCGTTTCTGCACTTCTTGCCAATCGCCCTCAAAGAGGCTACTGTGGTTGAATGACATAGAGAAGCCGTCGCCCTTGGGAACGGGGAACGACCTCACAAAGGCTTGCTCTAAGCCCTCGGCTATATCCTTGCCCGATTGCTTTTGCAGAACAATGAGGTCACTGCCCACTTCTGTCCCAGCATTCTCTCTGAACATACCCGAAGGCAAGCGAATAGCCGAGATGAGCCTACTGTTCTGCATCAAATAGCGACGGATAGGCTCGTTGCGAGGGGCATCGAGTACGCCTTGCGAAGTGATGAAAGCGAGCAGTCCGCCCTCCTTGAGGGTGTCTAGCCCCTTGACGAAGAAATAATTGTGGATTGCTCGGGTGGACTCACTCTTAAGCACATCCTTGCCCTTGGTAAAACTGCGGTCGTAAACCATAAAGTCGCCAAAGGGGATATTACTCGTTACAAGGTCGTACTTGTTGGGCTCCTCCACTTCTCCTATCGCCTCAAAAGGTTGGTTTTGCACGACGATATTACCTTCTCCATAGAGGTGCAAGGCTTGTGCGATGCGAGCCGTCAGGAGGTCTTTCTCCATTGCATCGACAAGGCTTGAGTGTTGAGCAAAGGTCTCGGCAAAAGCTCCCATGCCTGCCGAGGGGTCAAGACAACGCTTGACAGTTATGCCTGTGTTTTTAATCGAGTCAGCAATAGCAGACACGATGCGGGTGTCGGTATAAAAAGAAGTGAGTACACTGGCCTTGATGCTGTCCCAATAGCGTTTGGCGGTATTGGCATCAAGGGCTTCTCTATAAATCAATTGCTTGAGCTGCTGTGTAGGGGCAAAGAGGTGCTGCTCTGATGCTGACCAGTGGCGAATGTCTTCGGGCAGTTCACAGCGATTGAGGACGCATTTCAGTCCGCCAAATCCTTGGTAGCCCCTCAAGATGCTGCGTTCGGCTTCGGTGGCTGCTCGTCGCTCTTTCTCCAAGCGAAGTACCACACGGATCGCCTCGGTATTTGCCTCTAAAACGGCTTTCTTATTGTATGCCATAATGATATGTTGCTGTTTGTTTTTCTTGATAGGAGAGCGAAATTTTTAGGTGGGAAGTAGAAAATTCTATTTCCCACCTAAGTTTTTCGGCTTTCTATGTTTGAGAAATCAGATTAGGCTATCGCTTCTTGCCCTCAAACTCAAAGGTGGTTTTGAAGTCGTTGCCCAAGACTAGTCGGGCATTGAACTTCTTGCCAGCCTTGCTGACTAAGCCTTTGAGGATGGGTGTGCGTTTGGTGGTGATGAGGTCACGCAGGTTGTCTTCGGAGAGGAAGGTACCACAGACCTCTCGGAAGATAACGAAGTCGCAACCCTCAGCACGGCACTTGGCGATTTTGGAGTAGATACCCACGCTCTCCTTGCCACACTTAGGGCAGTGATAGCTGGGGTAGCTCTTCTGAGGTGGCGATAGCTTCAAAAGCTCCTCGCAGATTTGAGCCGTGTACTCACAGATACGCTGATTGAATTGGGCAGCGGAAGCAGAGCCTGCTTCGATAGCTGCTAAGGCGACCTCCCACGCACCCGTCATCTCGGCATTGGCAATCCGCCTGTCTTTGACGATATCGTAGACTGCCAAGCCTTTTTCGGTGGGGACGATACTTTTCTTCTCTCGGCGGATGTATTCTCTGAGGATAAGTGTCTCAATGATGTTGGCTCGGGTAGCTGGAGTGCCGATACCGCAGTCTGCCATCGCTCGCTTACTCTCGGCATCGTCTACCTCCTTGCCTGCATACTCCATCGCTGATAGAAGCGTCGCCTCTGTATAGAGGGGCTTGGGCTTCGTCTTGTGATTAGTCATATCGGCAGAACGAAGCGATAAGACTTCGCCCTCAGTGAGGCTTGGCAATATAGAGAGCATCTGCTCCTCATCTTCCTCCGTATCGTTACTTTTCGGCTTCACTTGTTCCTTAGCTACCGCCTTCCAACCCAATAAAAGGACATGGCAAGCTTTCCAAGTGTAGTTCTGCGAGCCGTCAGAGAGCTCCACTTGCATACGCTCCTCCTCAGAGTTGGGCGAGAAGGCTTCGATAAAGCGGGTGCGTATCATCTGGTAGATGATGCTCTCGTCTGAGCTTAGATTACTAACCTTTTCGCCTGTCGGGATAATAGCGTGGTGGTCGGTCACCTTGCTATTGTCTACACTGTGGCGATTGAGGGGTGTTGGTAGGGCTACCCCCAGTGTAAGCAAGATAGAACCGACCTCATCAAAGACATCTTCGCTGATATAGCGACTGCCCGTGCGTGGATAGGTGGTTACCTTTTTCTCATACAGCGTCTGAGCAATGGAAAGCGTCTTGTCTGCCGAAAAGCTGTGCTTGCGGTTGGCTTCCTTCTGCAAGGCTGTGAGGTCATAGAGCAAGGGCGGAGCGGTAGTACCCGTCTTGCGACTCACTGATACGACCGAGAGTTTGCCTGCACTGCGAAGAGTTGATAGAGCCTGCTGTGCCACCGTTTCATCTGAAAAACTATCCGTGCTGACCACCTTGATGATGATGCCATCTTTATCCGTTTCGGCACAGAGTTTCCAATAAGGCACAGAGGCAAAGTGCTTGTTTTCCAAGTAACGACGGCAGACCATCGCCAGCGTAGGTGTCTGCACCCGTCCAAGAGAATAACCACCCTTGCGGGCAATGGATAAGGCTCGACTAGCATTGATACCCACCAACCAATCCGCCTCACTTCTTGCTTTAGCGGAATGATAGAGATTGTCATAATCTCGTCCAGACTTCACTTGGGCTAAGCCCTCACGAATCGCCTTGTCGGTAAGCGATGAAATCCACAGTCTATCGAAAGGCTTGCTACACTTGAGATAATCGTAGATATATCGAAAGATTAACTCACCCTCTCGTCCTGCATCGGTCGCCACAATGATGCGGTCTGCCTCTGTAAAGCAGTGGCGAATAGCCTTGAGTTGTTTGAGGGCTGCCGTGTCGTCGCTGTACTCCTTGCCCTTGCGGATTTGTCGAACGATGAGCTGAAAGAGATTGGGGCGAATGGGGAGGTCTTCAGCTTTATAGGCTCCATAGCCATAGGCTTCGGGCATAGCCAGCGTAATGAGATGCCCCATCGCCCAAGTCACGAGGTAGCCACCACCTTGTAAATAGCCTTGTTGCTTGCTGTTTGCTCCTACGATGCGAGCAATATCACGAGCTACCGAGGGTTTCTCGGCAATGATACATATAGTCATAGTTAAGGTTCAGTAAAGGGTTAGACTACATCTTGCGTCCTCGACGTTGCTTGTTCTCTTGTTGCTGCTTTTGCTCGGCAGTAGGCTGTGTTTGTTCAGACTTGAGAGGTTCTTTAAGGTTCTTGGTCGCCTCGTTGGTCTTACCCTCGTTATTGACCGCTACCTGTGTCTTGTGTTCTTCGGCTACCGCTTCAACCTTGTCATTATCTTGTTTCTTGTCAGGGTTGAACTTGTAGAAGCGTGGGCGGTTTTGCTCCTTATCCATACGCACATAGGCATTGAAACTGTTGCCTTCCTTATCTACCATATTCTTGAGGTAAAGCGTGCGACCACTGTCAAGGGCTTCACGCTGTTTCTCGCTAAGTTCCAAGCCACAGAGCTTGCGAGGTACACCGCCTTGTCTTTGTCCTTGCTGTTGCGATTGCTCTTGGCGTTCTTTAAGACTCTTAGGCTCGCCAAAGATGAACTCGATGCCCTTCTTCTCAGCATTGACCTGAAGGGTAGCGTCAAAGGACTTACCATTCTTAGAGGTCATGCCCTCCACTTTCACTGCCTTACCCTCCAACAGGTCTTTGTATTGCTGGTCAGAGAGGGTAACGCCCTTAATCTCCTTGGGGATAGACACACGGTCAGCACGCAAGGCTACGAGTTCGTTCGTCTGAGGGTCTACCGATACATAGGCATCGAAGACCTCCCCGTGCTTGGTGACGACCTCGATGGTTTTTCCGAGGTTGCCGGTTTTCAGGAGTTGCTCCTTGTCCTCGGGGCTAAACTGATAGCCCATATAGGGGAAATCGAGCTGTGGCTCCTTGCGCATAGCGTGTACCGCAAGGCCGATGTTGCCATCGTCATCGCTACGGAATGCGAGTCGTGCCTCGGTGTAAATAGTGCTGCCCCCAAAGGGTACGGAGATACTTACGAGGTTGCTCTTCTGCCAGTTGAGCATCTTCTCTAGTTCGCCACTCCTCTCGAGTTTTTCGCGACTAAGCCCGAGGTCTGAGAGGAGTTTCCAATCAATCGTACTCGGGTCAATGACCGTGGCGTTCTTCTGCACGGGCAGAAAGTCTTCAAAGGCTACCTGTTGGGCTTTCAGAAGTTCTTGTGAGGCTGGGTTGTGTCGGTTTTGCAGAGCGGAGCGAAGATGCTCCATCCCTTGCTCTACATTGCTCGCAACAATTTTGTACAAGCCGAAGCGAGTAGGGTCGTTGAACTGCTTCAAGAAGTTCGTCATAAAGTTCTTTAGCAGTCCATCTTGGTTGCTGAACTTGAGGAAGGAGGCTTGCTGTGTTTCCTTGGCTTCGGAGGTCTTGAGCTTACCTGCTTCGTCGATGCCAGAAACGACAGAGAGCGTACCTACTTCCTGCTCGTTTTTTACATCTGTTCGGTCTTCCAAGACCAGCACATAATCATTGTTGTTCGATTCCATAATTTGTTATTATTGAGTGAGTAATTCATCATCGAACAGCAAATATATAAGCGAAAAATGCACACAAAAAGGAGCCGGGAAAACACGGGGGATAGAGGGAAGAGGTCGGAAAACGGGGCTTTTATAAATTTAAGTGTAAGTTTTTCGGAATTCTTTCGTTTGTCCAAGATCAATGTAGTACCTTTGCAGGTATATATGTATCAAATTATTTAGATGAAATCATCGTTATATGGAAATGAATATGATAAAGGTAGTATTAGCCGAGAAACAATTGACAAGTAAGTGGCTCGCCAAAGAATTGGGGCGTGCCGAGATTTATAATACTCCCATAGAACTAGACACTGGGGATAAAAAATATTCTTAGCTTTGGGGGCATTAAAAGGAATCATCATTATGGGACGACCAAGCAAGTACAGTTCGGCCTTCAAGGCTAAGGTAGCGTTGGAAGCGCTACGTGGAGATGTTACGCTTCAAGAGTTGGCACAGCGTCATAGCCTCAGCCCCTCGAAGATTAGTGAGTGGCTAAATGAATTAGAGACACATGCCCATCAAGCCTTTGAACGCAGTAGCATCAAGGACAAGGAGCTAAAGAAAGTTCAGTCGGAGAACAAACGCCTCTTGGAGAAAGTGGGGCAGCTCAGCATTGACTGTGATTTTTTTGCGAGCGCCTGCGAGGCATCCGGACTCAAAGTGAGATAATTGAGATGGAGGCATCTCGCACCTTGAGGCATGAGCCGCAAACGCTTTTGCGAATACATGAGCCTCAACCGTTCGACCCTATACTACAAGCCCAAGGGTGAAAGCTCTGAAAATTTGGAACTTATGCAGGAGATTGACCGCTACTATTTGGAGCATCCGACAGCAGGGGTGCTGCATATGCAGTCTATGCTGACGCTCAAGGGCTATCATATTAATGTGAAGCGTGTTCGTCGATTGATGCGTTTGATGCACTTAATGCCCATTTACCCGAAGCCCAGCCTCTCGAAAGGAACTATCCCGAAGTATGTACACCCTTATCTGTTGCGTGGGCTAGACATTCAACGCCCCAATCAGGTTTGGAGTACAGATATCTCATATATCCCTGTAGAAGGAGGCTTTATGTATCTCTATGCGGTGATGGATGTGTATAGCAGATATGTCTTAGGTTGGCGTTTGAGCAATACGCTCTCAGGGACGAACTGCATCGAACTCCTAGAGGAGTGCATTCGTCAGCATGGCACCCCTGAGATTGTGAATTCAGATCAAGGTGTGCAATATACGAGCCATCGCTGGGTGAGCCTTTTGGAGACACATGGCATCAAGATCAGTATGGACGGGCGTGGGCGATGCAAGGATAACATCTGGATAGAGCGTTTTTGGCGTACGATTAAGCAGGAGTATATTTATCTCAATCCTACGAAGGATGTGGCGGAGATGCGCTCTGGTATAGCTAAGTTTATGCGCTACTACAACTACGAACGCCCGCATCAGAGCCTAGAGCTTTTACTGCCAGCCAGGCGGTATGGCATCATTGAGCGGCTTAGTCCCAACAGTGAAAGAAAAAGAAGTAACTTTGCAAAAGCATTAGATAACAAACAACTAAAAACAAGTCAAACAGCCCTAAACTAGTTGTCGATTTTTGGGGAGTAGTATAGACATCCGGCACGGGTGGCTATTCTTGCTTTCTTGGCAAAACAAGAGAGTTGCTTCTTCGGTGACATTCACGAAGAACTGCCCATTGCCAAAGCAACCGTTTCGCAGCATTTGAAGGAGTTGAAAGATGCCGGCTTTTAATTCAGGGAGAAATAGAAACGCCCAAAGTCCAGTATTGTATACCCTACTGTCGAAAATAAGCTATTTAATGGCGGAAAGAATAAAAATAAAAAGACCAACCTTGCTTTTTATCCGTACTATACCGGTCAGCAGGGCGGTTTATCCATGTCAATGCAATTTTAAATACCTGTTTTTGATAATTAACTTTCTGCACCTCTTTTTTGTTACCATATTAAAAATATCATTTAAATTTGAACAATGGATAATTCAGTCATAAACATATTAGACGCAAACGGCATCAAGCCCACAACACCACGCATATTAATACTAAATGCCATGCTGGGTTATAATCGTGCATTCAGTTTGGGCGATCTTGAAAAAGATTTGCTCGACATAGACAAGTCTACTATATTTCGTACCATCAATCTTTTTCACGAAAAGAAAATCATTCATAATTTCGACGATGGTTCCGGCTCCATGAAATATTCCGTATGCCAAGACAATTGCGATTGCGGTCAGGACGATTCCCACATACATTTTTATTGTAATTACTGCCAGAAAGCATTTTGCCTCGAAAACGTGGTTGTACCTAAGCTGGAGCTACCCGATGGTATTGAAATGGAAGACGCAAATTTTGTTATTAAAGGTTATTGCGGAAAATGTAAACGCAATGCAACTTAGTTGCATTCAATTTCTTTGTATATTTGCACCAGCTAAAAAAACGTTAGTGAAAAAGTTTATTTTCATATCATTTATATCATTATCAAACCTCCCATTACTGATAATGACTGTTGTACCCCACCACCATCACGAAGGGTTGGCGTGCATGATTATTGAGATATGCGACGAAGACAACATCATTAACGACGAACATACTTCGCATAATACCATACCATTCGATAGCCAGCAGAAAGAAACCTGTGTAGCCGATGCAGAATATACTGTACCGCAATCGCATGAAGAAAACCAATGCAAGGTTTCATCTTGTACTGACAACCATATCATCCATTTATTCCCACTCTATTATTTAGCTGCGGACAACTTTGCATTCGGCAACATTGCTTCCGGTTCAGGAACAGATTACGGCGAGTACATTGTTTTCTACACATCCGCAGAAGCAAACCACTTCAATGGTTTGCGTGGCCCTCCCTATATACACGTTTAAGCATTTCATTTATTTCCATGTACCTTGTTTTGAGTGCCTGTGCGTGTCCAAAATAAGCCGTACTATTTCTTACACATCAGAATTTCGAGAATTAAATTCAATTATTTCAAATTGAAGTATCGGTAATTTGCGTGCCGGGCTATGCCTGTGTAGCAATGCCTGTGCCGTACTTCCGTAACATAATAATAAAAAAATGAAAACGTATATTATAGGATTATTCATTGTTACAGCCATGTTGTTGACCGGATGTAATTCAAATCAAAAAACAGAGAACGAAAAAGAAGACAAGCATGAACATGTGGACGGCGACGGTCACGACCATGCGAATGAAAAAGACCATGACCATTCCGAAGGTGATGGACATGATCATTCAAACGATAAAGAGCATAAACACTCAGAGGGTGATGGACACGACCACGAAGCCGAAGCAAAGGGAGAAAGTCACGCCGACGAAATCCTCTTCACAAAACAGCAAGCCCAGCTTGTTGACCTGAAGACAGAAACCGTTGCACCCGGCAGCTTTTATAACTCCATCAAAACAAGCGGACAGATACAAGCCTCACAAGGTGACGAAGCTGTTATTGCAGCTACATCCAACGGTATTGTATCATTTACCAATCCGTCCATAACAGACGGTACAGCCGTGAAAGCTGGACAACCCATTGTAACTATTTCAGCAAAGAAACTGTTGGAAGGCGACCCGTCCGTAAAAGCGCGGATTGAATATGAAACCGCCCAGAAAGAGTTCCAACGTGCCGAATCATTGGTAAAAGAACAGATTATTTCCGCTAAGGATTTTGAACAGGCGCGTTTGCGCTACGAAACAGCGAAAACAGTTTATCAGGCACAGGCAGGCAACATGACAGCATCGGGCGTAAGTGTAACTTCCCCTATCGGCGGATATATTAAGAATAGACTTGTTGCACAGGGCGAATATGTTTCAGTAGGTCAGCCCATTGCAACCGTATCGCAGAACAGGCGTTTGCAGCTACGCGCCGAAGTATCTGAAAACAACTTTAAAATCCTGAAAAGCATCAGTAGTGCTAACTTTAAGCCTGCTTACGACAATCAGGTATATAAACTTTCGGAACTCAACGGACGGCTTTTGTCATTCGGAAAAGCATCTACCGACCAGTCTTTTTATATTCCTGTTACATTCGAGTTTGATAACGTGGGTGACATTATCCCCGGAGCATATACTGAAGTATATCTGCTTTCAACCTTGCAGGAGAATGTAGTATCCGTTCCTGTGTCGGCCATTACCGAAGAACAGGGACTTAACTTCGTATACCTGCAAATAGGCGACGAAAAATACAAAAAACAAGAAGTAACTCTCGGGCAGAACAACGGTGAAAGAGTGCAGATCCTTTCCGGTCTGCAACGTGGAGCTAAAGTCGTTACCAAAGGCGTATATCAAGTAAAACTGGCAGCAACCTCTTCCGTAATGCCCGAAGGACATAGTCACTAATCCCCAAAATACGAATCAGTATGTTGAACAAGATAATAAAATTCTCGCTGAACAACCGTATCGTTGTTTTAGTGACATCCCTGCTACTTATGCTGGCAGGAACCTATACAGCCGTCAACATGGAAGTCGATGTATTTCCCGACCTCAATGCACCCACCGTTGTGGTGATGACAGAGGCTCGCGGCATGGCTCCAGAAGAAGTCGAAAGACTTGTGACATTCCCTGTCGAAACCGCACTGAATGGTGCTACCGATGTACGCCGTGTGCGTTCATCGTCCACTACCGGCTTTTCTATCGTATGGGTAGAATTTAATTGGGGAACCGACATCTACCGTGCCCGTCAGATTGTTTCCGAAAAGTTAGCCGTAGTCAACGACCAGCTACCGTCCAACGTAGGTAACCCCACACTTGGGCCGCAATCGTCCATACTCGGAGAGCTTATGATTATCGGATTAACCGCCGATTCAACTTCCTTACAGGATTTGCGTACAGTTGCCGACTGGACAATCCGCCCTCGCTTGCTTGCCACAGGCGGAGTTGCACAGGTAACCGTTCTCGGTGGTGAAATCAAGGAATACCAGATTTTACTCGACCCCGGAAAGATGAAGCATTATAACGTCGGACTGAATGAAGTAATCGACGTAGTAACCGAAATGAATCAGAACGCCGCAGGTGGTGTACTTTATGAGTACGGAAACGAATTTATCATTAGTGGTGTACTTTCAACAAATAAAATACCGTCATTAGGGAAAGCTGTTATAAAAACAGTAAACGATGTTCCTATCCTGATAGAAAACATTGCCGAAGTAAAAATAGGCGATAAAGCCCCGAAGCTGGGTATGGCATCCAACGATGGCAAAGCCGCCGTGCTGATAACCGTTACTAAACAACCGGCTACAAGTACGCTCGAACTGACAGATAAACTCGATGCCTCGCTTGCCGACTTACAAAAACAGCTTCCGGCAGATGTTAAAGTAACAACCGATATCTTCCGTCAGGCACGCTTTATTGACAGCTCTATCAGCAATGTACAGAAATCCTTGTACGAAGGAGGTATTTTCGTGGTTATTGTACTCGTTATCTTCTTGATGAATGCCCGGACAACCGTTATATCACTCGTGACCATACCCTTTTCTTTAGTCTTTGCCATACTTTCCCTCAAATTCATGGGATTAACTATCAATACCATGAGTCTCGGAGGTATGGCTATTGCCATCGGCTCGCTCGTAGATGATGCCATTGTCGATGTGGAAAACGTATTCAAGCGATTGCGGGAGAACAGGCAGAAACCAAAGGGACAGCAAAAAGCTGTTCTCAACGTCGTGTTCGATGCTTCCAAAGAAGTGCGTATGCCGATTTTGAACTCAACGCTTATCATTATCGCCAGTTTTGTGCCTCTGTTCTTCCTATCGGGAATGGAAGGCCGTATGGTCGCACCGCTGGGAATAGCGTTTATCATGGCACTTATTGCATCTACCATCGTAGCCCTAACCCTTACTCCGGTATTGTGTAGCTACCTGTTAGGCAAACCCAAGAAAGGCGATAAGCCCGAAAGCGAACCATACGTGGTTAGAAAGCTGAAAATCGTGTACGAAAAAGCCCTGAGGTGGACACTCAATCATAAGAAGTGGGTACTCGGTGGAACAGGCGCCGTACTGGTAGTAACTGTAATCATATTCTTCTCATTAGGACGTAGCTTCCTGCCACCATTCAATGAGGGTTCGTTTACCGTAAATATCAGCAGTATGCCCGGTATATCCCTCGAAGAATCCGACAAGATGGGACGTATAGCAGAAGACATCCTGCTTTCTATACCCGAAGTACAAACCGTAGGACGGAAAACAGGACGTGCCGAACTCGATGAACATGCACTCGGTGTAAACGTATCCGAAATCGAAGCGCCGTTCATTCTCGACAAACGTTCCAAAGATGAAGTGCTCGCCGAAATACGCGAAAAAATGAAAGTATTGCCGGGTGTGAATATTGAAATAGGCGCACCCATATCGCACCGTATAGACGCTATGCTGTCGGGGACACGTGCCAACATCGCTATCAAGCTGTTCGGAACCGACCTGAATAAAATGTTTTCTATCGGTAACCAGATAAAAGCAAACATTCAGGACATTGATGGCATTGCCGACCTGAACGTTGAACAACAGGTAGAACGTCCGCAGTTGAAGATAGAACCCAAAAGGGAAGTAATGGCGAAGTATGGTATTACACTACCCGACTTTGCGAAGATTGTAAACGTTATGCTCGCAGGAGAAGTTGTGTCGCAAGTGTATGAAGAGAACAGGTCATTTGACCTTACCTTGAAAGTAAACGATGATAGCCGCGAAACAGCCGAAAGGATAAAAAACCTTATTGTTGACGCCAACGGGCGTAAAATACCGTTGAGTAACATTGCCGAAGTAACATCCTCCACAGGCCCGAATACAATCAACAGGGAAAATGTTGCCCGTAAAATTGTTATTTCAGCCAACGTTTCAGGACGTGACCTGCGTGGCGTAGTGAACGATATTCAGGACATCGTAAACGAAAAGATAGTGCTACCCGAAGGATATCATATTGAATACGGTGGACAGTTTGAGAGCGAACAGGCAGCATCACGCACACTGCTTATTACCTCTATCTTCTCCATACTTGCAATCTTCTTGCTGCTATTTGCTCAGTTCAAGAGCGTAAACCAGTCCGTTGTTATCCTGCTCAACCTGCCGCTTGCTCTTATCGGTGGTGTGTTTGCCATCTTCTTTACAAGCGGTGTTATGAGCATACCGGCTATTATCGGGTTTATATCACTCTTCGGTATAGCCACACGTAACGGTATGTTGCTTATATCACGGTACAACGACCTCGTTAACGAAGGAAATACCAAACTCGAAGCGGTAATGATTGGTTCGTTAGATCGTCTGAACCCTATCCTGATGACTGCACTCAGTTCCGGCCTTGCACTGATACCGCTTGCTTTGGGCGGTGACTTGCCGGGTAACGAGATACAAAGCCCGATGGCAAAGGTGATATTGGGCGGATTGCTTACATCGACTTTCCTGAATGCCTTTATCATCCCGATTATGTATTTGCTAACAAATAGAAAAGTAGCTATATCCGAAGTACTGGGTGACAACGAACCTGAAGTAAACAACACTAAATTAGAATTAGAATGAAAACAATCATAATAACCATGTTGGTACTCTTCGCAGGCATTACACTGAATGCGCAGAACAATATCAACCCCGTATTGTCTTCGATAGAAGAAAACAATACCACCCTGAAAGCTCTCCGCGAACAAGCCGAAGCGGACAAGCTGCAAAATAAAACCGGTATTTTCCTTGATGATCCAGAAGTAGGCTTCAATTATCTGTGGGGAAGTCCCACAGATATTGGCAACCGTACCGACTTTAGTGTGTCGCAAACATTCGACATACCCACCATCACCGGAATGAAAAGCCGACTTGCCCACGGTAAAAACAACCTTGTGGAATGGCAATACAAAGCCGACCGCATGAACATATTGCTTGAAGCCAAACAATACTGTATCGAGCTGGTATATTACAATTCCCTGCTGAAAGAACTTTATTTGCGTTTGGAGCATGCCCAAACCATTGCTAAAGGCTATAAAGACCGTATGGATAGGGGCGATGTAAGCATACTGGAATACAACAAAGTAAACCTGAACCTTTCCACTATACAGGGTGAAATTTCGCGCATGGAAGTAGAGCGCGAAGCACTCTTTGCCCAGTTGAAAAGGTTAAACGGAGGTATCGAAGTGGTATTTAATGATTCGGACTACGGTAACCGTGATCTTCCGTTGAACTTCGACGAATGGTATGTACAAGCCGAAGATAAAAACCCCATACTGGCATACGTGCGCAATGAAATCGAAGTAAGCCAAAAACAGGTTTCATTGAGTAAAGCCATGAACCTGCCTAAGTTTACTGCCGGATACATGAGTGAAAAAGTTGTCGGACAACGTTATCAGGGTGTATCGCTGGGTATCTCCATACCGTTGTGGTCAAACAAAAATCAGGTGAAACAGGCAAAAGCAGCCGTAGCCGCTGCCCAAAGCCGTGAAGCCGACACTAAGCAACAGTTTTACAGTCAACTTCAAATACAGTATTCCAAAGCAATGGGGTTAAAAACAACAGCCGATAAGTATCGCCAGTCGTTGGCAAACGTAAATAATACCATCCTGTTGAAAAAAGCCCTTGACGCAGGTGAAATATCCCTGCTCGATTACATGGTTGAAATGGGATTGTACTATGACAATGTGAACCAGACACTTGCAGCCGAAAGGGATTATCAGTTGGCATTTGCCGAACTGTCAGCCGTTGAACTGTAATAGGGACGCGCCATGAAAAGAAAGGCAACCAAAAGGAAAAGTAAAGCCACAGCTCAGCCGAAGAAAAAGAAGCTGAGTTCACGGGCTAAAACGCTGATAATACTTGTCAGTACAGCCTTTGGCATTACCGCAGGCTGTTTATTCTGGTATTATGTTTCGCGTTGTACGCATACACATTGTTTTTACCACCACAACTGGCCACTCAAAGAAGTGTTAGTAGCTGGAATATTCTTCGCTCTTGCTTCGTTTGTGTTTTTGAATGGGGATATAGGTAAACCGTATAGATATAATCGTAAAACAAAATAGTTATGGGAAATTGCAATGATGGGAATTGTGTTGTTGACAAAAACAAACAGGAAATGGAAACCTCGCAGAAAAGAAGTTACATCCGGACAGCTATATCCTTTGTGATGCTGATTGCAGGCATTATCTTCTCCGCTTCCGGACTATCGTTCTTTGCTGATAAGTGGATTCAACTTGCTTGGTATATCATCGCTTACATTCCGGTAGGCTTACCAGTAATGAAGGAGGCATGGGAAGCCATTCGGCAGAAAGACGTATTCAGCGAATTTACTTTAATGAGCATAGCTACCATCGGGGCGTTCTTTATCGGAGAATACCCCGAAGGCGTTGCCGTGATGTTGTTCTATGCCGTAGGCGAACTCTTTCAGGAAGCAGCATTACACCGTGCCAAACGGAGCATCAGCGCCCTGCTTGATCTCCGTCCGGAAACAGCTACTGTTATCAGGATGGATAAAACAGAAACCGTATCGGCAGCAAGTGTAAATGTGGGAGATATTGTAGAAGTTAAGGTGGGAGAACGTGTACCACTGGACGGTGTGATGCTGAATGAATCGGCATCGTTCAATACTTCTGCCCTGACAGGCGAGAGCGTTCCCCGAACCATTCGCAGGAATGAAGAGGTATTTGCCGGAATGATACTTACCGACAGCGTTTCGCGAATAAAGATTACCAAGTCTTTCGGTATGAGTGCTCTGGCACGCATCCTCGACCTTGTGCAGAATGCTACCGAGAAAAAAGCTTCGGCAGAACAGTTCATCCGAAAGTTTGCACGCATTTATACCCCGATAGTGGTGGCATTGGCTGCGCTTATCGTGTTGGCACCACTGGTATACTCTGCTATTAATCCGGCGTTCAACTTTGTTCTGTACGATTGGGTATATCGTGGATTGGTATTCCTTGTTATATCCTGCCCTTGTGCATTGGTTATCAGCATTCCATTGGGTTATTTTGGTGGTATCGGAGCGGCAAGCCGGAACGGAATACTATTTAAAGGAAGTAACTATCTGGAAGCTATCACCAAAGTAAATACGGTGGTGATGGACAAGACCGGAACGCTGACACAGGGAGTTTTCAAAGTGCAAAAGATAATTCCGGCAAATCATTTGCTCGAAACTGATCTTGTGAACTTGATAGCTTCGATTGAAACGCAAAGCACGCATCCCATAGCGAAAGCCATTGTAGAATATGCCAAAGAACAGAATATCGAAGTAATTAAGCCGGATGTTGTCAACGAAATCGCAGGCCACGGCTTACAGGCTTCTATCAATGGTAAAGTTGTTCTGGTAGGCAATCCGAAATTGCTGATAAAGAATAACGTAGAGTTTCCACTGGAATTAGCTACCATACCCGAAACGATTGTCGTATGTGCAATCGATGGTACGTATGCCGGATATATTCTGGTAGCGGATGCTCCGAAAGAGGATGCAGCCACAGCCGTGAATGCTTTACACGAGTTGGGTATCAAAAATATTGTAATGTTGTCAGGAGATAAACAGGCCATCGTTTCACAGCTTGCCACGGAATTGAATATCATGCAGGCGCATGGTGATCTGCTACCCGAAGGAAAAGTGGAATATGTAGAGCAGTTGAAATCCGATCCGGGTAATAACATTGCCTTTGTGGGTGACGGGATAAACGATGCTCCTGTTCTTGCCATGAGCAATGTAGGCATTGCGATGGGTGGACTGGGTAGCGACGTTGCCATAGAAACGGCAGATGTCATTATACAGACAGACCAACCGATCCGGATAGCAACGGCTATAACAATAGGTAAAGCTACACGCCGGATTGTTATACAAAATATAAGTCTGGCTTTTGGTGTAAAACTAATTGTATTGATTCTGGGTGCAGGAGGTATTGCAACCCTATGGGAAGCGGTATTTGCTGATGTTGGAGTATCGTTATTAGCAATATTGAACGCTATTAAGATTTTAAAAATGAAATTTTAATTGTGCCCTGTTGGGGTTTGTACCTAAAATATAGCCTTATGAATAAACATGTCAATACTATAATCGAAAAAGTGAATGTTTAACTTGAAGCCATTGAGCTGGTAGAAGAACCATCTCTGAGGAAAGCTAAAAAAGCAGTTCTGTTGCTAAAAGGAATTATGCAACAACTAAAGATGAAACTGAACGATTATAAGTTCAAAAATGATGAGGAAGAAATATGTTTTTTTAAAGAGTACAAACCCCAACTTTTCAGTAGATTAATCTATTTTTCGGAGATTTATAAAATAGAAACTAAGCGACCGACCGGAAGTGATACGGCACAGAAAAATTATATTATAAAGGAATTAGACAGAATAAAAGATTATTTTGATAAAAATTTAGATTTTTACCAGTATTACAGGACAGAGAAAACTCACCTTGATCGTTATTATTTCCTTAGGGTAGAGCCCGATATTGAGTTGAATGTCGATTGTTTCTACTTTGAAAGAGACAATAATTTTTCTACCAGTTTTGATTACAAGGTTTCTAAAATATTAGCTAATGAGATGCTCCGCATTTATCTCAATGCTGAATTAAAAAACTTGAAAAGTATCCTGAAAACGAAATGGATAATTCAAAATTTCCCCGTATAAAACGCACTTGGACAGGAACTAAAACAGAACTTGTCGAATTGATTTATGCTATATATGCAAAAGGAAGCATTGATTATGGAAATATTGATATTAAAGAATTGATAGATTATTTCTGTAATGTTTTTAATACCGATGCCGGAGAGTTTTACCGCATTTATTTGAATATCCGAAACCGGAAAGACAGCCGGACATTATACCTTGATTCATTGAGAGATAACCTTATCAAGAAAATGAATGATGACGATAACAGGTAAAATATCAGGTGGTCAATAGAAAAATAATAGAAATGGCTACTAAACACTTCTCATTATCAGGAAATAGCTGCCGCAGCCAAATGGCACATGGCTTTTTGCAATCATTTGACAATAAACTGGATGTCTTTTCAGCAGGAACAAAACCTGCTGAAAAGGTTAATCCGATGGCGGTAAAGGTTATGGATGAAATGGGTATAGATTTAACCCACCATACCCCTAAAAGTGTAAACCTATATATAGGACAGGAATGGGACTATGTTATTACGGTCTGCGGTGGGGCAAACGAAAGCTGCCCGATGTTTACGGGTGAAGTAAGGAACAGGCTGCATATAGGATTTGACGACCCATCAGAAGCAACCGGAACGCCGGAGTTTATAAACAGTGAATTTCATCGGGTACGGGATGAAATAAAAGCCCGCTTCTATCAGTTCTACATCGACCATATCCAAGGAAAACAAGAATAATGCACCAATATATCTCTAAGTTCAATGTTCCAAAGATGGATTGCCCATGCGAGGAAAATTTAATCCGTCTGAAATTAGGCAATAGCCCCTTAGTGGAGCGTCTCGATTTCGACTTGGCGGAAAGAACCTTAGTTGTCATCCATCACGGGGAAGTGAAGTCGATTCAGGAACAGCTTGAAACATTAAACCTCGGTGCCAAGCTAACAGCATCTTCTCTCTGCGATGAAGCAAAGTCTGAAACCACCTCCAAAGTTCAGAGACGGGCGTTGTGTTGGGTGCTCGTCATCAACTTTCTATGTTTCATCATAGAAGCCACAACAGGCATCATCTCCCAGTCGATGGGCTTGGTCGCAGACAGTTTGGATATGTTGGCAGATGCTTTGGTTTACGGCATGAGTCTGATGGCTGTTGGAACAACTATAGCCCGTCAGCAAAAAGTAGCAAAACTCAGTGGCTACCTTCAAATTTCACTGGCTGTATTGGGGCTCATCGAAGTTATCAAACGCTTTATGGGCCTCGAAACGCCCCCAGACTTTTTAGTTATGATTGTCATCTCGTTCATTGCACTAATCGCCAATACAGCCTCTCTATGGTTGTTGCAGCGCACAAAGAGCAAGGAGGCCCACATACAAGCCAGTGTTATTTTCTCAGCCAACGATGTCATTGTCAATATAGGAGTCATCGTTGCAGGGCTGTTGGTTGGACTATTGAACAGCAACGCCCCTGATTTGATCATAGGCATCATTGTCTTTCTCATCGTCATTAGAGGCGCGATACGCATACTGAAACTCTCAAAGTAAAACTATAACATATGGAAAAAAATCAAGGCATTGGATTGTTTGAGAAATACCTAACAATCTGGGTTACTTTATGTATCATTATAGGAATTGCAGTAGGACAATGGCTTCCACTAATTCCGCAAACATTAAGCAAATTCGAGTATGCCAATGTGTCTATACCCGTGGCCATTCTAATTTGGTTAATGATTTATCCAATGATGCTAAAAGTGGATTTTCAAAGCGTTAAGAATGTTGGCAAGCGTCCGAAAGGGATAATGGTGACTTGCGTTACAAACTGGCTGATAAAGCCGTTTACCATGTTCGGAATAGCTTATATCTTCTTCTATGTGGTTTTCAAAACCTTTATACCTGCCGGGTTAGCCGAAGAATATTTAGCCGGGGCGGTATTATTGGGGGCTGCACCTTGTACGGCGATGGTATTTGTATGGAGTTACTTAACGAAAGGCGATGCCGCTTACACGCTGGTACAGGTTGCGGTAAACGATTTAATCATATTAGTAGCATTTGCGCCTATTGTAGCTTTCCTGCTGGGAGTTGGTGGCGTATCTATCCCGTGGGACACTCTGCTGTTATCCGTAGTATTATTTGTTGTGATACCACTTGCTGCCGGGGTTATTACCCGTATAATGGTTATTCGTCGCAAAGGAGTGGACTATTTCAATAACGTATTTATTAAGAAATTTGATAATTATACGGTAGCTGGATTGCTATTAACGCTTATTATCCTGTTTTCCTTTCAAGGAGAAACGATACTGAACAATCCCCTGCATATCTTATTGATTGCAGTTCCGCTTGTGTTGCAAACGGTTCTGATATTCTTCGTTGCTTACGGTTGGGCGAAATGGTGGAAATTACCCCATGATGTTGCCGCACCTGCCGGAATGATTGGGGCAAGTAATTTCTTTGAATTGTCAGTTGCTGTGGCTATTTCTCTTTTTGGTTTACAGTCCGGGGCTGCATTAGCTACGGTGGTGGGCGTACTAGTCGAAGTTCCGGTGATGTTGATGTTAGTAAGGATTGCCAATAACACACGAAGCTGGTTTCCGGCTACAGAATAACAATAGGGCAAAAGTCTTAATCTAACTTTATCGTAAAAAGGCTTGGTGCTGGAAATGTTTGTTCCTAACGTTTCCGGCATTCTGCCTTTTACAAAAGCCAGAATTAAGATATATCTTTCGGCACCAAGACAACCGCAACAATATGAACAATGAAATTGATTTTGAAGTATTTATAAAAACATGGACTGTACTATCTATGAAAAAGTAAATGTTGATAACTAGAATATTTCAATAGAGGTAGTTCTCGATGTCGTAGAGTGTCTGCAACGGTCACTTCAGATGAAATCTCCATCGAAGATTATTTTGAATTTGAGAAGCTTGTTAGCTTCAACTTTGTTTCTTTACTACGTAGCATCAATGTGATTTCTAAGCGTATACTCCTTTGTGATGTAGGTATAACTCCATTCATAACAAAGGTATCAAATCTATTTCTTCCTCCACTAGTATTTCAGCTTGAAGAATATGGATTGCCAAGAATGCTAAGTCGAAAACTTCACAACTCACGAGTAATTGATTTGGAGCGAGTGGATATTTCTATCAACGACGTTCTTGATGAGTTCCTAAAGGTATGAATGAATCGAATTATTGAGACTGCACAACTATCAGCGGTGGATCAATTTATCTTATCCTATTTTTTTGAGGGGATAACACCTTTAACTACTCCCTAAGTAAGTTCCTGAGTGTTGGGTCAGCTTTGATACGAGCAGTCTCAGAGTCTACGAGGGATAGCACCTCTTGCTTGACTTGGCGATAATTGGCTTCAATAGTCTCACGCAGACTGTCGGAGCCATCTTTGTTTGTGAACTCAGCGATGATGGGAATAGGCTCGTAGGCTTTGGTTTCGGCTGAGACCTTGGCGACATCCACGACAATCTCTGCGTGAAAGATTTTCTGCTCGATGCGCTCGTCAAAGTTGTCCGAGACCGCTCCGACAAACATACCCTGCGTGAGGTTAGAAATCTTGCTGGCAGGGATAAGGCTATCCATCTGAGTAGAGATAGAGGTAGACTTGTCATTCCGGTTGATGGTCATTGATTGGCGTTGCTGAAGTACCTTGCCGAAGCGTTCGCTAAGTGTCTTGGCAGTTTCGCCCACGACTTGACCACTGAACACATTGCCCACGGTGTTCTGGATTACCTTGCTCTCCTTGTCGCCATAGTCACGGGTAAGCTGAGAGAAGTCCTGAAAGCCTAAACACACGGCAACTTTATTACTTCGTGCTGTGGCAATGAGGTTGTCCAATCCACGGAAGTAGATGGTCGGTAGCTCGTCTATGATGACGGAAGATTTGAGCTGCTTCTTCTTGTTGATAAGTTTGACAATACGGCTGTTGTATAGCCCGAGAGCTGCCGAGTAGATGTTTTGTCGGTCGGGGTTGTTGCCTACGACCAATACTTTCGGCTGCTTAGGGTTATTGATGTCGAGGGAGAAGTCATCGCCCGTCATGACCCAATAGAGGGCAGGCGAAATCATACGCGAGAGGGGTATCTTGGCACTGGCTATCTGCCCTTGTAACTGGTCTTGTGCTCCGCCTTGCCAAGCATCCATAAAGGGCGAGAGGTAGTTAGCTAGTTCATCATAGGCTGTGAGGATAGGGAATATTTGAGCATAGGGGCGGTTAAGGAACTCAATAGCGTGGGGAAAGGTGCAGTACTTGCCTCCGTCATAAATCTTCAGATACCAGATGATGGCAGCTAAGAGAATGATGGGCGACTCCACAAAGAAATCTCCCTGTTTCTGTATCCATGTGCGGTTGAGGTTCAGCATAATGGTGTAGGCAGACTCATAAGCATCGGAGATGTCCGTCATAAAGGCTGGGTTGATGGGGTTACAGCGGTGGCTTTTGCGTGGGTCATCAAAGTTGATGACATAGAACTGGGGCTTGACCTCGTAGGCATCAAGATGATGACGCAAATGGTTGTAGGCTATCTCCGAGAGGTCAGGGAACTTATAGTCGTAGATGTACATCGCAAACCCCTTCTCAATCTGTTGCTTGATGTAGTTGTTCACAATAGCGAAGGACTTACCCGAACCAGGTGTACCGAGCACCATTGAGGCACGAAAAGGATTGACGATGTTAATCCAGCCCTTGTTCCATCGCTTTTTGTAGTAGAAGCGTGTGGGCAGATTGACCGAGTACTCGTTGGTCATCAGCTGTGTCTCCTGCATAAAGCTCTCGTTTTCGACATTGAAAACATCGTCCATGAGGTTGTTCTTGAGCAGGCGACTCATCCACACCCCAGCCATGAGTAGGCAGATATAGCCTACCGAGAGCGTAAAAATGTAGAGAGAGGCTGCTCCTACTTTACCAATGGGTAGAACCAATAGCCACCAGTTAAGAAAGAAAAGGACAAAGCCTACAGCGAGGACTGCCCAAATCTTTGGCCAAGTGATTTTCTCCTCCTTAACGCCCTTAGTGCCTAGACAAGAGAGAGCAAGAAAGACCACGCAAAAGAGCTTCGTCCAAAGGATAGAGGAAAACAAACCTGTCGTTCGCTGAAAGTTCATCAGGATTTTATCCACAATGCCCAGCGTGAAGCCCCAGGAGTGAAAGGCTTCATAGCAGAACCAATAACAATTGATGAGGAGGAATATCACCGATAGTCCTCGCATAAAATCCATAATCTTACCGAGTGCTCTCAAATCATCTTCTTGTGCCATAGCTGTATTGTCGTTTGAATGTTGTTATCATCGTGTTTGAATACTGTTCTAACATCATAGACTTAGCGTTTTCTCCGTCTAAGCCTAAGTTTACTTTGTCTGCGGAGCTTGCGTTGCCAAGCAGCCTCCTTCCAATCATCGTTGCCCGTGCTAAGTGGTGCATCGCCTATTAGGTCGTCCAAGACCTCGTCAATGAGGTTGTCGCCCTCTTCCTCCTTGGGTGGCATACCAAAGGCAAGAGCCTTGTCTTCTTGCCCTGATACAGAAAGCTGCCCATAGAGGCTTTCATCTAAAAAGGCGTTCTGTGTGGTGTCTGCAAAATAGGCTTCAAAGCGGTTCGCAGAATAGCCCTTACCCAGACGAGAGCCATTGATGGCGATGCCTTCGGTGTCGTCAATGAAAGTGATACCATAGATACGCCCGCTATCGTTCTTGCGAATCAAACAGCGTAGCCCTTGCTCCTCTAAGCGAGCTAAGAGTTCCCCTTCATTTTGAGGCGAAGTCCGCATCACGCTCAAGACCCTTTGTCGCATACCAGCGATGAAGGGTTTAATGCTTTGTTTGGACTGATTCATCTTATGTTGAATCGCAGCGTAACCCACTCCTCGCCCAATCTTGGAGGCGTGTATAGGATTGCCCACTTTGTTGCCTTTCTCATCGGTCGGCACATAGATCAAGCCATCATATTGCTTGCCTCGGTAGGTGGTCTTGACCTCCTCGACGGCAAGGTTGTATCGCCTCAGGACGGCATTGAACTCACCCAAGGAGCAGAAACGGTAGTGGGCTAAGACCTCACGGAGTACTTGGGCGACCTCGCTTCGGATATTACCCGAGGTTTGCCCCTCCTGCACAGATAGTGGCTCAGCTTTCTGCCCCTTCCTTGGAGTGCTGGAGATTAAGCCATACTTACGTTCCAAGGCATCGGTGATCCGTTTGCTGCGTCTGTTCTCAAACTTGTCGTTAATCTTCCGCCCTAGGCTATCGACACGGAGTGACACAATGTGTATATGTTCACGAGTAATGTCGTTGTGCTTAAATACGATGTAGGGCTGATTGCCATAACCGAGTGCTTGCATATACTCCTTAGCAATTTGCGAGAGCTGCTCATCGGATAGCTTTTCGTCTGGGTGTGGATTGAGTGAGCAATGAAAAACCACATTCTTGGTGCGGCACTTCTTGGGGATCAAAGCCTGCATATCGCTAAGCACGTCCTCCATGGTGTAGCCCCCTTCGGGATTGGTGTACAAGCCCTCAGCCAAGAGAACGCTTGCTTCCCCTGATACTACCTTTTTGAAGTTATAGCCGAGTGCTCCACCGAGGTTAGCAGTACTGGAAATCTTGGCAATCATCGCTTGCGGTAGTCAATGGTAAGGGCGATTGCCTGTTGCTGTAGCGAGATAAGTTGTAGCGAATACCCCTCTAACATTTGCAGCAAACGCTGGGCAGTTTTCACCGAATGGTAGCTGTTAATCGACTTGACGGCTTGGTTGTACAGCACGCCAATTCTATGAATCTGTGCTGAGATGTTAGAGAGTTTGCGGTAGTACTCGACGGCAGTTTGGTCTACGGTGATGACCTTAAAGCTCTCGTCCAAAAGGCGAGCACGGACGAAGTCTGACTTCGTTTCAGCTCCCGATTTATGGAAGAGGGCGATGACTTTTTGTTGGTCTTTGGGATTAGGTAGACGAGTGTCCCACCTATCCCAGCGTTCTATCTTCTCGTTCATAGCTATTCTGTATTGGTAATTACGACTTTGGAGTAATTCATCTCCCCTGTGGGGCAAGGGTCTTTGTCGGCAAAAACGGAGTTTGTCGGACAAAGACACACCTTGCCAGTATTAAGAGATGATGCTGATGAAGCATCCACCCTTTTGGGGTGTCTCCTTCGGGGGAATTAGCTCCGTGTTCTTGTTTCGCTTGCAAAGTTACAGCCTTGACATAACACGCTTAGCATAAGCAAACTACCTGTGTTTTCCTGCCATTTCCTTGTGTTTCCTTGAGCCTTGAAACTAACTGATTTACCTACTTATTTTGCAGAGGATTTAAGTCCAGACGGACTCAATGAGTAAGGTCTAAATAGACTAACTGACCTAAGTCTATTGGTCAGTCCAAAATGAGATGAGACAAGACTCAAGTTGAATAGTTGGTCACTCCATTTATACCGACTGAGTAGGCTCAATCAAGACTATGTGACCAACAGACAATCTCAGTTTAGTTGGTTCATTCGTCTGCGGCTAAGTCTCAAAGTTAGTAACCTCGTAAAACAGTCATTTTATATGAAATCAGATCAGACAGTCAGTCCTATATACTTGGGCTTTGCTTCACAGAAAGGAGGAGTCGGCAAGAGCAGCCTTGCCGAGGTACTCGCCTCTATCCTGTATTATGAAAAAGGAATACCGCTTGTCGTAGTCGATTGCGATGGCACGCAGGAATCTTTTTATAAGCTCCGTGAGCGAGAACGTAATATCATAGATGAGTCGCCAGACATTGCGGAGCAGCTCAAAGCCTTTTTTACCAAATTCGGGAAAAGAGCCTATACTATCTTTCGCACCAAGCCTGAAGACGCTCTAAGGCAAGTCAAGCAACTACTTAAACAGACCGAAGAAGATATACGACTCGTTATCTTCGACTTTCCAGGTCATGCCGGGACGGAAGAGCTACTAAATCTCTCTGTAGAGATGGATTATATCATTTCCCCCATAGAAGCAGATCCTCAATCCTTAGTATCAAGTTTCGCCTATGCCCAAACGGTAAGGGACTTAGGCATCAGCTTAGAAGACGCTCGCATTCAAGACCTCTTATTGCTCTGGAACAAAATCAACCGCAGTGCAAGCACGGTGGTTATTGACCACTATAGTGACTATGCCAAGGCGGAAGACATCAAAATTTTCGATACACGCATCTATCACTCGGTAAAATTTGCTCGTGAACTCGCCCAAGGAGGCGTTAAGGGTGTTTTTCGTAGTTCTTACCTACCGCCTGCCGCCTCGTTACGTGCTGGGACAGGTGTTAATGAGTGGGTAGAAGAGGTCTGCCGTCGTTTCAATATCAGTACAGAATAAGCCATGAGTTCCATTACAGAGAAACGACAGAAGATACTGAGCAAGAAGCTCCAAGAGATGGGCGATATAGGAGTGAGCAAGCGTAGTGCCGAGGAGTCTCCCTTTTTCGACCAACCTATCAAGTTAGGAACAGAAGAAGCAATAGAAGTGGTATCGCCTGAAGAAGAGGACGTACCTACGGCTGAGTCATCAGCCTACAAAGAAATATCGATACCAACTGAGGAAGCTCCAGCCAAACCAACAAAGAGAAAAAGTGATGCGATTAGTAGCGGACTTTCTTTTGAGGAGTATGAAGCACGCTTTTTTGTGCCTTCACGAGATGCTCGAGGCAAGGTGGGCTTTACCATTCACTGGGAGGTGCTTCAGACCTTGCGAGATGTGCTGAATGATGTTCGCTCTCGGGCAACACTAACATCCTATATCGAGAATATTATTATTGAGCATTTAAGAGAGCACAGAGCAATGCTCAATAAGGTCGCAGCTCAACATAAACGTAATCCAACAATCAATTTATGATGAATACAATACTTTTTCAAGCATTTCTTGCTGTAAGCATCCTAACGATGCTTTGCCTGATGATTTACCTCACCATTCGTGGGTGGAATAGTATATCATCCCACTCCAAAGAGCAAACCTCACAGATCTATTCAGAAACAAGGAAGACTGCTCCCTCTGAACATAGCAACGATGTTCACATACAATCTGAGCAGGTTATGGATATAGATGACTATAAAAACCGCTTTCTTTTACCTGTTCGTTTTGCCAGGAAGACCGCCTTTACGATGAATATCGAAACTTTGGAGATACTGCGAAATGTTCTACACGACCTTGACGAGCGCGTAACTATGGCTGCTTATATCGAGAACATCCTTCGTCAGCATCTCTCAGAACACAGAGAACTTTTGAATGCAGCAGCTGATGCTAAACGAAGAACCCAAACCATAACGATATGATGCAAACGATATTACTCAATGTCCTTTTGTGTTTAGGGATTATCTGGATGCTTCTGCTCATTCGTTACACCTACTACTACATCCAGTTCTCTCGCAGAGAGGGCAGCAAGGCGGCGAAAGAGCAAAATAGCGAAGCCGAGCAAAAGCCCGAAGAAGTCCACACTTTGGTAGGCAAGAGCAGGGGCTTGAGTTCTGAGGATTTCCCGACACTTCCTGCCGTTCCGAAAACTGAGGTAGGCAACACTCAAGCCAATACCTTTGCACCGCCTAAGGCGGAGGAAGGTAGCAAAGCGAGCGATACTCCAGAGGAAGACCCCTCTGACGAGCCAAACATTAGTGAGGAGGAGAACGAGATACAGGTTGCCTATACGACCGATGAAGTCGATGAAGACGAGGTCGCCAAGGAGGAGATACTCCTCACTCGTGATCCGATGCCTGAGGTATCGCCCTCGGCTATCCTTGCTCGTGACCTCGTGCGTATGGGACGCTGGTCAAAGAACGATGACGAATTAGACGAGGAAGACGAAACCGAGGTACAAGACACCCTCAGTAAGGTGCAAGGCACAGACCTGATGGAGAAGTACAAGGAACATCTCCTTGCCGAGTCCGCCAAACACAACAAGCTCTTAGCCTTCGTGCGGAAAGCAGAGGAGCAAAGGCAGGAGGAAGAGCCTAGCGATGCGGAACCTCAGCCTGACAGCACCAGCGACGCACATCCCTTAGACTATTATCTGTAAAACAATTCGGAGTGTCGGGTGTGGGGTAAAACGGCTACACAATAAGCGAACATGAAAACGGAAACGAGCTAGAACCTATCCCCGCCCGCACTCTCTTATAAGCAACAAAGTATTCACCAACAATAATTTCAAAGCAATGAACACAAAGAAAATCGCACTGATGATGCTCCTCTTGGTTGCTGCCACCGCAGGAGCTTACGCCCAAGGCAACGGTATGGCAGGTATCAACGAAGCCACGAAAATGGTAACGAGCTACTTCGACCCTGGTACGAAACTCATCTATGCCATCGGAGCCGTGGTTGGCTTGATTGGTGGCATCAAGGTGTACAACAAGTTTAGCTCAGGCGACCCTGATACGAGCAAGACCGCAGCCTCTTGGTTTGGGGCTTGTATCTTCTTGATTGTTGCAGCTACTATTCTTAGAAGCTTCTTCCTCTAAAAGCGATGGCATCTTGGGAAATCAATAAAGGTGTAGGACGCACGGTTGAGTTCAAGGGCTTGAAAGCTCAGTACCTCTTCCTCTTTGCAGGAGGCTTGCTGGGGACTTTCATTGTCGTGGTCGTGCTGTACCTCTTGGGCATTGGTCAGCTCGTCTGTCTGGGCATAGGCGTACTGGGTGCCACGCTTGTTGTGTGGCAAACGTTCGCTATGAACCGCAAGTATGGCGAGCACGGACTGATGAAGCTCGGGGCAGTACGCTCGCATCCACGGTACTTATCGAACCACCGTAGCGTCCTTCATTTGTTTCGTAACCTCAAATCAACGAAGACAAGATGAGAAATACCAGCAAAATCAGTTCTTTGGAGGCGAAGTTCCCCCTGCTCGCTATTGAGCAGGGATGCATCGTCAGCAAGGAAGCCGACATCACCGTCGCTTTTCGGGTAGAACTGCCCGAACTCTTTACCGTGACCTCTGCCGAATACGAGGCAATGCACTCGGCTTGGCACAAGGCCATCAAGGTGCTGCCTAATTACAGCATCGTGCATAAGCAGGATTGGTTCATCACGGAGGAATATCAAGGCAAACTCGCAGAGAGTGGACTGAGCTTTCTCGCCCGCTCTTCGGAGCGACACTTCAATGAGCGACCCTATCTGCACCACTCGGTCTACCTCTTTCTCACCAAGAGCAACAAGAAGCGTATGGCTCAGCAGAGCAATTTCTCTGCACTCTGCCGTGGGCATCTTGTACCGAAAGAGATTGAAGACAAGGAAGCCGTCATCAAATTCATGGAGGCGGTAGACCAGTTTGAACGCATCATCAACGATACGATGCTTATCCGCTTGGAGCGTATGACGGAAGACGAACTCGTCGGCACAGAAAATCAGCCAGGACTCTTAGACCGCTACTTCTCCCTCTCAGAGGAAAGACACGCCAGCCTCGAGGACATCCGCCTGGGGGCTGACCTCGTGCGAGTGGGCGATAATAAACTCTGCCTGCATACCCTCAGCGATACAGACGACCTGCCCACAAGTGTCAGCACCGATAGCCGCTATGAAAGGCTCTCGACCGACCGTAGCGACTGCCGTCTGTCCTTTGCTTCACCTGTGGGCTTGATGCTCTCTTGCAACCATATCTACAACCAATATCTCTTCATAGAGGATAGCGAAGCCAACCTACAACGCTTTGAGAAGCAAGCGAGGAATATGCACTCCTTGGCACGCTACAGCCGTAGCAACCAAATCAACGAGGAGTGGATACAAGAGTACCTCAATGTCGCCCACTCACAGGGCTTGACCTCTATCCGTGCCCACTTCAATGTGCTAGCATGGAGTAGCGACAACGAAGAGCTCCGCCAAATCAAGAACGATGTGGGTAGTGCCTTGGCACTGATGGAGTGCAAGCCACGACACAATACGATTGATGTGGCAACGCTCTACTGGGCAGGCATCCCAGGCAATGCAGCCGACTTCCCCTCAGAAGAGAGTTTTTACACCTTCATAGAGCCTGCCCTCTGCTTCTTCACGGCTGAGACGAACTATAAGGACTCGCTCTCACCCTTTGGCATCAAGATGGCAGACCGACTCTCGGGCAAGCCCATTCATTTGGATATCTCCGACCTCCCGATGAAAAAGGGCATCATCACGAACCGCAATAAGTTCATCCTCGGTCCTTCAGGCAGTGGCAAGAGCTTTTTCACGAACCACATGGTTCGGCAGTATTACGAACAAGGGGCACATGTGCTGCTGGTCGATACGGGTAACTCCTACCAAGGCTTGTGCCAGCTTATTCACGGCAAGACCAAAGGCGAGGACGGGGTATACTTCACCTATACGGACGAAAGCCCCATCTCATTTAATCCTTTCTATACGGACGACTATGTCTTCGATGTAGAGAAGCGAGAGAGCATCTGCACGCTGCTGCTCACGCTGTGGAAGTCAGCCGAGGAGCGGATTACCAAGACTGAGGCAGGTGAATTGGGTTCTGCTGTGAATGCCTATATCGAACTGATAAGAGCTGACCACTCCATTACCCCCTGTTTCAATACCTTCTACGAGTACCTGCGTGATGTGTATCGGGAGGATATGAAGCAGCGAGAGATACAAGTAACCCTCTCAGACTTCAATATCAACAACCTCCTAACAACACTCAAGCAGTACTACCGAGGCGGTCGTTACGATTTCCTCTTGAACTCAGACAAGAACATAGACCTCCTCTCCAAGCGTTTCATCGTCTTTGAGATTGATGCCGTGAAGGACAACAAAGATCTCTTCCCCGTGGTGACCATCATCATTATGGAGGCATTCATCAATAAGATGCGTCGCTTGAAAGGCATTCGCAAGATGATCCTCATCGAGGAGGCGTGGAAGGCGATAGCTTCGGCGAATATGGCGGACTATATCAAGTACCTCTATAAGACGGTCAGAAAGTTCTTTGGCGAAGCGATTGTCGTGACACAAGAGGTAGACGACATCATTCAGTCGCCCATTGTCAAGGAGAGTATCATCAACAACTCCGACTGCAAGATTCTGCTCGACCAACGCAAGTATATGACCAAGTTTGACGGCATACAGGCGATGCTTGGCTTGTCCGAAAAGGAGAAGAGCCAAATCCTCTCCATCAACCAGAGCAATGACCCGAAGCGGCTCTACAAAGAGGTCTGGATAGGCTTGGGCGGCATGCAATCTGCGGTCTATGCTACAGAAGTGTCGCTCGAGGAATACCTCGCCTATACGACTGAAGAAACCGAAAAGGTAGAGGTGCTACGCCTTGCAGAAAACCTCGGGGGCGACATCGAAACGGCTATCCGCCTGTTGGCTCAGCACAAACGAGAAGATAAGCGATAAAGAAGTAACAATAGAAAACCTATTAAACCATAGCAACAATGAAAAAGTACCTATTTACGGCTCTACTTGGCTTGAGCTTATTCGTAACACAAGCCCACGCTCAGTGGGTAGTGACCGACCCGACCAACTTTGCGGGCAACATCGCCAACACGGTCAAAGAGATTGCCACAGCAGGCAAGACGGTGAAGAACACGCTTGACGGCTTTAAGGAAGTCGAAAAGCTCTACAACGATACCAAGAAATACTACGATGCCCTCAAGAAGGTCAATAACCTGATTGGCGATGCCTACAAGGTCAAGGAGTGTATCCTGATGGTGGGCGACATCTCCGACATCTATGTGAACTCCTACAAGCGAATGCTTCGTGATAAGAACTTCCGCCCTTCGGAACTGGCTGCCATCGCCTCGGGCTACACAAAACTCCTTGAGCAGAGTGGCGAGAGTTTGCGAGAGCTGAAGTCCGTCGCCAAGAGCAATGTCTTCTCGATGAACGACAGCGAGCGTATGCAGATGATTGACCGCATCTACACAACCCTGCGTGAGTACCGCTCCTTGGTGTCCTACTACACACAGAAGAACATCTCGGTGAGCTATGTGCGTGCCAGAGAGAAGGGCGACCTCGCCGCAGTAAAGAGTTTATACGGCAACGACAGTAGCCGCTATTGGTAAGGAGAACAGCGACTATGGATTTTTCATCTTTACACGAACTGCTCCGCTCCACCTATGACGAGATGCTGCCCTTAGCCGCTGAGATGACGGGCATCGCTAAGGGCATCGCAGGCTTGGGAGCTTTATTTTACATCGCTTTGCGTGTGTGGTCATCGCTGGCTCGAGCCGAACCGATAGATGTTTATCCGCTCCTGCGTCCTTTTGTCCTCGGCTTCTGCATTATGTTCTTCCCCACGGTGGTACTCGGTACGATGAATGCCGTACTCTCGCCTGTGGTACAAGGCACAGAGGCGATGGTACACAAGCAAGAGGGGCAATTGGTAGAACTCACTGCCAAGCGAGATAAGCTCAAGGAGGAAGCCTATCTCAAGAATCCCGAAACCGCCTATTTAGTATCAAACGAAAAGTTTGACCAGATGATAGATGAGATGGGCATTATCGGACCGGGTGATGCCATGACCATTGCAGGGATGTATGCCGAGCGAGCTGCCTATCAGACGAAGCAGTGGCTGATGAAACTCTTCAATGATTTGATGGAGCTACTCTTCCACGCAGCAGGCTTGATTATTGACACGCTCCGCACCTTCATCTTGATAGTCCTCTCTATCCTCGGTCCCGTGGTCTTCGGCATTGCCGTATGGGACGGTCTGTCGGGTTCGCTCACCGCTTGGTTTAGCCGATACATCTCGGTGTATTTGTGGCTACCTGTGAGTTCTATCTTGACGGCACTGCTCACGAAAATTCAAGTCTTGATGATACAGAAGGACATTGCCGAACTGAGCGACCCGAGCTATGTACCCGATGCAGGCTCGTGGTACTACATCGTCTTCTTCCTCATCGGTATCGTCGGCTACTTCTGTGTGCCTACGGTGGCAGGCTGGATTATCGAAGCAGGAGGCGGTATCGGCTCTTACGGACGCAATGTTAATCAAATAGCCCAAAAGACAACGCAGACAGCCTCTAAAGCAACCTCCGCAGGAACAGGTGCAGTTCTTGGCAACATCGGCGGACGCATTAAGGGAGCACTCATCAAAGGGAAGTAGAACTAAAACAAGAAAACAACAACTATGGAATTTAAGTCATTAAAGAATATCGAAACCGCCTTTAGGCAGATCCGCCTCTATACGATGGTCTTTGCCTTGCTCTGTGCGGGTGTCTGTGGCTATGCCCTCTATGCCTCGTACAGTTTTGCCCAAGAGCAGAGAGAGAAGATTTATGTCCTCGATGAGGGCAAGAGTCTGATGCTCGCCTTGAGCCAAGATGCCTCACGCAACCGCCCAGTCGAAGCAAGGGAACACGTCAGACGCTTTCACGAGCTTTTCTTCACCATCGCTCCCGACAAGGAAGCCATTGAGGGCAATATGCAGCGAGCCTTTTTGCTCTGCGATAAGTCGGCATTCAACTACTACAAGGACTTGGCTGAGAAAGGCTATTACAACCGAGCCATTTCGGGCAATGTCAATCAGCGCATCGAGATTGACTCGATTCACTGCAACTTCAATAGCTACCCTTACGAGGTGACGACCTACGCACGGCAGTTTATCCTGAGACAGAGTAATGTTACGGAGCGAAGCCTTGTGACCAGCTGCACGCTTCAGAACTCTGTCCGCTCGGACAACAACCCACAGGGCTTTCTCATGGAGCACTTCCTCGTGCGAGAGAACCGAGACCTACAAACCTATAAACGCTAAGCCTATGTCAGCGAAACACTCATTCTACCGCTATTACCTGCGACTGCACTACTGGCTACGAGAGCAATGCGACAGGCTTAGCCCCAAGGCACGCAAGCGATGGGTCTACGGCATCAGTGCTGCCTACCTCCTTTGTTCGCTCGTGATGATAGCCCAGTTCTTCCTCCCCAAAGAGGAAGAGCCACGGCTACCGATACCCAAAAATCAATACATCGACTCCTCTATCCGCTCCTTTGGGGTGGATAGCATCGGAGAGCGATTAAGTACCATCACTCATCAAGTGAAACAGACCTATGGATAATAAACAGAAAGAACAACTCAAGAAGGGCTTGGTCTTTAGTGGGCTGGGCTTGCTCTGTGCCCTCTCTATCTGGTTCATCTTTGCCCCCTCGGACAAGGATAAGGCAGAGGAACAGCAGGGGCTGAACAAAGACATTCCCCAAGCCACGGTCGAGCAACTGACCGACAACAAGCTCAAAGCCTACGAACTCGGTGATAAGTCGGCTTCGGAGGAGCAAGCACAAGCCGAGATGGGGCGATTATCGGACTACTTTGCCGATGCTACGCCTACACCCGAAGTGCAGCAAGCACAGCAGGCTTCCTCTGCCAAAATCGAAGGCTCGCTCCAGAGATACGAGGAAAATAACCGCCTGCTCAGCTCCTTCTATGCTCCCGACCCACACGAGGAGGAGCGTGAAGCCCTCAGAGCCGAGATAGACGACCTCAGAGAGGAGCTCCGCAAAAAAGACAGCGAAGCCGAGGACGAAGAGGAGAAACAACTTCGCCTGATGGAGCGTAGCTATCAGATGGCATCGAAGTACCTGCCCAAGGGAACGAACCTACCCGCTAACGCCTTTGCCGAAGCGACCGAACGACCGATCGCAGAGCCACAGGGCAAAAGCAAGGTGGCAACAGCAGGCGAGCCGATGCTCGAAGCCCTCACCGAACAGAAGTCTATCGTCTCCAGCCTTGCTCAGCCTATGAGCGACTCTGCCTTTATACAAGAGTATGGGACAAGAGAGCGACACCTTGGCTTTCACTCCTTAGCTTCTCAAAAGAATGCAGTGCAGCGTAACACCCTGCGTGTGGTCGTAGACCGCACGACTACCCTGCAAGAGGGCGAGTATGTCGCTCTTCGTCTACTCGAAACGGCACGCATCAAAGACTTGCGTATCCCTCGAGGAGGCAAGCTCATCGCCCAAGCGAAGATTGAGGGTAACCGTATGCAACTGCTCATTAAGAGCATCGAGATAGGCGGACAGATTACCCCCGTGAAACTCTCTGCCTACGACACCGACGGACAGGAGGGCATCTACATCCCTGGCTCTGAAAACGTGTCTGCTCTCAAGGAGATGGGGGCGAACATCGGTGGCTCGATGGGGACGTCCTTCACCTTTGCTTCGTCTGCCAAAGACCAAATCATCTCCGAGGCGGCTCGTGGTGTAATGCAGGGAGCAAGCCAGCTTCTTCAGAAGAAGCTCCGCACCGTCAAGGTAACCCTCAAAGGAGGGTATCGTCTCTTCTTAGTACAAACCAAGTAGCAATTACAAACAGAATAAACCAATATGACAATGAAAAGAATGTTTCTATCTGCCCTTATGCTTGTGGCAGGCATCACAACAACCTTTGCCCAAAACGATGAAGGGTATCGCCCTCTCAACTCGGGCGACCTCTATCAAGGAATGACCAAAGCCATCCCCTCGGGGCGTGTCGTCTTGCCTTATGGGCTTGAGGTTACTTTCGAGAAGACCTCACACCTTATCTTCCCTGCTCCGATTCGCTATGTAGACCTTGGGAGCAATAACCTCATTGCTGGTAAGGCAGAAGATGCCGAAAACGTCTTGCGTGTCAAGGCTGCCGTGCGTGACTTTGAGACCGAAACCAATATGAGCGTCATCTGTGAGGACGGCTCGTACTATGCTTTCAATGTGAAATATGCCGACGAACCCGAGAAGCTCAGCATCGAGATGAAGGTCTTTTTGTCCAGCACAGAGGGGCGATTGCCCAGCAATCGTGCCGACATCTACTTTAAGGAACTAGGCAATGAGTCGCCAATTCTGGTCAAACTGATGATGAAGACCATTCATCAAAACAACAAGCGGACGATTAAGCATATCGGGGTACAGCAATTCGGCATCAAGTTCCTGCTTCGTGGCTTGTATGCCCATAATGGCTTGCTCTATTTGCATACCCGCATCGACAATGAGACGAATATGCCGTACTCGGTAGACTTCATCACCTTCAAGGTCGTGGATAAAAAGGTTGCCAAGCGTACCGCCATCCAAGAACGAGTATTGCAACCCTTGTGTGCTTATCATCAAATTATGCAGGTGCGTGCTGAGGATAGCGAGCGTACGGTCTTCGCCCTCGAGCAACTCGCCCTTTCGGAGGACAAACAACTCGAAGTAACGCTCTACGAACGGGGTGGCGGTCGCACGCTCTCTTTCTACTTAGAGCAAGAAGACCTACTACTTGCCCGAAAGATTGATAAGCTCAAACTCAAATGGTAAGCCCTATGAAGAAGTTTTGTTTACTCTTCGCTTGTGCCGTCTGCGGATTTATCTCCGCAAACGCACAGCGACTTATCCCGAAGCAAAAGGGTATCGAGGTTGTAGCTTCTGTGCCAGTGATTAAGGGAGAGAAGCTCTTTACAAAGAAAAAAATTGGTGTGGGTGTTTCGATGACGAAATACCTCAAACGAGAGAACTATGCCTTCCTCTCGGCAGAATACGAGGAGCAAAGCCTGCCTTATCGTATTTACCAAGTGCCGATGCGTGATATGCTCCTGCAAGTAGGCTATATGCAACCTATCCTCTCGGATAGGGGTAAGAATGTCTTTACCTACCTCGGCATCTCAGCCCTCGGAGGCTATGAGGAACTCAACGAAGAGCAATCCTTGCTACCCGATGGGGCAAGCCTGCTTGACCGCTCTCGCTTTGTCTATGGCGGATCGGTGCATAGTAGCATTGAGTGCTTCCTCTCAGATAGGTTGCTCCTCGTCCTCAAAGCTCAGGGGCGACTGCTCCTCGGCTCGGATGTACATCGTTTTCGTCCTGCTATCTCTGCTGGACTTAGATTCAACTTATAACAACAAACAACAATGAAAAAGAAAATCTTTAATACGCTGTGGGTTGTGGGAGTACTCACTTTTGCGGTGTTTTGTCTATCTGCTTGTAATCGGGACTTGGATGTTCAGCAGTCTTACGACTTCGCTTTGCAAACGATGCCCGTTCAAAAGGACATCAAAAAGGGCGAAACAGCCGAAATCCGTTGCTCACTCAGACGAGGGGGCAACTTTGCCGACACACGATATACCCTCCGTTACTTCCAACCCGAGGGCAAGGGTGTCCTAAAAATGGACGATGGCTTGGTCTTTAAGCCCAACGACCGCTATCCCTTGACGAGGGAGGAGTTCCGTTTGTACTACACATCGCAGTCGGCAGACCGCCAGACAATTGATGTGTATATCGAAGACAACTTCGGCAAGGTGCAACAACTGACCTTTACCTTCAACAATAAGAAGCTTTTCGATGAGCCAAACGAGCAGAGCCAAAGCGAGACACGAGCTTTGAGCTATGCCGTGGCGAGAAAAGGTCTGTTGAAAACGAAGGCAGAGGAGGACAAAAAGAAAGATGGCTAAATGGATATTTGCATTCTGTCTGCTGTGCTTAGCGGCTTTGCCCTCTATGGCACAGAGGCGAGTGCGTTGGATAGACTTACCGCCCTTTGAGCGAGCTGTGCTTTGCGTTAAACACTTTGAGGGCTGGCACGGCAAGGAGCATCATCCCTATGTCGGCTATGGTCATCAGCTCAAAAAGGGCGAAAAGTTTACAGCAGAGATGACAGAGCGACAAGCCGACTCTCTCTTGCGTGCCGACCTATGGGAACGCTTTGAGCTGTTTAGGGGCTATGGCAAAGATGCCTTGCTTTTGACGCTGCTCTCCTACAATGTCGGTGTGGGGCGCCTGCTCGGCTACGGCAAACAAGGCAAAAGCAAGCTGCTTCGTAAGATTGAGCAAGGGGATAGGCATTTCTACAAGGAATACCTATCCTTTTGCCACTACAAAGGCAAGGTCTTGCGTGGGTTACTTAGACGTAGGAAGGCAGAGTTCGCTCTGTTTTATGTGCGGTAGTCAAAACTGAAATTTCATTTCTCTGCGACTTTCTTTTGCTTCTTTTCTTTTGGTCGCCTGCTCGGTTCAAAGACAAAGAAAAGAAGCCCCGAAGCGATTATACAAATCACTTCGGGGCTTTTTTATTTATTCGTGTTCCGTTATTTGGAGTTCTTGTATCGGCTCTGTAAGGTCGCCACAAATAAGTGGCAAAAGTTACGGGCTTCTTCTTCGGTTAGGAAGTAGTTCCCACTCGCATACAAACTAATACCAGGGGCATCTTCTCGGGTAGGGTATGCCCACTCATAGGTGTCTACACTGCGTGGGATGCTCGTGTCTACAAAGTAGTACAAGCCTTTGCTCCCTGCTCTCTGTAAACATCTGTTTTGTATTAGGGTGTCACGCAAGATAGATGCGTAATGCTCAGCTTCCTCTTTATCTGAGAAATAGTTGCCACTTTCGTTTCTCAGTTCATCAATCGTCTTAAAAGGAAGTCCCTCTTTTCCTCTATCCCACGCTCGCACAACTTGCATATCTCGGGATATGTACCAATAGCCCTCATCGGCTTTGGCTCTCCATCGTGGAGCGATGTCAAATGTCAAACTGCTCATATAGTATTCTTATTTAGGCTGTTGCTTTCATTCTATCTCTAAACACTTGTTGGTTGGCATTAACCAAGTCAATGATGCGGTCGTGGTATTCGGTGTTCTTGTTATGCAAACCACGGCACTGAATGACTTTCATTGTTTCAAGGGATACCTCAATGGTCTCTATCCGCTTTCCCTCAATGCGTGCCGATAGGATAAGGCTCTGCTCTTTGAGGTAATACTCGTTGGTAAATACACAATGGTGTAAGGCTTTGCCCTCTTCCAAGTACTCCCCCACACTTTCCAACATACGCACCTCAATCGTGCCGTCTGTAAAGGCGATGCCAAAGAATGGGGCTTTGAGTGCTTGAAAACGTTCCTCGTTCTCTATGGCTCGTTGTCTTCTGTGTGCTTCGGCTTCCTTGTCTCGCTGTGCCTGCATTTTTCGCTGTGCCGTGTCGTGGGCTACTTGCAAGTCCTCGGGGCAAACGAAGTGGGCGTTGTGTGTGTCCTTGCCTAACCTCCCAAGCATATCCACATAGTCGCACCAAAGGGCAATGTCTGTGATGTCGTAGCCCCTGCGGAGGGTGATTTTGTAGGCTTGCCAATACTTACTTAGGTCTTTTGCCTTAGATAGGAAGTACCGCAGATGCTCGGTGCGTCCTGCTTTCATCAGTGTTTCGGCTCGGCTGTCCGTGAGTAGGGCTGGGATAAGCACAGAGGGGGCGATGTTGTGGCACTCGCCTGCAAAGCCGTTCCGCTTAAGAGTGTCTATGGTCTTGACCTTGGGATATAGGGGGCAATGAGCAATAAAGCGGTAGGCTTCGTTATCTCTGCGGATAGCCATAGGCGAATAGTAGGCAAAGCTATCTATATATCGCCCCATAGTCCGTTGTATGGCTACAATCGTCTGTCGTCCGCTCTCATTCCACCAATACTGCCCAATCTCCATAACAGAGGACACGGCTCGGTAGCCTTTCTCCATACCCACGATAAGCATATACATACGCAAGACTTGATACCCTCCCGAAGTGGTCAGTACGGTAAAATACTGTCGTTGCTGTAATTTCCTCGCCCTTGTGGTTGCGACCTGCAAACCTGCCCCACATTGGGGACAGGTGCAATGCTTGCTCGGTATATCCATCTGCCACAAATGCCCACAATCCATACAAGTGGTCTTGCCCTTGGGTAGGCGGTAAGCATAGTGGTCTATGCACTCACGAAATGCCCACTGCATTTGTGCCTTTGTGATGGGTCGGAGGTACTTGCTCTGAGCGATGATGGCTTGCTCAAACTTATTTCTCGGTTTCATCGGCTTACATATCAAATAGAGAGGGTTGGGGGACTTGCTCGCTGTCGGTGCTTGCCTTGGCTTTCACTCGCTTCGGCTCTTGCAACTTGCGGATTTGCTCTGTTTGATACTGCTGTATCGCCTGCTTGCGTGCTTCGGCTTTCTCCTCCTCGGTGAGGACGATGGTATGATTGACTACCACATTGCAAGCCACACGGTTACCCACTTCTAAATCGTCTTCATCGTAGTAATGCACAGCCATTGAATAGATTTCATCGTCCTCAAAGCCGTTGCAACCACTCGCCTGCACTTGGTTCAGTATGTAGGTTACACACTCCTCTATGTTCTTGTGGGGTTTTGCCAAGTTAGGAGCAAACAGAGGGTCGGTGGCTGCTCTTTGGTTTAGATACTCAGCTATGGTGCGTGTGAATTGTTCTGTTCCTTTCATCGCTTCTTAGTGTTTAGGGATTTCTACTATCTGATTGATGCGTCCGTAGAGGTACTTGCGTAGGCTGGTGCGGTCGGGTGCATAATACTCAGTCCAATGTCCGTATTGATTGACCAAGTACTTTTTCAGCACATCGAAGAAGTCAAAGCGGTAGCCCATCACGGGGACTGCGGTGCGGAAATAGGTGTTGCTGTTCACCGCCTCGCACAGCCACTCCTTGTCTTCACGACTCATCGCTTCGCCACGATTGAGTTGCTCACGCAGGAGGTAGGCTTTACTGCTACTGAGGGTTTCCAAGGGTTGTACCTCCCACTGCACGAACTTAGTCGCCACGGCTCTCTCACTCGCCCCAGCCCCCGAACTTATGCGGTAATGAGAGGAGGAGCTATTCTCTTTTTCTTTCATCGAAGATGTTGTATTTACTTTCTGCTTATCCATAGTGACATTTTTTTTTATGCGTTCAAAGATCGGAGTATGCTGATTCCTTTTTTCGAGCGAAACAGAGGTAGGGGGTGAGGAGCGACACAAGGTTTGGGCGGAAAATACAACCTGAAGAGTAGCCAGGCGAAGCAGAGCGAAACGCAAGTGTGGAGATTTTCCAGCACAACCGTAGGCTCGACCTTGGGGTAGCCCAAGCCTCGTACTACCTTTGCGATGAAAAAGAAACAGCATCCATCTGCCACGCATAAGGTGGAACGACTGGAAAAAAGAAGCAGAAGTGCAAAGCCTAAGAGTGGGAAACAAAAAAGGTGGCAAGCTCCGAAGAGCCCGCCACCCGTCAAGAAGATTATCTAAGCTTAGAAGATGCAAATCAGTATTGCCACCAAGATGGCTAACCAGAAGAGATAGCCAAGAATGGTGAATGTGATTTGCAGAATGGTCTTTACCACGAACCGCAGCACCAAGAAGCCCACAAAGATGCCAATGACGGTTACGACTTGGGGCGTAACGAACTTGGCGATGAAGTAGACGGCTGCGACGACGAGCGATAGCATTAGCGTCAGCTCGATGATGCGTCGCCAGTCGATACTACGGGCAGGCTTGGCTGTCTGTGGCTTATCGTTCGCCCGAATGAAGATGGGACTGTGTACATCGTGATTCATAACTGAAGTATTCATATCTGGGAGCATTTTAGAGTTTCAAGAGCGAGCCCAAGATAGTCCGCCCACCAAAGACAAGGGCTTGCCCCTTGGCGTGTGGGGCGGAGTGTATATCTTGGCTCTTGATGCTCCAATGCTCCCGATAGGATTAAGTTTACTTGTTACTTCGATGTATCCGCCTTCTTTACCGTAGGCAAGTTGCTGTTCTCGATGAGTTCGACAATCGTGCCTGTGAGTTCGGTATAGAGGAGGTCATACTCTCTGCTACCGTCAAAGTCGTCCGTGAGGTCGTACTTGGCAAATACGGCTTGGATAAACTTATTGCCAAGGAGAATGGGAGCTAATTCTTCGGGGAGCGGTTCGGGCAGTTCCTCGCTGAACTCATTCTCTAAGATAGACACGAGGGTGTTGTGCTTAGAGAAGTGTAGTCCTTGGTAGAGGACTTCGCTGGACATCGCCTCGGCTTCGAGGTGGGAGAAGCCCTGTGCCACGGCATCGGCATAAGCCGTAAGGGCAGCATCGGCACGAGCGGCAATAAAGGCGGTGTCGGTCATTAACTCGGGGTGATAGTCACTGAGGTAGGCTTCTAACTTCAAACGGAAGTAAGAAAGCTCTTTCTTTGTTGGATTCATAATTTCTTCTGATTTTAGGGTGATACAAGTGTTATTTAGCGATGCCCATAGCAGCGTTGAACTTGTCAAGCTTGCCTGCGAGTAGCTCCATATCGTGTTCAATCTTCTTGTTGGTGATACGGGCATAGATTTGCGTGGTCTTGATGTTGGTGTGCCCTAACATCTTCGACACACTTTCGATAGGCACACCTTTAGAGAGCGACATCGTCGCAAAGGTGTGGCGAGCCAGGTGGAAGGTCAAGTTCTTCTTGATGCCACAGAGGTCGGCAATCTCCTTGAGATAGGAATTTGTCTTTTGGTTCGACAAAATAGGGAAAAGTTTGCCATCACGATAAGTCTGCTCGCCATACTTTTCGATGATGCTCTTGGGAATGTCGAGGAGAAGGACGTTGGTGGATACGCTGGTCTTTTGACGCTGCGTCATAATCCACTGCTTGTCGCCCATTTTGACGATGTGGTCGGGCGTGAGGTTAGCCACATCGATATAAGCCAACCCTGTGAAGCAAGAGAAGATGAAAATGTCACGCACCAACTCCAAACGTTTAATCCCAAAGTCTTTGTTGGCGATGCTGAGGATTTCCTCATCCGTCAAGAAGCCACGATTGACGGGTTCTAAGTGGAAGCGATGATTGAGGAAAGGGTCGTGCATCAGGATGCCACGCTTTTGAGCATAGATGGTAATCGTCTTGAGGGTTTTCATCTTCTTGACAGTCGTGTTGTAAGAACAGCCCGCCACGGTGCTGAGATACAACTCGAAGTCTTGGATTACGGCAGGTGTCAGTTCGGTCAGCCCAATATCCTTGCGAGCATACTTGTGCTTGAGAAACTCAAAGAAGTGTCTGCGAAGTACACTATATTTTTGATGACTGTCTTTGCTGATGGTTTTCCCTACACGTTGTTTGACATCGTCGATAAACGAGTCAAAGACAGGGAGGAACTCTGTGTACTCCTTGGTCTTTCCACAATAGAAGGAGCGGATTTTATCCATTGAGAGCGACTCGTTGTCTTCTAACTTGCGGTAGATACTATTGAGGGTGTGCGAGATGCCATCGAGTGCGGCATTCGCTGTCAGTACATCAGCCGTGCGACCTTTGAGTCGGCTGGTGGTATTGTTCCATAGCGCCTTGTCTACAAAAATCTTTGTAGAGCCAAAGTTTGCCATTTCCCCATTGAGGAACACACGCAGCATCACGGGCGATTTACCCTCTTTGTTTTCGTAATTCGAGCGTAGGTAAAAGGATACCTTAAAATTCTGCTTCATACGCATCATTGTTTTGTGTAGCAATCTTGCTACAAAGCTCTACATAATTATCTGATATAGAAAACATTGATGCCGTCAGATTGGTATTCATTTATCGGTCACTGCTACATTTTTTGAAGACAAATAATTTGTGTAGCAGTAAATGTAGCAGTACTTGACCGAAATGTGACTATCAAAGTATAGGGGTTAGCCGTCAGTAGATAGGGGTATATACAAAGAAAAATCGTTGTAAAACCTTGATTTTACAACGATTATCTATATTTTGAAGGCTATTTTGAATGGGGTTGTGAAACCCTTTTGAAACCTTCTGGCGGAGAGAGAGGGATTCGAACCCCCGGAGCCTCTCAGCTCAACGGTTTTCAAGACCGCCGCAATCGACCACTCTGCCATCTCTCCGGATTGCTTCGCAGAAACAAGATGCTGCTTCCGAAGCTAGAAAAACGGCGCAAAGATAGTATATTTTTTATTATACGGCAAACTTCGGTATCGGATCCCGAACAATGTTGTCCTAAATATTTTGATAAACATCAAAAAAAGAAGTAGAGCTAAGGAACAAAATGTTACCTTAGTAAAGAGTCCCCAACCAATGTTGTCCTAAATATTTTGATAAACATCAAAAAAAGAAGTAGAGCTAAGGAACA
>BDEJ01000029.1 GCA_001653155.1 Porphyromonadaceae bacterium H1
TGTTCCTTAGCTCTACTTCTTTTTTTGATGTTTATCAAAATATTTAGGACAACATTGGTCTTTTATATGATTTTAGATTAGAATTTAAAAATTTACATAAAAAAAATCAGGGCTGAAACCTTTTTGAGAATCAAGCCTTTTCGTTTAACTTCGTTTTTATCCTGCATTATGCTCTAAAATTCAACAAGCTATTGAGATTGGAGCAGATACTGCCTTATGACATCTCCACTCTATAGCCAATAGTCATAATGTTTAACGTACTTTTGGCCTTATAGGTCAAAAAGTAGGTTAAAAACTTCTGAATCGCTTTCTGTTACTACCTTTGCCAACAATCAAAGGTTATGAACAAAAAAAATGCTTTTATTGCGGCAGTCCAATAATCAAAAATGGACATAAGAACCGATATCAGATGTACAAATGCCATGCTTGCGGCAAGCAATTTCGAGGTGGCAATCGAATAAATTATGATCTGTTTTGGCAAGAGTATCTTTACAATAAGCAAACTTATCAAGAGATAAGTAATCGCTATGGTGTAAGTGCGAGCACAGTTAAACGTAAGATAGCAACAATTATTGAAGAATGTCATCCTGTAATTCCACAAAAAGTTGTTTTTTTACTTATTGACACAACTTACTTTGGACGTAATTGAGGTGTTCTTGTGGCAATGGATCCAGAGACGGGTTCTATTTTATACCGAAAGTATGTTCAGCATGAACGCATAAAGGATTATGTAGAATGTGTTAGTTATATTGTTAGTCAAGGTTTTATTGTCAAAGGTATGGTTGTTGATGGAATGAGAGGTCTTTTTAAGGTTTTTGCTCAATATCAGGTTCAGATGTGTCAATACCACCAATGTGCTATTTTACGAAGATATTTAACGCAGAATCCAAGATTAGAAGCAGGAAAAGAACTTTAAATCTTAACAAACACACTTGCAATAAGCACCGAATTAGAGTTTACAGCTCAATTTAAGGTTTGGGAAACCAAATGGAATGATTTTATAAATGAACGTAGTAAAAACCCTGTAACAGGTAAAAGCTATTATGTTCACAGAAAATTGCGATCAGCCAGACGAAGCATTAAATCCAATATTCCATATTTATTTGTTTATCAGAAAGATGAAAACAATAGATTTCCTAATACAAATAATAAATTAGAAGGAAAATTTACAGATTTAAAGAAGAATTTGAATAATCACAGTGGAATGAGTAAAGAGAAGCGTAAGCGGTTTATTGATGGGTCTTTTAAGGTATAGAGAGCCACCACTGCGTATCATAAAAAAGAGTGCCATAAGAAAGACACTCTTTATAACACGCATTAGGCGCTCATAAACTTATGCCTTGTAAAGTTGATCCTCAGCAGAACTTTTTCCCGTTTCGGTTTCCAAAAACAAAAATAAAATTAATTTCTCAAACTTAGTAAAGTAATAGTGTGAAAAACAGCCTACTTCTCGACCTATACACCCGTTTTATCAATTCGTCATGGACATCGGATACTCTTCCGCTCGAATACCTCTTAAGGTATCAGGCTGAGTTGACATCGAAAAATGTATCCTTGCTCCATTTTTCAAATCATCATAGTTCAGATAGTTTCTATCATAGAGTTTATCATTCAGTCGAACTTCTTTCACGAAACGATGAGACAGGCTGTTTTCCGGAGCCACAATTTCGAGAGTTTTGCCATTCGGAAGAGTTAAATTGATCCTCTGAAATAAGGGACTTCCCAAAACATATTGATTATTCACCGGACAGAAGGGATAGAAGCCCATGGCTGAAAAGACATACCAGGCAGACATTTGACCATTATCCTCATCTCCACAATATCCATCGGGTATGGGTGCGTAAAGCTTATCCATAATGTCACGAACCCGATATTGAGTTTTCCAAGGCTGTCCGAATGCATAAAGATAAGGGACATGGTGCATCGGCTCGTTCAAATGGGCATACTGCCCCATATCGGCATTCTGCATCTCGCGAATCAAATGTATAACTCCTCGTCTGTAGTAGGAAATATCGTAAATCTGGGGTAAAGTAAAAAGGGAATCCAACTTCATAAAAAAACTAACCTCTCCTCCTAAGAGTCGTTTGAGCCCCGTCACATCATGAGGAACGAACCAAGTATACTGCCAACTATTCCCTTCAGTAAAGTGATCACCCCAACGAAACGGATCAAAAGCTTGCTGAAAGCTACCATCTTTAGCTTTGGGACGCATCAAACCAATTCGTGTATCAAACAAATTGGCATAATGTGCACTTCTATCTAGGAAAAGAGCGTTTTCCTCTTTAGGACGGTTGAGGAGCTTAGCCAAGCGGTATATACAATAGTCATTATAGGCGTACTCCAAAGTACGGGATACATTCTGATTAATACCTACATCAAAAGGTATGTAACCCAAAACATTGTAATGTTCCGCCCCCAAACGTCCGACAGAGCTGACCGGTCCAACCGAGGTTGTGTTTTTTAAAATAGCTTCGTAGAGTAGGTTGATATCGTAACCTCGTATTCCTTTCATATAAGCATCGGCAATAATGGATGCCGAATGCGAACCGATCATACAATCACGATGTCCTGGACTGAACCATTCGGGCAGCCAACCGCTCTCTTTATAAGCATGCTCCATACCTTGCAGAATTTCCGAGACAAGATCCGGATACATCAAATTCAGGAAAGGAAATTGTGCACGAAATGTATCCCAAAAACCATTATCGGCATACATATACCCAGGAATCACTTTGCCAGAGTAAGGACTATAGTGTATGGGGATCGAGAGTTCATTAAATTCGTAGAACTTACGCGGAAAGATTAACATTCGGTACAAACAAGAGTAAAAAGTTTGAAGTTGTTCTTGGCTTCCCCCCTCCACTTTTATTCTGCTTAACTCCCGATTCCATATTCGACGAGCTTCTTTCTTAACAGCATCAAAGTCTTTCGACGCTGCTTCTTTCATATTAATTTCAGCTTGGTTAAAACTAATGTAAGATGTAGCAACATTAAAACAAAGCATTTCTTGATCATGCAGATCGAAACCGATAATAGCGCCAACATGTTTACTATTAAGCTCCAACTTATCAGTCAGCAAGCTATCTTTAGTCCAAATAGCGTGATTCTGGAAAGGCTTATTAAAATGAATAACAAAGTAATTTTTAAAGTTTTCGGGCACCCCTCCACTATTCTTCGTAGAATAGCCGATTATTTTATTTTCTTCCGGAATCAATTTTATGTAAGAGCCTCCATCGTATGCATCAATAACGATATAAGAGCTATCTTTTTCGTGAAAACGGACTCTGAATAAGGCAGCTCTCTCGGTGGGAGTCATTTCAACATGCGCCTGATGATCACCTAAGTAGGTATAGTAATAATATGGTTTGGCAATCTCTGTTTTATGTGAATACCAGCTTTTTCGGGCTTCTTCCGGAAATTGCATGCGCTTTCTAACAGGCATTATGGAAAATTGGCCATAATCATTTATCCATAAACTGGCTTGGTGAGTTTGTTTGAAGCCATATAAGAAATTAGATTGATAAGTGTATAAGAATCCACTCCCCATCTTTCCTGTGTGAGGAGCCCAGTTATTCATACCGAAAGGCAGACAAACAGCAGGATAGGTATTTCCATTAGATAGTTCCAAGCTGGAGAAAGTCCCCATCAAGGGATTTACATAATCAACCGGCTGAGTTGCATGAATACGGAGCGAAAAAGCAACTACTAAAAAAACTATTAGAGATTTTTTTTTCACGGAACTTTCCATATAAAAATTATAAGATTTACGTTTCAGTTTAGTATTGTGTCGTCATTATCGTTTTTTGATTCACCTTGCTTATCCGTATCGCGTTCTTGAAAGTAGCTGCTTTAACAGTGACAGGCATATCCACCTGAAAAGGAGCGATATAGGGTTTAGAGTTTGGGGTGGGCTCAGAGCCATCAAGCGTGTAATATATAGACGGGTCGAAACTATCTGTGCTCAACGAAATCAGCGCAGTACGATTCAAAGAGTCCATTGCCACATTGAAATAAACATTATAAGCACTCTTTGAAAATTTAATTTCCCGCTGCTCCAGACGCTTGTACTGAGTCTCCATTTTCCATTTAAAATAATTCCAATCTTTGGTTTCTTTAGCCGTCCACATAACTTCCGAAAGAGCCGAAAGACGAGGGAAAGTCATATAATCCATATGATCGGTGCTACGAATATATTCAGTCCATAACTGTGCTTGTAGCCCAATAATATGCTTTTCCTCCGCTCTGTTCAACTGAACAGGAATCGGTTCAAGTGAATACGATTTTTGTAATGTGGTATAACCTCCCGACACGAGCCCGGCCCAAGCCAAAGGTTCTAAATAAGGCTCACTCTGATAATGATCCAAATAAGTATATTTACTATGGGCAATTATGGCGTCATGCCCTTGCCGGGCAGCTGTTATTGCTCCGTCGAAGCCTCTCCAGCACATCACCGTTGCATCTGGCGAAAGCCCTCCTTCAGTAATTTCGTCCCAAGCAATAAGTTTTTTATTTTTGCTTGCAAGGAAGATTTCCATACGTTTCAACAGATAAGTTTGCAGCTCGTGCTCGTTTTTCAGACTCTCCTCAGAGATTTTTGCCTGACATTTAGGACAGTTCTTCCAGCGGATTTTAGGTGCTTCGTCTCCACCAAGATGTATATAAGGAGCAGGGAACAGTGCTACAATTTCAGTTAATACGTCCTCCAGAAACTTATAAGTTTTCTCATTGCCTGCACAATAGATATCATCGTGTACCTTCCATCGGGTAGAAACCTCACGAGGCTTCCCCGTACAAGAAAGTTCCGGATAAGCAGCAAGAGCAGCGTAAGAATGACCGGGCATTTCCACTTCGGGAATAACCGTTATGAAGCGTTCCGAAGCGTATTGTAACACATCCTTGATTTCCTCTTGCGTATAGTAGCCTCCATGCGGACTAAAGGCCATTTGTTTTCCTGAAAGCTCTAACTGAGAGTCCTTTCTCCAAGCTCCAAAGGAAGTCAATCGAGGATATTTCTTTATTTCGATGCGCCAACCCTGATCATCGTTTAGGTGCCAATGAAACGTATTTATCTTGTGCATAGCTAAAAAATCCAAATAGCGTTTCACAAGTGAAACCGGCATAAAATAACGTGCCACATCGAGCATAAAACCACGCCAAACAAAGCGCGGTCTATCATCTATTCGGCAGGAAGGAAGTAGAAAAGATTTCCTTGGAGCAATTCCAACTTCTCTCGGAGGTAGGAGCTGAAGTAAAGTCTGTAAAGCATAAAATACTCCTGCGGCGGCAGAAGCTCGTACTATTATTTGCTGTCGATTGATTTCCAAAGAATATGCTTCAGAATCAAAGTCTTTTTCCGCTGAAAGAGACAATACAATAACTTGTCGCTCACGGTCATAATTCCTCATAGGGATAACAGGGGGAGCTACTCCCACATATTCTTTCAGTTGCAAAGAAAAGCGGTTGGCTAAGTCTTCCAGTCTACTGTTTTCTCCCCAAAGAATTATTTTCAGATTTTTATCCATACGAAAAGGCGGAAGGCCTTTTCGTAGTTGAACGGAAGAAGGCTGCGGAATAATTGCTAAGGAGTCGTTATGGATAATATCCCGGGCCAACACATCCATCATCACAAGGCATACGGAATAAAAGAAGATAAGGAATATAACTCTTTTTTTCATTCTCCAATCCAAAATTCATAGCGGACGTAAAGGGAGGCAAAGCACTCTCTTTACGTCCGAAAATAAAATCATCGATTTTGATGACTAACGAATAATTTTACCGACAGCAGCCCCCTGTCCTAATTTCACCAAGTAAAGTCCAACAGGCAAGAAACTTACATCAATACGCTTGGAGTCAATGGTAATAGAAGCAAGCAATGAACCGTTTAGATCAAAAATCTGCAAAGTTTTGTTATCTACGGGCAGTTCACTTAATTGAATACTAGCATTTATCCGATCGTAAGTCAGATTTGGAGCAAGCGTGACGAGGGATGTCTCGGTACTCGGATTGTATTCATAGGCTCCCAGATCAATCGTCTTGTTGTAAATGCGCTCTCTTCTTCCCAAATCGAATGTCAAACCCGCAGCTTTATTGTTGTCTCCTTCGTTGATTGCAGGACTTTTGCTTTTCAACCGATAATCACCATTATCGGCATCCACAAATAGGGGGTCCTCTTCAAGGATATCGATTTCCAAACCACTTCCGTATTTTATTATTGCAAAAGTGTGAATCGGAGCGTATGTATCAGTGGGATTCTTTTTTACCACACCGTCTTGAATAAGACATTTCGTAAACGTTACTTCTACCGGAGTATGAGCAATACAAATTTGTTTTGAGTGAGCTTGGGCCATATTGCCCCAAAAAATAGAATTATTAATTTCCACAAATGAATTAGGATTTTCAGCCGGTGCATTTGAAGGACCACTTGTCTCTAACTTGAGAGCTCCTCCCTTACCTTGAGTACCTCCTGCATTATTAGCAACAAAAGTACAATTGGTCACGATGCAAGAGGAGCCTTTATACTGAACAGCTCCTCCGGTACCTTTGGTTTCGCTACTGATATTTTTACAGAATAACGAGTTCTTGATTTCGACTTTTCCATCACGAATCCAAAGTGCGGCTCCTGCTATCTCAGCGCTATTATCTGAAAAGATACAGTTCATAATCTTAACATCTATTTTATCGGCGAAAACAGCTCCTCCCAAATCACCTGTGGCTTTATTACCCGTAAAGCGACAGTTAGTCATCGTAAATACATTATTTGTTTGAACAGTTTTATAGGCCACATGAACACCGGCCCCTCTACTGCTGATGCTATTCTTAATTTCAAGGTTATCTAATGTGAGTACTTTCCCATTTAGCGGCCAATCATTCTTTTCTTCGAACCAGATAAGAGCTCCGGTAGATTCAGCAGGTTTAGTCAAAACGCTGGGCGATTTCAGGTTTTGCATGCCGCTAAGAGGATCATAGCCTCCTTTAATAGTAAGTGTATTTTTGGGTCTCAGCTGAATATCGGTATATTCCCCTTGAGCAACAAGAATCTCATCACCATCGGCAATAGTGGGGATAGCCAATACTTCGCTAAGAAGTTTTTTCGCCTTAGTCCAAGATGTGCCATCATTAGCCACGTCTCCCGAAGGACTTACATAATAGGTCGTCTTAGCCATAAGGCCGACAGAAAAAAACAAGCTAAGAAATAAAAATAACTTTTTCATGATTTTAAAAATTAAATTGTTAAACAAATAAATTTAGATTTAAACGAAAATTTTACTCGGATAAACAGACTTATCTTCGAAGGTTATGAACAAAATGAGCACTCCTCTCCTACCCCGAAAGTAATGATCCGGGATGTTCAGACTCTCTGCAGGCTGGCTTAAAGCTTTGCAAAAAAAGACATTCCCTAGAACGTCGGAAACAAAGATAGAATATATTTTCTTCTCTTTTGCCGTGATTATAAAAGAGCTATTCTCTTTGGAGATCGATACAGCTGCAGACTTCGAAAGAGTAATATCGGGAATTTCGGAAACGCTAAGCGACACGTCAAAATCCCGGTTGTTTATTTCCCAAAATTCCACATCATTTTTCACTCCAAAAGCACTACCATTATATCGAATCATAGTATTGGATTCCATTTGATTAGACTTAAAAAAGCCACCATATATAGAAGTAAGTATAACAGAAGGTTTCGGACAGCCGAGTATCCTGTTTTTTTCGATTCTTATGTTTTTGAAACCACCGGGCTGTGAGATTTGTCTGTTTACATTCAACGCCGAAACAGTCAATGCAGCAGCTTGTTCCCAAGCACCTCGTGTGTGTCCGAAGTTACAGTTCAAAATAAGATTTTCGGCAATGTACAAATCTTCCGAATAGCCGGCCTCCATATAAAACAACTCCGGAGCCACTGAGATCCCCGGTAATTGACAAGATTCAAACCGGTTATTTTTAATGACTCCTTTAGAAGCTTTTATAAGGGCTCCTCGGGCTCTGTTAAATCCGAGGTTGCTGTTCGTAATAGAAAAGTTGGAGCATGTACGATTCCGGTCGTATACTACCTCTCCTATTTGAGCATTCGTCTCCCGATCCAGTGTCATTTCATACACCAATTTACCGTAATGTAAATCATAAAGCCCCGGATTTATTTTATCAAAAGCATGCAATGCCTTGTCATATACCCTACTGTAATCTCCGGACTTGCCTCTAACTACAGATAACACCTTATTGGATCGTATGGTACCATCCCTTGCCACAATCTTAATACTATCCCCTCCTTTGATGTCCATTGGAAGATAAGAGATAACAGCTAATTTCTTGGAAGCTTCTTGTAAAACCACATAAAATCGACCACTAATTGCAATGCAATCATCCGAATTATGGTGGATGGTACAATTATCGATGTGAGGCCCCGAAAGAGATCCTCGGCAATCAATCCCATCGGAGTTGCCCGACCGTAATCTCGGAAAAGCGACCTTAGAATCATTTGTCTTCTTTTTTATCTGACAGGAACGGAAGGTCGTATTCATTCCTCCAAATTCATAAAAACCAAAACTCGGACTGGAATAAAGAATAACATTTTCTATTAGGCAGTTCTTATTTGAATCCAAATAAATTGTATGCCCTTTGGCCTTAGGATCTTTCTTTCGGCTAAGCACTACCAGTTCACCTTTTGTCTCATTAAAGTAATCCGGCGATCCTTTCTTACGCCTTATTCGAATCATTCTGGGTTCGGCAAGCTTCTCAATACGACCATATACGTAAGATTGGTAAATAGCACTGGCATTTTTCTTCAATTCCAGAGTATTGGGGTCAAACAACTCCGTATCATTCAAAGCTATATCATCCATATCATAACCTTCGTAGATATAGACATCAAAGTATTTTACCGAATCTTTTCCGACATCCTTTATTACCCCTTGCGAAAAAGGCAAGGGATCGAAATCAATGGAAAAGTTTTTAATCGTAATGTTACTGCTATTCTTCATGTGAATAACTCGTGAATTTCGATTACAAATAAATTCCGATCCGTTTCCGTCAATAGTTATATCTACCTTATTTTCAATTAACAAAGGTTTGTAGTCGGCCAAATCAAAAACATAAACCCCTTGGGGAATCTTTATGTATTTTTCTCCCGAAGCAATTCGATCTTGTATATATTTCTTGATATCCAGCGCATAAGTGTATTGCCCATACAACAGAAAAAAACAGAATAAAATCGTGTAAAATTTAATCGAACAAAAATATCTGTCAGTCAGCATAACTCTCAAAAATATGGTATTAGTCCTTCTTAAAATGAATTCTTTTTTTAATCTGCATGTAAGCGGATCTATACTTTCTTTTACGTACTTCGATCCAATTCAATGCTCCTAAATTCTCTTCCGAACATTTTACCCGGGGAGGAATGTATCTTATGCTGCATTGAGCTAATAAAGATATCAATACGGACTGCTTGCTCACTATATTTTTCGCTCCCATCCGGGGTTCTGCTCCAATAAAGGGTTCAGTTTATATTCCCTCATAGGTATTGGATACCATATTTTATAAGTTTCAAAGTTGTCTTTTATGGGCTGCACATAAGATTCATTGAAATAGAAGACATTAGGAATCAAACCATTTTCATTACTTGTCTTTAAATTCTGAACTACCTCTTCCAGTTTACCCCATCGGATCAGGTCGAAGCGACGCAAGCATTCGGCACAAAGTTCACGCGAACGTTCATCTTTCAGTTCTTCCATGAAATCGGCTTTAAAATACTCGTTTTTCAATGTCTCGGCCAACATTGCGTCTTCATAGGCTGCCCGGTAGCGGATTTTTTCCAGCAGGACACGTGCAGTGGCTTCATCTCCTATTTTATAAGCCGCTTCGGCATACATCAAAATAACGTCGGCAAGCCTTACGATGGGAATATTCATTATACTCAAATAAAAAGGAACACCGGCTGCCTCTCGTTCAGCAGGATCACTTTGTCTGAATTTGGTTAAAAAGGTATTTCGCCCCTCGTTATATAGTTTTTCGGGAACGTGATAAGTTACCCCCAAAATATTTTCTGTCTGAAAAGGAGGATTAGTCCTGCATGCTCCGCCTATATTTTGCTTGAAACGAATGTCATCGGGATTATAAAGACTGGCCAGCTCTCCTTGGGCCGGATACCATCCCGATCCTCCTCCATTAATTCTAACATGACCTGCCGGTCCGGTTAGTTCTCCGAAGAAAAAGAAGCGACGACCAGCTATCCCGCAGGTAGCTAACATAATTGCTTCCTTCCCTTGCTCGGCTTTCAGTTTGAGATTGTCCGCCATAAAGTTATATCGATATTCCTTCAAAAGGATGTAGGAACTGTTTTCGTATATATCTTTTGCTATATCCCTCGCTCGCGTATAATAAGCAGGACTATCAACCCAGTCGAAAGAATTAAGTGTAAAATCGAATGACTGCCCCACTTTGTTTTCCTTGCAAGCCGCCAGATATAGATAAACACGAAGCAAGAAAGCACCTGCCGAGTATTTATTGATTCGTGAATCGTATTTATTTTTTACCGGTAATTGAGCATAAGCTGCTTCCATATCCGAGATTACAACTGTCGAAACATCCTGTATTGAACTACGAGGCAACAAGCCGTTCTCCGTGGAGAGTTGCAGAGGAACAGCGCCAAAAAACCAAGTCAGATAACTATAGAAAAAAGCACGCATAAATTTAGCCTCCAGCATTATCTCAGCCTTACGAGTTGAGTCCATAGGCACGGAAGGCAGATTTGCCAATACCACATTAGCACGATGAATTCCCGCATAAAGCGCAAACCATGTGTCCGAAAGAAGCCGCGACTCACTGTTGTATGTATAATTACAAAAAGGAATATTATCCGCTTTGGGAATAAAATCGGTTCTTCCAATCATTTCATCACAGCCTAATTGCGACAACAAATGAATGTTGCGCGAGAACATACCAAATTCTGCATTCCCTTGAATGTTAGATGCAGTAAGTACATCATAAACACCGGTTAAAGCCATTTCCGCATTTTCGGCACTTGTAAACAGAACTTCCCCCGATGCAAATGAGTAAGGATTTTCATCCAAGAAATTGTTACATCCACAAAAGACCGTAACAATCAATCCTATTATTAAAGTTTTAGCTTTCATAATCATAGACTTTATATGATAAGTTATTTTATAAGGCTATATTGAATCCAAATACAAGCGATTTGCTGCGAGGATAAGTAATCAGATCCAAACCTGTAATGAGCTTATTCCAAAAGGACACTTCCGGATCAAATCCGCTATATTGGGTTAGAACAAATAGATTATCGCACGAAACAGAAAGAGACAGATCATTAATTCCCAAAGGTTTTATCCATTTAAAGGGCAAACGATAAGCCAACGTTAAGTTTTGTAGGCGCAAGAAGGAAGCATCTTCTACATAATAAGAAGACGGAAGATTGCGTCCCATGCCGGTTAAACTCGGATAATGATTACTGGGATTATCTTCTCTCCAATGATTTCGGTAATATTCCTCGCTAATATTGAAATATGAAGATACTCCTTCGTACTTGTAACGTCCGATATTGAGGACCTGATTTCCATAGCTAAAATTGAAAAATGCAGATAACGACAAATTTTTATATTCGAAGGTGTTCGTAATTCCTCCAAAAAAGAGAGGTTCGCTTCTTGAAATCACCATTTTGTCGTTTATGGGATCTATTTCTTGGTCATTATTCAAACTTTTGAACTTCATATCGCCCGGCTTTACCTTTTTACCTTTGATGCTTACAACACCATCTTTTAATGTTCCGTCGTCATTAAAGTCCGCTTTTTGATAAATACCATCCTGCACATATCCCCAACCACTACCGATAGATTCACCTACTTGCAAGCGAGCAACTTCATTGATTGTACCGTCTCTTATCTCAACAGAGACGTAACTCACATCACCACCCAGTGATAAAATCTTATTCCTATTAGCTGCGATATTAAAAGCTGTTGTCCAGTTAAAATCCTTAGTAGTAATATTAATCGAATTCAATGCCAGTTCGATTCCTTTATTCTCTACTCGACCTAGATTCTGCCACTGCCTGAAAGAGCCGAATTGGCTCGGAACTCCGGCGTGGAATAACATATCACGTGTATCTTTATAATACAAATCGAAATGAAAAGACAGACGGTTTTTTAGTATCGAGAAATCAAGTCCCAAATCGTACTGATCGGTAGTTTCCCACTTCAAATTGTAGTTGTGTATTTCGGCTGGAGCAAGCCCCAACTCGGCAGTTCCATTCAAATTATGATAATAAGCTTTATCCAATCTTGATAAGGAACGATAGGGGGGTATTCGGTCGTTACCCGATGATCCGGCACTAAGACGAAGTTTTAGCTCATTAATGCCTTTTAGCGGCTTCATAAAACGTTCGTTGTGTATCTTCCATGCGAAAGCAACCGAAGGGAAGAAAGCATATTTCGTATCTTTCCCGAATTTCGATGAGCCGTCGCGCCTGAAAGTCAAAGTTGTCAGATAACGATCCCTATATGAGTAGAAGAATCGGCCAAAAGTTGACATCCGTGTTTGTTGAGTTTTATTGGTATAAGGTTTATTGCGCTGTACCAATCCTTGATCCATATCAAACACCGGATTATAGGTTTGAACGGCAAAACCTTCGGCAGTAATATTCAAATTCGCGATTACATAGCTACTTGTTTCAAACCCCAACATCGCATTGACATGATGACCACCCGGAAAAGATTTGATGTAAGTGGCCGTCGAAGTGCTCTGCCATTGCTCAGAGAGACTTTCCATCACATTAGCCAAACCTCTTCGGGCATAGCCCCAAGAACTCTCGGTGGGATAAAACTCTTCGCTTTTAGAAAAACTGAGTCCTGTATTGATTGCAGAACGAATAGTAATATCTCTGATGGGCTTCACTTGAACAAACATATTGGCAAGGAAACGAGTTAAAGGGACTGATTTGTATGCGTTTTCAAGAGTAACGGAAGGATTTGCATAACTGTACTCGAGATCTCCGATCTCTAATTTGAAATTAAAGGGCTTGTAATAAAGTAACGATTCCAACCAACCGTTATATTTTTCACCACCTCCTACGGTCACAGGGCCGTTAAGCTCTGTACGCACAATAGCTCCATTCCCTCCGGCTCGCAACCACCTATTCGGTGCATATTCTAACTTATAGCGAGCCGTGTAACGAATGAAATCATTCTTTCTAGCAATTCCTTCCTGTTTTAGATACTCTCCGCTAAGCGAATACATTAAGTCGTTACCATTACTACTTCCTAAGATACTGAGATTATAATTTTGAGACAATCCAGTGCGGAGTAACTCCTTTTGCCAATCGTGCGACACATCGTCATCGGGAAACTCATCGGGGAAAATCCGTGCTCGATCAGCTTTATTGTCACCATCAGTATCGATCCCCCATTGAAGACTCCTCGGAAATCTTAAAAAGCGATAATCGGCAAAATCCTGTCCTTGTAGCATCGGGATGTGTTTACTCGCCCAACGCCCTCCCATTTTTACATCAAAATTGATATTGGTCTTATTCCGTGCTCCTTCCTTGGTGGTTATCACAATAACTCCGTTTGCTCCGGCTGAACCGTAAATAGCCGTAGCAGAAGCATCTTTCAACACCTGTATCGATTCTATATCAGCAGGGTTAATCCCAGCTAAGGGATTAAAACGTGCCCGACCCGAAATGGCCGAGGTAGCAACCTCATCGGTATTTACGTCGATAAGCATACCATCGATAACGTAAAGAGGTTGAGTGCCTGCATTGATGGAATTACTACCTCGAATGGTAATGTTCACATTCGCCCCGAGCTCACCTGAGGAGGAAACGACATTAACTCCTGCCACCTTACCCGAGAGCGAATTTAAGAGTGATGCGGAGTTGTTTTTCGTCAAATCAGCCACATCTACCAAACCTACCGAACCGGTTAAGTCCTTTTTCAGCATCGAACCATAACCAATTACAACGACCTGATCGAGTTCCTTGGTTGCTGATTCTAAAATGATGTAGAGTTTTTTAGAATTTCCTATCTTTTGCTCTACAGTTTTCATTCCTATGAGCGAGAATACAAGCGTGGCATCACTACTCGAGGCTGTAAAACTAAATTGTCCCTTCAGGTCGGTTGAAACTCCATTTGAAGTATTCTTCTCTACAACAGACACACCGGGGAGAGGGACTTTATCTTCGTCCACAACCAAGCCCTCGATTTTTTGCTGCGAAAAAGCCCACAAGCAACCTACAGCAAGGAATGCTAATGTTACACTTAATTTTTTCATAATAAAATCTGTTTTTTCATATTAGATATAATTTCATTCAAAGTGCTATCCTCTTACGCTCAATGATCTTCTCTCCTTTCTTTAACATTAGGCTTAGTGTCAATCCTTTATTTCGATCTAATTTTAAGAATGTCCATTCCATCGGAAATTGAGACTTATAAGCTGAACTTACATCCGGAAGGTAATTTGTCTCAACATCCAATTTAATAGACATGCCTTGAGGTAAAGCAGAGTTTACATATCCGTACACGGAATCCCAACCAAAAGGAGAACGAATTCGAAACAAAAAGAGCTTATTATTTCCTATGTCTACGATTTTAAAACCATCCTTTACAGGATACTCATTTACTCTCGGCAAAGTTTCCTTTATTGGAATAGAAATAAAAATAATCCCTTTTGCATCAATATTTACCTTGAGCGTATTATCAATGCATGATATCTCCTCACTAAGTAAAGATGTCGTTTGCGAATAATAATATCGCACAGCTACAGTATCGGTATTCATAGGAGTATTAAACCGAATTTTAATACTTTGAGGATTATTATCTTCATTCATCAGAATTAGCCAAAAGTTCTCATTCGAAAAACCAGTCAGATAATTCACGCTTTCAGAAGACACCGAGAGCAGGCCTTTCTTAATAATAAGCTCCACATTACTATCATGCAAAACACGTCCTTTCCTCCCTCCGTATACTCTGTTATTGAACCATACGAAGCCCTGTTGTTTGACATAGGGAAAATCAACCACAGACTTGGAACGCTGAATGGCTTCAGTTATCAAATAATCCATTGTAAGTGATAAATGTGAGGGAATGTGATGATAATACATCGAAGTAACATCGGGACCTTTATAAGGATATATCGAATCTAAAGGAAGGTCGGTATATCCGGCTGCATAATATCCCGGATAAGAGGCAAAACGACCGATAATTGAATTTCGAGCGTAAGTCTCAAAAAAAGGATAAGTATGATTACTATTCAAACGCAGTAAAGATGGAGCCCAAGAGGACATAAACACATGATTGATATTATCCGACTTAGAGAAGAAAGTCATTGGTTGTTCAAATCCGAGTCCAACGGGCGATAATAACTTATCATCTACCACTCTCTCTTCCACATCACCTTTCTTACGTGGATAGCCCAATTTAAATCGCTCACCTTTTCTCCAAAATATGTTTGCATTCCCCCTGTATTCCCCATTCTTATGAATCGTCATTTTAGCATTTTGCATCAAGGGATAAGAGCGTTGCCCGGCAATAGTAAAATACGCTCCGTAGCAGGCTGCATAAAAAAAGCTTTTATCCTTAGTCGCTTCGTACAAATCCAACAAATCAAACCATTGAGGATAGACTTGAGCATTGTAAAACATCCAAGTATATACTGGCTTTGAAGGATTAGAATATAGTTCATTAGAAATCATATGATTAGCACCAATGCTGGCTTTTATAAGCCATTTTTGATCGCCGGTAAGATGATAAGCTGCAAGATCACCTGTCCAGGTCTCATCAACTCCGTATCCCTTACTGTAACGTGGCAGCCCATTAGGCATAGCCAAATCTACAAGCCACGGATTTTTACCCCTAAGCAAATGATGCAAGCCGGCAAAATGTCCCGTATTGAACTCCGACTTAAAGGGTGTAAAAGTGTTCACTTTAGTCTCAGTCTGAGGATCTCTTTCATTCGGATAGCCCCAGCGATAGCCTTTCCTTGAAAGCATATATTCGATACCGGGCAAGGCTCTGCGGATATATAAATCTTCGTCTTGCGTAATAATAGAGGCTGCCAATAGCGCCAAAGGAGCTGTTTGTACGACTTCAGTCCTTTGAGCGGGATTACTTTCTATATCAAGAAATCCTTTCATGTTTTTTTCCCAGCCTGCCGCCTGATCGTTTTTCAGCAAATTAATTATGTTGAAAACAGCATTATTCAACGAGGTAGATTGACTACGATAATCACTCACTAAAAATATACTATCGGAGGCATACTGCAAGGCATTGTGCCATTGAGCAGGTATCATTCCTATTTTAAAAGACTTAGTCAATGTACTGCCGACTTTATAATAAGAATCCGGTAAACCCAATATCGGGGAAAAAACGACGGGTTGGACTTTGTTTTCAACATTTTTCAATGAAAACCCCATGTCATTCATCCCCCAGTTTCGCGAAAAATCAACCGGATTACCCGTAACAAAATAGCTCAGATTGTTTGTCTCCACAATCGCAATGGGCTGAGGAATGAGGGACATCGGTAAAAGTTTTGGGGTCTCTGGCAGTCTTTTAAATTGATACATGGGAGATAGAAGTACCCGATCCACTCTTTCCGGATCAAGTCCTTGAAAAGCTGCAACAACTAAGCTATAATACTGAGAGTCTTTTATCTCATACTCAAAGGACACATCAAAGAAGTAATTATCATCCTTCACCGACCATATTGAGGTAATAGTATCATTCTGATTTGTCTTATAAAAGACCTTCATTGCATGATTATCCAACTGTTCATAGTCAAAAACATCCATAGTTAACAAATTTCCGGCAAGATAAGGGTTGAGCATATCGACAGGGTCATAAACAGGATATTTTTTCCCATCCACATTTAGATATTTAGCTTCTACACCTGTCCAAGCTGCATGGAACAGACTAAAATTTATCCCCGGATTTTTCGATTTCATCAATAACAGAATATGATCTGCAACACGTTTATCGAGACTTTCCCAATTTTGATTCACGAAGACTTCTGATTTTTGAATCAGATCTTTTCCTGATCTTATAAGCCTCATCCTTAAAAAATTGCCGGAAATTTCACCTACACTTTCCGTATCCTGCGATAATATCTTAGGTTTGAAAGATATAGCTCCAGCCTTTTGATTTTCCATTTTCACAGGCAGTGGCTCAATCAAATATCGCTTCAATTGCCTATAATTTAAACAATTAGGATCAATCTTATCATCTTGAGTAAAAAACACAGCATCTAAACGGGCATAGTTTGCAGCTACATCCCGTAGGCTAATTACATGCCTACCCTTGCTTAATTGCAAACGTCCAACCCTTTCCCAATGAAATCCATCCAGCCCGTGCTTTCCCTGTTCATCCAAAGCGTTTTCATCAATTATCAATCTGGAGATACGAGTCTTAGGCGATTGCTTCTTAAAATCTTTAGTTCTCGACCAGAATGTATATTCTCCGTTTTGTTTAACTTCAACAACTGTAAGTGCATCTGCAACATTTCCTCCTCCGGATGTAACCATCAAAATAGAGTTAGAGTATGCCTCATCATCCTTTTCCTCTTTCCATCCTCCTCTAAATTGAAACTTTTCAGCTTCAATCATATAAGTTTGCGAGTAAAAAGGAGCCGGACAAAAAATCAATGTTATAAAAACAAATAAGCCTTTCATTTCTTCAACTATCTTCTTTTAAAGAACTTTTATCTCTTTCTGCAGATAATTTAGAGTATCCTTTCCCAAGCAATAACGTTGTATCTTAATCCTTTGTAAGCACCTTTTCTTTCTATCTTTCCTTTCGTTTTCTTCCAAGAGACTGTTATATAATTGAGTATTCCTTTCTCATAATCATAGCTTATACCATCGTCTTCAAACAGCACAAAGGGTTTCGGATTTGTTCCGTAAATTTTACACGTAATATCAAAGACTGTTTCCGGACTTATACTCTCAACAGGATGGGCCAAAGGGAGAATACAACCTTCACGAATTAATATGGGAATCTCATCTATCCGAAAGCTAAGTTTATAGTGCCTCCCTCCTGCAAGTTTCTCATTTGTATTAAAGTTATACCAGTTTCCTTCTGGTAAATAAACCATGCGCTCATCAGATTCGCCTAATACGGGGCAAGCCAGCACATCATCTCCAATCAAGAACTGATCGTATAAATTCACAACAGCGGAGTCATTCGGAAAACTAAGAATCAAAGGTTTAAACGGAGGGATGCCGTCTTTTTGATAACGTGCAAATTGGGTATAAAGATATGGAACAAGACTCATCCTAAAATTCAGCAACTTGCGAATCACTTCTTCATTCTTTTTCGCATCGGGCAAAAGCATGTCTGTATTATTTTTCAGTTTATCAAACTGCAACCATGGTGGATTCTTAAGATACCAACTGTTAAATATGGTCTGTGCCGAAAGTATTGCAATTTGCACCCGTCTGAAAAATTCGTTTCGTGTTTTCGATTCTCTTACCTCCGGCGACCATAAAAGTCCACTGAGACTCGAGTTATTTATCATCTGAATATACTGTAAAGAGTCGTAAGTATCGCTATAAATAGCGGCAGGATACGGCGAAGCGAAAGCTCCGGATGCTCTAACGTCAATATAAGTACGCTGATTATTAGATTTATAAATATCCAAAATTGTTTTTTGATACAAAGTGCCTAACAATTGATGCATCTTTTCGCCATCAATCCCGGAGGGGAATTGAGTCATTTCAGGAAAGCTCCAATTCAAATCTCCTCTGGTTATATTCGAATTATCACATTCGTCTAATTTAAATGCTGCGATTCCTTCTTTCAGAAAATTCTCATAATGATAATCGGCAAATATTTTTCGAGCTCTCTCATCTGCAAAGTCTGGCACTAAGCCATTCCACACCAAATAATCTCCTGAAAGCTTCTTCATTTCTTCATACATAGGCGACGCAGGATGAGTAAATGCATGCTCCCAAAGATTAATTTTAAAACCTTTCTCTCCACACGATTTTATCATGGCATTGGGTGAGGGGAAGTTTTCTTTATTCCAAACAAAAGAGCAAGAGTAGGCACGAGTTTGCCATTTAGGCTCCAAACCAATGACATCACAGGGTATATCCTTACTTCGGAAGTATTCACTAATTCTTTCGACATCCGATTGTTTCGAATCAGCTTTTAAGCGGTACTTCACCCCCAAGCCCCAAATAGCAGGAATGGCTCCACCACCGGAGAACAAATTATAACGTCTTAGTGCTGACAACATATCCGGGCCACTAAATACAAGAACACTTATGCCTTTAGCTCCCGGAATATCGACATGTATTTTTAAATCCGAATTCTCATCGTTACCAAGACTACGATACAACTCGTCGGTTGAAAATTTTACTTTCTGATCCTCTTGGGACAAATCGTATGCAGCGTTTTTTCTATTTGTTCCGATGTAAAAAGTGGTATACCGAGCTGTATTTATCAACACACAATATCCCTTTGTAGAAATATAGTATGGTTGAGGAGCATGGGTATAACCCAAGTCTTTAAGAGGGTGATCATTTACAAGAGGGCGACGCTTGAGGTTATTTTGTCGGAAAGAGCTCATTTGCAATCCAAATCCGTAAATATTTTCGTCTTTATCCAGAGGCAATTCGACGATACAGCCTCTATCGTTAATTCGTATTTGTATATCTTTAGGATCAAAAGGACTTTCTGCCGGAGGTATTTTTTCAAGGGCTTCGGACAGAGCCGGCTCTTTATACTTCATCGGAGTATGCAAGTCCTCTTCTCCATACCGTATCAAATATACCCCAGCTTCCAAACGTTCGAAACGCTGTGCAGAAGTCGTTTGCGCAGATAGGATTGAAACTAATAAAAAAATGAATTTATAAAATCCCCGAATATTCATAATTATTAAATTTTAAATGTATGTTCTGTTCGCAGTACTTAGTAAACCTCAAGAGATACTTTCAGAGTTAAACCTCCGTACTTTCAAGAGTAATTATCTTAATCCCAAATGCTTCCAAATTTCCCGAAAAAGATTTCCCCTTCGCTCCAAGCCTCAGATTTATTTGAGTTGTCGTATTACTACTGTTCATCACGATGAAATAATATGTTTTTTTATCCTCTGACACAGCGGTGAGTACCTCCAAATTAGGATTATCACTCTTAACAAGTTCTTTCGAAAGAATTAAATCGGCTTTTTGTCCGTTAATGGTGCCGGGAGCAAAACCTGTAATTTTATGCGGTCCAACTTTAGGCGTAATAAATCCGCGCGGAAAAGAAACACGCCCTTCGCTCCTCAACTCTGCCTCCGCAAGGAGATAATCCGTAATCCAGGCAATTTGCCACCATACATGCTGCGGATAAGGCAAAGCAATTTTATTGAAATGAGTCCAATAATACGATGCAATTCCGGAGCTTTTGTCCACAAAACAATCGCGGCCATTTGCTCCTGCTCGTGCCATGTCAAGGAATAAACTGTCCTTTGTCTCTTTGTACAAACGTACGAACATACCGGCAAAACTTGAAAGAAGTATCGGGCCTTGCGGATTAGCCGATCCCATCACTCCGATGTGTTCACAAGCCAAACCTGCTTGAGAATAGGAAAGGAGAGGATGTTTTTGCTTAAGATTTTCTTCGTCCTCAACATCATCTGCAGAATGAGTGTAAATGTAAGTCGTATAATATCTTGCTGTTTTCAATGCCGCATCTCTGTATAATTTATTTTGAGTTAATCCATACAAGTCCATCAAAGCCTCAACAGCCATTGCGGTAGAAAAGTCAGGAGCAAATCGTGTATCTCCACAAACTCCCAAAAAGCTCTTTTTATCAACAGCATTCCCTACAAACCAGTCGGCTCCCCTTAGAGCTGCATGCAGATATTCTTCATTGCCCAATATCTTATAGGCCACATACATTCCGTAAAATGTAGGTCTATGATCCTTCAAGTCTTGTAGGATCTCTTTCCCAGTACTTTTATCGATACCCAGAGGCCAACTCCCATCCTCACGTTGGAGGGAAAGCAGCAAATCGGCAGCCCAACGTATCCTTTCTTTAACCTCTCCCGCTTGCGGCTCGAATAATGCAATATTTGCCAAATCAATCAAAGAATAATAAGTAATACCAATAGGTTCGACATGATCACCCCATTCTTCCACCCATCGTTTACTCTTCCATAAATAATATTGCCCTTTCGGAGCTCCTTGGAATTTTCCTGAGTCGTATTGTTGCTCCAACTTAAAGTTTAGAGCATAGGGCAAGATTTCTTCGTTCAACATCCGATTTTGAGTAAATCTCGACAGCATCCACATGGCTCCGTAATCAGAATTTTTCATCGCATCACCATCCGCTCCCTTGATTCCTCCATTATAATCTTGAGCTGCCATTTCCAATTCTCCGGTATTCACTTTTCGGAATAAGTCAGGATTCTCTGTCATATAACGATACATTCTCAACACACGTTCCGACAAAGAAAGTTTATTCCGCAACTTGCGCATAGTTCCAAAATCAAACACTTCATAAATCGCTTGCTTGTAAACGGAGTACCAATCCTCTTTAGACAAAATATATTGAAACGAGAACTGTAAACTGTCTCCCGCCCTACAGTATGAGTTCGGCATACCTAATATGGGATAATAAAGCTTCGGCGACAACTCCTTTTTATCATTCATGAAAGCATAACCGACATTCCAATTGTGGTGTGTATTTTCTCCCTTTGTAAATGCTTTTCGAGGATATGACTTAAACGGAGCAACTCCTATGGTCAAGCTATCAGTTTGTAAAATGGAAATCGGCGTCGTAACACACTTATCCTGATATATAACAGGGATATCCGGTAATCCATGTTCATAGGCATAAGCCTCCACAAAATCAGGGTTCACCCTGTCCGCAAACACATATCCGGGTATTACGAACTGAAAATCAGCATATTTATTTATCACAAAAACATCAGGAGTTGACACGGAATAATATCCATCCTTATGAGGTATAAAAAGCTGATTAACCAAAACTATATTCCGATCAAAAGAGAAATCTAAAATAACCTCTCCATAGCTATTGGAAGCTTTCAATTTCAGAGCAGTCTTGGGAACGAGCCGGTAAGCCCCCATCCGAGTCTTTACACCGGCTGAGTTCAAACAAATCGGATTTAAATTATTAAGCCATGCTCTTCGGGGATAAACGAATGTTTCCTCCGGAAAAAGTATTCTTCTCGAAGTCTTAAAGGTATCAACCGGGAGTGTTAGTGGAAAAGAATCCGAATAAATAAGCATTTGATCCTGAAGTTTTAGCTCTATATTTCCTTCTGTGGTTTTCAATAACAGCATATTAGCATCCGTGTTAAACGAACAGTGTTTAATAATTGGATGAGGAAATGCTGATGTGCTATCGAGCAATAGAAAAAAAACTAAAATCAAAAAATATTTATTCATAATATCAGTTCAGTTTATCTGGATACCAAATAACGCAACGGGAACATTATCATTCGAGTTTTTAAGGTGAATCTCCAATTCATCAACAAGGATCTCTTCGTCTAAAACAAGCTGAACCTCCGTCTTAAAGTTCCCTTTTTCTTTTTTAAGTACAAGATTCTTGGAGCGCAATTCGATCGTGTCGACGCAAAAAGGCATCTTACGGTCATGATGTCCCCATTGTACCGTCTCCATCGCATGGTCGTAGTCCGTATCGGCAAAAAGCCTGACAGAACGTATTTTTTTACTTTCATTCCAAGAAATTTTGATCGTCGGGTCTTCATCATTCAAATTAGACACCCATGCATTTGGCTGATTCGTAGGACGATAAGGAGTCTGAAGTAAATTTTCTTTAGAAAAGCAGCTTATAGCCGGCTCAATAGTCATCGCAATATTTTGTCCTTGAGGTCTGCGTTCCGGACACCAGAACTCAAACTCTTCAATACCAAGATCTTCGGAGTTCTCTTGTTTACCGAAGTTTGAAATAGCCGGCAATATCTTATTAAAAACAGATAAAATACCTGTAACTAACATTTTAGATGTCAACAAGGCTGTTTTGTCATTTTTAGAGAAGCAGATGAAAGCATAACAAGCATACGGAATCCGTGCATTAAATCTAATCGTAAGTTTATGTTCTCCAGGAGATAAGTCAAAATATTGTGTTTCGAGAATAACATCAGGAGTATAATTAAAAGGTTTACTGCTTATGCGCAACTCAACTTGCTGTTGAGTCTGATCACTTACTTTAACTCTCACCGTGATAACAGGGAGCCTCCCCTCATTCAAAGGCAGGATCTGCGCATTAGCATGCGAAAGACTCCTCCATGCTCCATCAAAAGGTATTTCACCCAGCTGTAACTCGGAAGAAACTTTTATTTCGGCTTCTTCCAATATTTTATCAGAATATACGACATCGGTTTGTGGCAAATACACGGCCTTTTTAGTTAATATTGTTTGAATATCTTTCATTTTTGCAGCTTCCATTATACCCTGAGGCTTACATTTATACCTCAGACAATAAGCTGCAGCCGTCCCAACGACTTCTCCTCCTGCTGCCGAGGTAGCCATTACTCGGGTAGAGGCAAATGCCACGTGAGAAGCACTTATAATGCGACCGGCTAAAAAGACATTATCCAAGTCCGGTGTGATGTAACATCGATACGGAATGGGATAAATACCTTTGGTATGCCACTGATTACAAGCTTTCTTCCCTGTACTGAAAACCCCATCAGCAGGATGCAAATCAAGCGACCAGCCTCCAAAGGCCACTGTATCGGGCTGTTTCCTTTGTTCAATTATATCTTTTTGATTCAACATATAATACCCAACAAAGCGTCGACTCTCTCTCTTACCAGGAATACATCCAACCCACTCTAAAGTCATATTCTCTACTTCAGAATATTTTCCGGAATTTTTTATGTAGTTCCAAATACCGTATAATACTTCGAGCAATTTATATTTAATTTCTTCCGTATCAGTGATAGTATCTAAGCGACCTCCATATTCAATCCACCAATATTTACAACCACTTTGATGAGGCATGAAGTAATCAGCACTTTGCAAACGATTGATATATCTCTCTACATCTTCTATTTTCAGAGCAAACTCCGGCGCTATGTATTCTACAGGATATCCTACATCCTTGGTATAAAAAAACATCGTATGCCCTAATTTTTCTCCATACGTAATCTTATCGGGAGCAAATTTCTCACTAAATTCGCCAGTATCTTCCGCTCCGATACGAAAGCGAGCGCCACCGAGATATGCTAATAATCCATCGCCTGTCGAATCACAAAAATATGGAGCAGAGAATTTATATTTCGTTTCATTTTGAGGATTATAAGCAGAAACAGAAGAAATACTGTGTATATCCGATTTTTCCACATCAATAATCACTGTATTTAGAAACAAGGATATATTGCTTTCCAAAAGCACTTTATCTAACAACAAAGTATCAAAAACAATAGGATTCCCTTCTTTATTCTTATAGGTATTTTCAACTAAAATTTCATTTAGAATTCCTCCTTCTCGAGCCCATCGATTATTATTTCCCATATGCGAAGTTGCACCTAAAACCCATAGGCGAACTTCGCTAGAAGCATTACCTCCTAAAACAGGTCTATCTTGTATCAAAGCGACTCTAATTCCGAAACGAGCCGCTGCAATAGCAGCACAAACTCCGGCCATTCCTCCTCCTGCAACAACAAAATCAAAATCAAGATTTACTGTCTTTACAGAGCGCTTTTCTTTTAGAAAAAACTCTTCGATCATAATTATTTTTTAAGCTGTCTTTATTATAATCAAACTCAACAACACAAATACAGCTCCTATTGTGGTGACAAACAAAGTATGGACTGGAGTTAATAAACCCAATATAAAAATGGCCAGTCCGATAGAGAAAACACCCCTTCCAACTACTTTCTGACTGTATTTGTTTTCATCCTTTATTCGCTGTATCTGTTCTTGTGAGATCAAATGTCTTTTTTGATAGTTATCTTTTTCCAAAATCTTGTACTCATTAAACAGGGAAGAGCTTTTACCCTTAATGGCATAGTAACATTCAAAGAAAAGCAGACATAGTACCGGAAATACGACTCCAACTACCATTTCCTCTGCCCTGTTCAAAGAAAAATCAAATAGCCAAGGTGTAACGAACTTTAGGAATCCATTAATAAGCAAGCTAATAATAGTCGATGAAAACACAGAGAATCCGGTTTGTCTCTTAGAAAACAAGGTCCAAATAACGGGTAAGTAAAGCGGTACTCCCGTGAGAGCTGCCAAGCTGATAACCACATTAACCACACCTCCCATATGAGGAATCAAAAGAGCAATCAAGACACTAATAACTCCAAAGATCACAGTAGAGAGCCGGGCAATAAGCATCAATCTTTTCTCCGAACTACGGGGATGTAAACGTTTAAATATATCATTTGTAATCACTCCTGAGGCTATATTCAATTTGGAGTTCATCGCACTGGTTGTCGCAAAAATCATCCCGCCGACCATCAGTCCTAATATACCTTTAGGAAGTACCTCTTTACACATCATGAGGTATGCCCCCTCAGACTCCGTAAAACTCAAATCAGGATTCACAATACGGTACAACATAGGAGGCAACATCCAAAGAATCGGGTTGATAAAATACAAAGTTGCAAATAACCATGCTACCTTTCGAGAATCCGTCTCAGTTTTTACACAAGTGAAGCGTTGAACGTAAGCCCAATTACCTCCGAGAAAAATTGTATTATAAACAGCAAAAGCGAAAATAAAAACCCAAGAATATTCGTAGTTGAAAAAATCCAGAAAGGTAGTTGGCGTCTGAATAAACAAATTGCTTACACCATCAGCTTTTTCAACCGACAACGGAACAACTATAATTATAGCTGCAAGAAGAATAACAAATTGAAGAATATCTGTAGAAACAACAGCCCAAAGCCCTCCAATAGATACGTATAGAATACAAAAGAAGCCTAACAGAATAATACAAAGGTCCAAATCAAAACCTGTGGAAACCTCAACGATTTTAGCTACCGGATAAAGAAAAGATGCTGTAAGAAAAAGAGAAATAAATAAAAATAGAAAGGTGTATTTTTTCTGTACAGAAATTCCCAGCCTTTTATTTATATATTCAGCCACCGTAAGCACCCCTGTGCGATGCCATCTGGGAGCGATTAAAAAACCTACGATAAGACCCGCAAGCGCCATAGTCCATTGAATCGATATGGCAACCATCCCATGATAATAGGCTACGGACCCCCAGACCACAAATGTACCTGCCGAAAAAAAGCCCATAAATAAAGACAAACCGCTCATCTGCCAAGGTACAGCTCCTCCTGCAGCAAAAAAAGAAGTCATACTTGTTCCTTTCTTCGAAAATGCCAATCCCGCAGCTAAAATGCCGAGAGTCAAAAGCAATATGGTAAAAATATCAAGAAGGCCCATGAACACGTGTCTTGCGTTGGTATTAATGAATAGAGAGAAATCTCTTAGACAAAGGTATGGAATAAAGAAATAGAGTGGAAATTGTTTTAAACAAATCTCCGTAAACGTTTACGAGAGAGACAAAAAACAGCCGAAAAGAATCTATTGTCTTTTCTTATGAGGAGGAATAGTGGAAGCTCGGATATTCAGCTTAGCATCAAGAGTAACCGTTTCTGGCGTCAGATCATAATTTTTTATTTGCCTGAGCAGTTTTTCAGCGGCAATTTTACCAATCTCGAAAGTAGGCTGGTAAACGCTCGTCAATTCCATGACACGTCCTATTGGTGATTCTGAAAATCCGGCAACAGCAATATCTTCAGGCACTTTATAAGATCGTTTCTTCAGTTCGAGTATACATCCTACCGCAACAGGATCGTTTACTGCAAAGATGGCATCCGGTTTTTCTCTCAGACTCAACAAATAATCAACTCCCACTTTAGCTCGATCCTGCTGAACACCAACATGCATAATTAGATGCTCCTTCACAGGCAAATTATAGGCAGTCAAAGCATCCAAATAACCCTGAAGTCGCTGCTTAGTGACAGACAAGTGTTCATTTCCAGCCAAATGAGCGATATTACGATAACCACATTTTATCAAATGCTCAACAACCTTGAATGCCCATTTCCTATCATCGATAACAACATGATTAGCATTTAATTCAGGTAAAACCCTATTCACAAAAACGAGAGGCATCCGCTCTTGAATCAATCGCCTGAACAAGTCCAAATTATTAGTATCTTTGGCAACGGAAACAATCAAACCTTCAACCATGCTTTCTTCAAGCATCTCTATGTTTTTTCGTTCCAAGGTAGAAGACTCATTCGACTGGCAGATGAGTACCTGAAAGCCTTCTTTGTTTACGACCTCTTGTATTCCAATTATTATCTCCGGGAAAAAGAATGTAACAAACTCAGGCACAACGACTCCTATCATATTACTCCTCCTCTTCAAGAGATTACGAGCTTGAATATTGGGTTTATAACGCATTTCATTGGCCTTATCCAATATATTCTGCTTTGTTTCAGGATGAATTTCATGGCTGTTGTTCAAGGCTCGTGAAACCGTTGCAATCGAAACCCCTAATTCACGTGCTATATCCTTGATGGTTACTTTTGAAGATGTCATTTATCCAAGTTTATCGATAATTCAGGAATAACAATATAATTGACCAAAGAGCTTGAATGCTTTTTTTATTTTGCAAGTTCTTATTGCGATTGACGTAAATCCTCCTTTCCTCTCTAAATATCCCGCAAAATGATTGGAAAGAATTCAGAAATATTTTCATAAAACAAAAAGCCAAATAGCTAATACTTTAACTATTTGACTTTACCTCTGGTACCCAGAGCCGGGATCGAACCGGCATGGAAGTGAATCCACTGGTGTTTGAGACCAGCGCGTCTACCAATTCCGCCATCTGGGCTTTTGCGCGTGCAAAGGTAAGTTATTTTTTCTAATCTGCAAACTGCTTTTTATTTTTTTGTTCGGAACTGATGAGGATAGGCAACTCATGGTTGCTCGACGCATTTTGTCCGAAAGCGTACATTCAATAAGCTTGGCTTATTTCGCCACTCCCGATACAGATTCGAGCTTCGGAATCATACACTACGCCAAACTGACCGGGAGCAATACCTTGCAAATTTTCCGACGACTCCACCCGATAGCCCTCATTTCCCCGCCAAAGCTTCCCTGATGTAAATTCGGGAGTATGGCGTATCTTAAAACGGATATCCACTCCTTCCTCTCCGATATCAAGCCAAGGATCCTCGGTAATAAAGTGGAAATTATGCATCAAAAAACGACGCCCGTATTGGGCCTCGGCGTCGTAGCCCCGAGAGACATAAATGATGTTAGCCGGGATGTCTTTCTTTACCACATACCAAGGGCCTCCCGATAAATTCAAACCTTTACGCTGACCCAAAGTGTGAAACCAATACCCATGGTGCTGCCCCAGTACACGACCGCTTTCCAACTCGACAATAGGCCCCGGCCGTTCTCCTAAGTAACGACGAATAAAATCGTTGTAGTTCACCTTGCCTAAGAAGCAAATTCCCTGACTGTCGTGACGGCGAGCGCTGGGTAAAGCAGCTTTCGTAGCGATATCCCGCACCTCAGTTTTAAGCAAGTGGCCGATGGGAAACATCAACTTGGATACTTGCAGGTAATCGATTTGAGCCAAAAAATCGGTTTGATCTTTTACGGGGTCTTTTGCTGTCGCAAGAAAAACCTTTCCATCTCGTTCGATGGTCCTTGCATAGTGACCGGTAGCCGTTTTATCAAAATGATATCCGACACGCTGCTCAAAAATTCCGAATTTAATTAACTTATTACACATCACATCGGGATTGGGCGTCAGCCCCTGTTTCACTTTCTCGATGGTATAGGCTACCACCTGCTCCCAGTAATCCTTATGTAAATCGATAATCTCAAGCTTGCAGCCATACTTACGTGCAACGATCTCGGCCATTTCGATATCTTCTTCTGAGCTGCAATGCAGCAATTCATCGTCGCTACGGCCTATTTTTATGTAAAACAGTTCAGGTGTAAAGCCGGACTCTTTCAGGAGGTGTACCACCACCGAGCTGTCGACTCCACCGGATAATAAAGCTGCTATATTCATATACTATGCGTAAAAATCTTAGCGAGTAAGCATAAACTTAAAGCTAACCCCAAAGTTACCTGCCGAAACGGGATAGGAAGTCGATATAAAGGGTGTATTGGCCTGATAATCATAAAAGAGCTGTATGTTCATTTTGGAACTGAACACGTAATCAGCCATAATTCTTAGGGCTACAAGCTTACTTCCACTTGAAGGCTGGGTTACATCTTCATCTATCTTGCGCAAGAGAGATTTGATATCTTTATACGATAATTCGGCTTTTATCTTTAAATCGTTCTTAATTTTGGATTGTTTGTTGTTGCTCAAGCGTAAAATCAGGTCGAAATCTTTCAGCAAATAACCTAAGCCGACAACCAGTTCATCCGAACGGGTTTCAATCAACTGCAAACTGGCCAGATTGAGGGTCAGGTTGCGTTGGCGCTGGAATCGAAGCTCTGGCTCCAGACTGTTTTTAAGTGTGGCACTTAGCCCAATAAGGGGGTTAAAGCTCTCCACCAAAGAGACACTTGCAATGTCGTAAGGCGACGAGGGTATCGGATTATTTGTCTGGACATCGCGTATAAAACCTAAAGCTGTATTTTCGGCATTTCCTGCCGCTGTCCAGGTGGAGAAGGAGGTATAAGAGCCCACATTATAGGATGATGTGTAACGATGGGTCAGTCGAAGGGATTGAAGGTGTTTCTTAATAAAACTAATGCGCGAAAGCCCGTCGTAACTGATGTTCCAGTTCGGGAGCATTTTCAACAAAGACGGGAAAGGACTTGTATTTGTGCTATGGGCATCGCCCCCCGAATAAGCCGCCCAAAAAGCAGGAATAAGTACATCAACGGAATTCTCGACAAATCTACCATTCGCCGGATCAAACAACTTTCCACCTAAATTTTTCTCGTCAAAATAGTCTCCATGCGGATAGTACAAGCTAGCGTACTGCTCATTCAAGCGCTGAGCAACAATTCTACGGTTAGCAAGGAAGGTGTCAAAAGCTTTGGATGCATAATTACTGCTTACATCTCCTATAGGATCGAAAGCCGTAGCCAGCAATACGGTGGTCATCTCGTAGTTTCCGGCAAAGAAGCTGGGCATCCCGGGGATCATGTACATCGTAGTCGTATTTTTCGATTCGCGACGCGTGGCATTTAAATCTATTTTGAGTCCCGGTATGGGCTCCAGTGCTACTCTGGCTTCGAATCTTGATGTAGCAGCAGCTACCGCGGGGCTAGTCAGCAAAGTATCAAGGTAGAGCCAATCCCGACTTTTGATTTCTTGCAAGCTATTTCCGTCAATCAGACCGAAAACAAAACCATAACCGGGGGCATTCATTCCCTCAATCATCTGCTGGCCCATAAATTTGGGTTCGGGTTTGAAACCGGGTATCATCAAACTGTTGGAAGTACTATAGTTTAACGAAGCGCTACGCAACATCATCAGGCTACGTACGGAGAAATCCAGTATTTTACGCCCTAAAGACCTTTGATTCGGGTCGCGTGTCGTAACGGTTATCAAAACGCTATCGGCGTCCGTTTGCGAAATGACTTCCAAAGAGGTTGTATTTCGTGTTTTGTACGAAATACGAATCGGAAGACCATCCTTCCCCCTAGCCGATACAACAAGGATTTCACTTCCCAAGCGGTGGTTTATTGTAAGCGCCTTAGCCTTTTCAAGGTTTACGCTCTGGGTGTAACTTTGCTCTTTGAATTCCGCCGCATTCCGTTGCGAGCCATAACGCCGATTCACTCCTTGCAGGTATTTGGATTTGTTGTACAAGGTTTCGAAGTTAAAAGAAGCATCGGCTTGCCAATCGCCTCGCCCGGAAGCGATATTCCCAACTTTGGTGCCGCCTTCGATTTGGGCGCCTCGATCCCATTTGTAGTCCGAGTTGTAGGTAATACGCGAAGAGCTCACCCAATCCATCAGAGGCAATTTATTAATGGGAAGTGCCCACGAAGCATTAAACACTTGCTGATAGGCATAGGGACGGCCCAAATTACGAATACTGCTCCAAACCGTATCGCGCCAAGCTTCGTAGTAATCCTTCGATATCTCAGGCAAGTAGCGGCCTTCATCAATGTTAGCATTCATCGCCGTAGATAAACTGAAAGACATAGAACGAGTCAGGTTATACTTCAATTCGAATTGACGGTCCCACATAAAGTTATTACTATAGCTTTGATTTCCAGCCACTGCAACATTAGATGAGTCGAAACTGCGCAATCTTACTTGAGAAAATCGCCGGATCATATTTGTATTGAAACTGATGGAAGTCGGCAAATAGTACAAATTAAATTCCTTGATTAGCTTAAATATGGGATTAGCTAAAGCCTTCGACTCTTTGAAAGGCTCCCAGGGCTGAGGATTAAATGAATAATTGTAGCTGATGGAAGCTTTTTGGTCTTTTATCTGATTCACCTCTATTTCAGGATTGTGCTCCTTCGTTTCGTTTTGCGAATAGCCAAAAGAAAGATTCGCCGGATCGTAAAACTTTGGTTTTGAGCTTCGAATGTTTACTTTTGCTCCCGATATATTAAAACTTTGGGTTGTGGCTACCGTAAGCGCCATGCTTTTAATCGAATCGCGTTCTTCTCTCGATACATTATCCAAAGCATCTTTCAGCAAGACATCTTCATCCAAAGGATTGTATTTAGGCGACAGCGTTTCGTTGCTGTAGGAGTAATAGGCCGGAAGCTGAATCTTAGCTTTCTCGGGCAGGAAACGTCCCAAATCCAAAGCTGTGGAGAAAGTCATCTGGTATAAATCGTCCATGCGACGATTGGTAACATTGCTCTCGATGCTACCGAAGCCCGAAGTTTCGGTACGTCCAGCAAAATTGATGGATCCGATATCCGAAAGACCAATGGCCAGATTGGCCATAGCTCCCCAACCGCCGTTCTCGTCAAATTCGGACATACGCAATTCATTGACCCACACCTCACCCGACTTAGGTTCGCGTCCATTCGAGTTACAAATACCAATCATGATATTTTCCACTTCCGATATGGAAGGATTTCCGACCACTGTAATCTGATTGTTCTGATTGTTGGGGTCGGCTACAGTATAAGGTGTTATATTGCTGCTTATCAATCCATTTTGCCGATCTCGATTTCGTTTTAATTTTGCCTCTGTTAAAACCGAGAAAGGAAAATCAAACATATTCTCCTTAGGCCAAACGACGTGACGATCCGATGAGCTGTAAATTCCGGCAGGAGTAAGCTTCAGCGGAATTTTATACTCGTAGTAGTTATTCACCATATCGGATCCAAGACGGATAAAACAGGTCAACTCATAATCTTTCAAATTGCTGACATCATTCGGAAGCTGTTCGGCGTGCACAAACATTTGCAGGCGCTTGTAGGTACGCATGTCGTAGGATGTATTTTTATACACAGCCTTAGATTCTCCGGGAGAGAGATTCGTTACCTTCAACAACATGGATTGCTCGTTTTGTTGAAGCAGTTGAGGTTGTCCCGGGTCGGTTTGTCGCGTTACCCCCGGAGGCAAGAGGTAATTCACCGGAGTCTTATCGGAGTTTTCTTCTATGTTTACCGATTGTACATTCATGGCTCCTGTCGAAGGCATTGTTTGGAGTTCCTTGTTATAGGCACGCCATTCGCCACGCACCAAGTCCATCGTAGCAAAGCGCAAGTGAATGTCCTCTTCAAAATCGGTAAGGTAAATGCGCATGAAACGAATGGATTTTATGTTGCGGATATTGCCCTTGGCTTTCCCTCCACGTATGGGAATACGGAACTGATACCAGTTGACGGACTCCGTTGTTCCGTCGGCCAGATAGACTTGTTTTGTTATTTTATCCGTAATGTAATTGCGTCCCACTTCCATCTCGCCTCTGTCAATGGCTACTTTGTATTCATAATACTTTTCGTATTCATTCAGAGTATTATCGTCGTTCACATCTTCAACATCGGGAGTGAGGGTCGCCGAAGTGGAATAAATTTCGGAAACTTCTGTTGCGTCGGGCGAGTTGCCTTCCGTTCCGTTGTAGTATTTGTAACGCTCCAGAATGCTGGCTTCTTCTTTATCGTACTCACTGCCACGATAGTAGCGGTAGTTATCTCCGGCCGGGTCGCTTTCTATCTTGCTGATTGCGGCCGGGTTGCTTACTTTCGTCTTTACTCGTTGCAGATAATCCTGATAAAGCGGAAAACTTCGCTCCTGTTCGGAGGATAGCCCGTTCAATCCAACATCCTGATTTTTACGAGCGCCGGGCGTATTATCGAAAGCTGTCACGGTAGATTGTGTTTTAGGAACTACTCCCCATGTTGTAGCTTCATTCTTCGACAAATCTCCGTCTATGCTGAGGCCGTGTTCGAAAAACTTCTTCCCGTCTTTAAGCACATCTTCACTGATATCTCCCAAATTGAAATACAAGCTACCTCCTTTATGGCTGTTGCTTTTGTCGTTGATAAAGGGATCCATCATCCAGAACTCGATGTATTCGATGTTGGCTGCCTCAAAGTCCGTCCGGTCTATTTTACGCATAATTCCTCCCCAACGTTTTTGGGGATTGGTCAGACTACCGTCGGGATTCATCCCGTCCGTATCCAAGTTGTAAGGGCCTCGCTCGTTAGGGTAATACGAGAGGTTGAGCACCGTAAGCAAGGCAGTTTCGGTACTCAGACGATCTTTATTGGGAAATACTTCCGAAACCTCTACGTTCCGTGTGAGGTGATTCGACTTCGACTTGATGTCTTCACGCAGGTGAGCAGGTGTTTCACGTCTGTTGTCATTCAGTATCTTGTCCACATAGTACCACGAAAGAAGAGAACGGTTCGAACCGTAACTATAGTCGCTGTTCTTGGATTCGGGGAAAACGGAAGGGGTACTTGCCAAACGCCAATAATAAGGATAATGCACATCGATATTGGTTTGTGTAGTTTCAAAGTCATCCACATAAGCCAGTCCGGCACTACTGATTACTTGGGAATGACCGGGAATGAGTTGTGCAAATTCGGCATTCAATGCTATAGTCGAAGGCTTGGTAGCGTTGACAAAAGGCAGTTTGTCTATCATGTTGGTGAGCCACTGCGATTCGCCTCTCCACGAGGAGTTCAGTCCCCATATGGTATTCGATATCGGTTCGTTTCCCGTATTTACTTTAGTGGTGAGCGGCATCTCGGAGAGGTGCATGAGTGTTCCTCCGAGGCTGAAGTCTTTGTTGAATTGATATTCCAAATGAGTTCCAAGCAAAGTCTTACGCTGCATGCTGAACATCGACTGATTTTCGAGCTTCACCTCTATGTTGGTGGACGAATCGAGCAAAGACTGATTGATGATACTCACCGTACCCATGGTATAGTCCACGGTGTAATCAATATTTTCGACCAATGTTTTTCCTCCTGCGGTTACCGTCACCGAGCCTCGAGGCACATTCATGGCATTGAGGCGGATTTCCGATCCGGAAGCTCCTTTGTACTTCCCGACAAGGCGAAACTTATTTTTCTCGCTGTACTCACGGGCCACAACCAAAGTAGAGTCGTAAAGCTCCGGATAGGTGTACAAACGGGCAGCATGAGGATCATTGATACGATCAGCCAAGTATTGACCAAAAGGCTCAAGTACCGGAAAAATGATACGGCCGTTGGAAGCCTGAACGGTATAACCTTCGACAAAATCAAAAATACCATCCGGACCGGGATTTTGATTCGGATTAAGGCGATCGAGTCGCATCACACGCAAGAGCAACTGATTAGCAATATCACCGGCTGAAATATATTGCAAATCCGTGCCGACGGAGTCGTTTCGGTAAACAATATCGAGTTTAAAGTTGTCGGCTTCGATTCGTGAGGCTCCGATGTTGTAAATATTTTTCATCATCAAATCCCAGTTTTTAAGCGAAGGCGACTGAGCATTTCCTTTCAGCAACTTCAAGACAAGGGCTTTCGGCGCGACAATGGAAGCATCCGTAGAAAACTCCCCTACCTGATAGGTTCTCCCCCGATAGGTATATTCGAAAGCAACAGCCAAAGCTTCGTCGGGGTTGAGTGCCGAGCGTAAGGATATGTATCCAAGGTCTTTATTAAAACTGAACTCCGAAAGGTCGAGACGCCGGGCGCTTTCTATTTTTTCATAATCTTCTCCTCCGTGAATGCCTTTTGCTTCAAGCGCTACGGAGAGCACCTCATTCATCTGTTTAATATCGCGCAGCCCCGGTAAAGCGATTACTTCGGAGTAAAGCTTGTTTACCTCATTACGAGGCTGCTTCTCACCCGGAGCCGAGAGCCAGTAATTATTATTAAGCTTTTCGGCTTCACCCAAGTCCATAAATGCAATAATATTACGCGCTTGATTATAATCGCCACGCTTGTTGGTCACCCATACTTCTATGCGGTTTATTTGCACACCGGATGAAATATAAGGCAACTGACTGATATTTTTCTCATATCCGTCGCGAAAGAAATGGGCAAGAAAGAAATGTCGATTTTCGTCGTAGTCGTCGATGTTGACTTCAAAGGGAGTGGTCTGTACGCCACCTTTGGAGTTTACGGTTTTGCTTTCGGAGTTCTGTTGCGAAGCGAGAGCTGTAACGTTAAGTTTCCCAAACTGCAATTCGGTTTTTATTCCAAAAAGCGAGCTACTACCCGATATAAGCGAGCTGTTAAGCTGCATACTCACGTTTCCGGCTTCGATGTTACGAATGATGTCGTCTTCGCCACCACCGATTTTGCTCGGTTGATATTTCAGACTGATGAGCTTCTGGTCGTGGTCGAAGCTGGCTTCCGTGTTGTAATTGAGACCAAAAACGAGCTTGTCTCCAACTTTTCCGTTAACATTGAGCTGTATTTTTTGCTCAAATTCGGGATTCACCGTATGGCGCTGACGTTGAGGCAAAGCCGGATTGTCAACATTATTGGCACGCACGCCGAAAATCAACTCGGCTGAACCCTGCGTTTTCACTTGAACTCCACCCGGACCAAAAATTTTATCGGCGGGCCCGATATCGAATTTCATGTCCGAAATAGAAAACTTATCTTCGTTATTTTTCTCGCCTTGTTTGTTTTTCTCCTGCCAGTATTTCCGCATGGCAAGACCTGCCGAATAATCGCGATACTCCTGCTCGGTCATTGTGAAAGGAGAGGCTATTTCGGTTTTCCCGACATAGGTACGCAGCACATAATGTCCTGAAACAGGATCGTACTCCACCACAGTCTTGACATTATCGGGCAGAGGTGCATCCATGGGGTATTGCTTTCGGATATCGTCGTAGCTATCCTGCCCTATCTTACTAATGGGCGAAACAAGTTGCTCCCGCCCTTCTTTGGGCTTCAGGGATGTTTCTTGATCAGCCTCGCGAGAGTTATCTCTATCGGAGCTCTGAGGTGTTTGGGAGTTCTCACCGTTTTGTGCCAGAGCAAAAGCCCCTCCCAACAAAATGAGACTCGCCACAACAAAAGATATCTTCTTTTTAGGAAAAAACATAGTCGCTTAGCTCTTGGCGCCGATAATGCACTGCGCTGTTTTTCTCTTCGTCTTCATTACTTCGTTGTTTTCTACCACGCAGCCCGAAACTCTGCGCTGCCGTACTACATCATTTTTAAGGCCTGTTTGATTACTTGTTCAACGCTCAGCGATGGGTCTTGTTTTATAATACGCTCTACCGTTTTCTGCGACAAAGCGGCACCGAAACCGAGCATCACTAAAGCGGAAACAGCTTCGGACTTAGCGCCTTCGGTCGGCTTGGCTTGTATGCCACCGGACAATTCGCCGGAAGCCGTTTTGAGGACTTTATCTTTCAAATCCACAATAATCCGTTGGGCTGTTTTAGCTCCGATTCCTTTGATGGAACTTAGGGCAGCCACATCGCCCGCAGCTATCATTGCTTGTATCTCCTGAGGCGAATAGGAGGATAAAATCATCCGGGCAGTATTAGGTCCGATACCCGACACCGAAATCAGATGTAGAAAAAGTTGCCGTTCACCCTGCGTACGAAAGCCATAAAGCACATAAGCGTCTTCGCGAATAGCTTCATGCACAAAAAGACGAGCCTCTTCCGTATCTGCCAAGGCGCTGTAAACGGGCAGGCTGATCTGGATCGAATAGCCGATATTGCCTGTCTCCAGAACCACACTCGTGGGATTCAGCTCCACAATTTTACCTTTTATATAATCAATCATGTCTCGCTTGTTTAGCTGGGATCGAAAACCTCGTGCAAAACCTAAAACAGGCTTAAGGCCTACAAAGATACGCAGTTTTCGTTGTTGCACAAAATAGCTCTGAGAGGCATCCGAAGAGGCATATCCCTTACGGCAATGAATAACGGAAAGACAAGTAAAAAAGTATGCTGCAAACGAGAAAAAGAGTGCTTCCTCAGTCAAATATCAGCGAGAGACTTTATTTGTTTTTTTATTCGTACTTTTGCGGCGCTTACGATCGAGGAGATGAGCATACCAACAATAAGAACAACCGAAGACGGATCACACACCCTTTTCGCCTCCGAACTGGGTGAGTGCTACCATTCCACACACGGAGCGATACAAGAGTCGCAACACATTTTTATCGAAGCCGGACTCCGATCCTGTCCAAACCCCAAGATCGAAATCGTTGAATTGGGCTTCGGGACAGGCTTGAATGCTTTGCTCAGCCTCATCGAAGCCGAAAAGAGCGGCAGAAATATACGCTATACCAGCCTCGAAGCCTACCCCATAAGCCAAGAAATGGCCGCCACACTCAATTTTTGCAAAATACTGCAGACACCTCAAGACCTGCAGGATCACTTCAAGAGCATGCACAGCTGTCCTTGGGATAAGGAAACGGCCATAACCCCTCACTTCAGTCTGAAAAAAATCCGCTGCGACTTCCGCGAAGGTATTCGGCTTGTGGGAAGTTTTGACCTTTGCTTCTTCGATGCCTTTTCGCCGGAGAAGCAACCCGAACTCTGGACCGAGGCCATTTTCAGCGATCTTTTCCATATAGCCAATAAAGCTGCACAACTTACCACGTATTGTGCTAAGGGCAGTGTACGGCGTGCTATGCAGGCAGCCGGATTTGAGGTAGAACGCTTGCCGGGCCCTCCGGGAAAACGCGAAATGCTGCGCGCACGAAAAAGCATGCACGAAAACACCTAAAAACGAAGTAAATAAATGCTGATACTACTTTCACCCGCTAAAATACAACGCTTCGACCAACCCAAAGCCGGTTTGACATACAGTCAAGCCACATTTCTTAGTGAAGCCGGAAAACTGGTCGAAGCGTTACGCAAGTACTCCGTCGAAGAATTGGCGGACATCCTGCGTGTAAACCACCAAACAGCTCGACTGAACACCGACCGGCTCTTCAACTGGCAGGCCGACCACAATCTGCAAAACTCACGTCAAGCCTTGCTCGTATTCAACGGTGAAGTTTTTCGCGGGCTGAATGCTGCAAATTTCCAAGCTGCCGACTTCGATTACGCCCAAAACCATCTGCGCATCCTCTCCGGGTTATACGGTGTGCTGCGTCCTCTCGATCTGATGCAGCCCTACCGTATCGACTTGATCGATCAAATAAAAACCGAGACAGGTAATCAAAAACTCTATGATTTCTGGCGAGAGAAAATAACTCAAAACATTCTGGAAAGCGCTCAAAATGCCGGAAACAGCGTACTCAACCTCTTATCGGGCGAATATTTTAAGGCCTTCGATAAGAAAAAGCTGAAACTTCCGATTATCGACATCGAATTTCTCGAAAGCAAAAACGGGAACTACAAACCGATAGTCGTTTACACAAAAAAGGCACGGGGATTGCTGGCTCGATATGTAATATGCAATCGCATCGAGAAAACAGAGGAGGTTCAAAGCTTCAGCGACGAGGGCTATTGCTTCAACCCACGCCTCTCAAGTGAGAGCAAATTCGTATTTACAAGATAAAAATTATACTCCAATGATTAGACAAAAACCTTGGGCTTTTTACTTGCCTTACAGCTTGTTCATAATTACACTGGCAACTCTGCTCATCTACAACGAAAAAGCCGAACTACACCTCTGGCTCCGTTCTTTTCACAGTCCTTTCGGGGATTTGTTCTTCAAATACCAAACACATTGGGGAGAAAGCTTCCCGTTTATAGTAGCCGGACTTCTGCTGCTTTACCAATATCGGATTAGTTTGTTTATTTTAAGCTCAGGCCTGCTTACCGGTATATTTACATTCGTAGCCAAACGTATTTTCGACGCACCTCGCCCCAGACTGTTTTTTGCAGAGCATTTTCCCGAAATTACCCTGCGCCCGATTGAAGGTGTTGAAATGTACACACAACACAGCTTCCCTTCCGGACATACGGCTACGGCCTTCTCTTTTTTCCTCTGTCTGGCCTTGGCAACGCGAAACAAAGCACTGCATGTGCTTTACTTTTGCATGGCTGCCTTGGTGGGCTATTCACGCATCTACCTTTCGCAGCACTTTGCAGAAGATGTACTGGCAGGTTCCCTCGTAGGATGCTTCTCTACTTGGCTCTGCTATCACTTCATTTTCTTAAAATACCCCATGAACTGGTCGGAAGGCTCACTGCGAGACATCGGAAAAGGAAAGCATAACAAGAAAAACTGAAGCAATAGCTATTATTTAAGACAAAACATTCGATACTTCGCTGCGGATTTCTTCCCAAGCGACATCCGGTATTTTAGCGCCCAGTACCTCCACCACATGTCCGGCAACAAGGGAGGCTATTTCGCCACAGCGTTCCAAGGGGAGTTCGCAGGCCATACCGAACAAGAAACCGGTAGCATACAAGTCGCCAGCACCTGTAGTATCGATACAATTGGCTTTGCGTGCAGGCACACGAAATGTCCCATCGGCACTTTTCACAAGAGAGCCTTCTTTGCCCGTTTTCACAACGGCAATACGCACATGCTTCGAAATTGCCTCTAAAGCCTCCGAGGGAGATTTTCCCGTAAAAGCACGGGCTTCGTCCTCATTGGCAAAAACGACATCTACGTACTTACTCACTATTTCCTTGAGAAAGTCCAGATTTTCTTCCACCACATTGTAACTTGCCAAGTCAATAGAAACGGTCAGACCGGCTTCACTGGCCAGCTTCACCGCCTTACGAATCAAATCGTTGTTTTGTACCAAATAACCTTCGATATGGAAGATATCGTAACCCTTAAACATGTCGGGCGATAAGTCTCCGGCCGTCAACTCCGAAGCAGCTCCCAAATAAGTACACATCGTACGCTCTCCATCAGGCGACACCAATACCACGCAACGTCCCGAAGGAGTAGCGCTTGTCAAGAGCAAAGGCAATACACCATTTTTTTCAACATCGCTTTTATAAAAACTCCCTACTTCATCCTCGCCTATCTTCCCGACCAAGGCTGCCTCTGCTCCCAAGCGAGTAACTCCCGTTATCGTATTCGAAGCCGATCCTCCGGCTACCATCTTACGTTCGAAACGCTTCAGAAGTTGAGAAATCTCCACAGATTTTTTCTGATCGACGAGTTGCATGCTTCCTTTGGGAAGATTCAGTTCAGTCAGAACGGCATCACTATCAATGGGCAACAATATATCTGTCAACGCATTACCCATTCCTATAATTTTCTTCATAAAAATATTTTTCTTTTTTTGCGCAAAGATATTGCATATTTCACAAAAAGCAATTACCTTTGCATGCGCATTTGAGAAAAATGTAACACAAATTCTTCCTTAGCTCAGTCGGTTAGAGCATCTGACTGTTAATCAGAGGGTCCTTGGTTCAAGTCCAAGAGGGAGAGCTTTGCTCAAAATCCCGACAGCGTTTCCGCTGTCGGGATTCGCTGTTTTATATGTATATCAGACACTTACGCGGCTGATAGGAGGCAATAGAAACAGCGTTAAAAATCCAAGACCGCCAAAACAACCGCCAAAAAATTTTTTAACGCATGAAACTGCACGCTCAGGTTATTAACACGAAGAAAGACGGGAAAAGCCCCGTTTATGTTATATGCTACCTCTCCGGGAAGCGCTGCCGCTTTCATACCGGCGTGGAAGTTACCGCCAAAGAATGGGAGCCGGACGCTGGTTCTGTTCTTGGGAGAGGACACGAGGCAAAAGAAAAAAATCTACTTATAAATAACGTAAAGCGCAAGATTACCGAAATAGCAGTAAAATACAGACTTGAGGACAAAAAGCTAACCGCCGAGACCCTTATGCGCGAGTACGAAGTTCCGACCTACTCGGTCTCTTTTCTCGATTTCTATAGCAACGAATTAAACAAGCGCAAAGGGCTTTTATCTGCAAACACGCTTGAGAAGCACACCGTTACAATAAAAAAGTTGCGAGAATTTAAGAATGAAATTTTGTTCTGCGAATTAGATGTAGATTTCCTGAATGAATTTCAAATTTACTGTAAAAAGCGTGGGAACTGTCAAAACACAATTAACTCGAATCTGCGTAACATAAAGACCTACATACGTATAGCACACAAGAAGAATATAATACAGAAAAACCCTTTCGAGGACTATAAAATATCGACAATAACCCCAGACCGTTCTTTTCTTTCCGAGACGGAAGTCGCGACGCTACTAAAACATTACAAAAGCAAATACACGAACGAGACAGAAAAGAAAGTACTGCGCCCATTTCTTTTTTCTTGCTTTACCTCGCTACGTTTCAGCGATGTAAAAGGGCTGAAGTGGGACAATATTATAGACGACGTAATTATTCTGCAACCGCAGAAAACGTCTTATATAAATAAGACAGTTCGTATTCCGCTTTGTGTACAGGCACGAGAGCTATTGAGCGACGAATCCCGACAGCGACATGTGTTTTCTCTATATAGTCGTCCCTTAAAAAACCACATATTGTTTGATATTCAGCAAATTAATCTTCGAAAC